>CBDUBC010000092.1:0-12532 GCA_965365285.1 uncultured bacterium
GATCTCCTTGAGTTTAAGAAGCCCATTTTCTAATCCCTGACGCTGATTAACGGCCTTATAGTACTGAAGAGGGAATTCAAGATACTGAAAATAAAAGAAGCCTGAAACTACTAAGATCCCTAAAATACTTAATGAAAAGAATAGTTTTTTCACGTTATAATTATCGACCAAAAGAGAAAGTTATTTAAAACTTCCTCTAAAAAAATAATTTATATGGACGATAAATAGTCAGGTATTTTAATGCAAAAACAAATATTATTGATCCTATTATTATTTCTGACTTCTTGTGATGCCCCTCGAACTCAAAGGGCAGTCTACAACGAGATTGGGTCTTCTGAATCCTCAAGTGAATCCTATACACCTAGTTCACCAAATTTTACTTACCCATCTAACTCTACTGATCATATTTTAGTCCCTTCTCAAGCTTCCCATTGTAATTGGAGTATGGATAGAGTAAATAATTTTGAGCAATTTTCATCTCATTTATCTGGTCGTTTTAATATATGCCAAAACCAAACCATAGATACCAATATCTACTTTCAAGTTCAAAACCTAAATTACGATAATAGAATTTGCTTTATTCCTCTTCACTCACCTAATGGAAGCTATAGTTCAATATATCTAGGAACACCTCAATGTATTTTTGCCAAAAGTAATGATATTTCTTCGATTAAATTGCAAAAAAATAGAATGTATTATGGCAAATATCTTTACTCACAATACAAGGTAACCGGAGTTATGATCATTCAAGATAAATCATACTCTTTCCCTTATCCTTACAATATTGAGATGAATGCAGTCGAGGCCTATATTCGATGTATGGATAACCTACAAAATGATGGCGGAGCTCATTGTAACGCCTTCAAGAGTGTCGGTGAGTACACCCTTCACAATTTTTAATTTTTAAAATTACCTACGAGTAACTCACCATTTCGAAACATTTCATAGACTGTGTGGCTTTTTGAAGGAAACGCAAAGAAAGGATGAACACTTTCCATTCCTGCGCCACTTTTAGGCTCTAGATCTAAGCATAAAACATAGTAAAAGTAGTTTGATTTTGATTTAGTGTCGATATAGGACTTCACGTAAGTGTATAGAACATCGCCATTATTTTCTTTTTTATAAACCTCATCTGGAGCCTCTAAAGTGTCCTTTAGGTTTTGCTCGTAATAGGAATAAGACTCTGTTGAAAAATCATTTCTTTCTTTGAGTTTTAAAAGATCGGAAAGATAATCATTTTTTTTATTTTCTAATTTATTGAGAAGAGCATTATCCGTTATTTTATTTTTAAGATAGGAGTAAAGATGAGGATTGATACTACTTCGACTTAGAGTTTGCCTAGCGCCAATTTGATAGGCCGCCATGAGACTTTTTGACTCCGTAATAACTGTATTAATAATAAAACTAGGGCGATTATGGTAAGTAAAGCATAGAACAATGATATAAATATTATCAATAGACTTAATTTGAGAGAAAATAGACTCTCCAAATGAGTTTTTTAACTCCCAAACCTCATCAGGTCCATAAAGCGCTTTGTTCATAAGATTTAAATCATCAAGGAGGTAATCTAGATTTTCATTTTCTATAGATAGTTTTATTCTTTTTTCTCTCTCGTAATGATCAAAATGCTGAACAATGGGCCCATAGAATTTTTCAATACAAGATTCAGTACAAAATCCTTTATTGGATCGCTCCTCAATAAAAAGAAGGGACTGAACACTAGGAACTACTTTTTTACATTCTAGACAAAAATAAAGTGGCTCTAGCCTTTCCATATACATTCCTAGATGGAGAGAATTAATTTTGTGAACAGAGAATTCCCATAGAGCCCTTTTTGATCGTAGAGCCTTGCTCTAAGGATGTCTTCATTTACATCGGGTCTTTGACTTCTAAAAAGAGCCCCCATCTCAAGATGAACAAGAGGAGAAATCCCCAAAAGCAATTTGGGCGAAATATAACCATAGCTAATAGATTCCTTAAGATAATAATTTCGACCAATATTATCACTTTCATCAATTGTGGTCCTTGCGGCTTCTATAGCAAAGCCTATATCAGGTGTGGCCTTCCATCCTACAGAGGCTAAAATAGTCTTCATATCGCCGACATCCATTTCTTCCTCATTATCGCTGGCCCCTGTAAGAGTGTAGGTATAAGAAAGACCGATTACAAAATTGTGATATCTTTTGGTTGTTTCAATACCATAAAATTGATTTGTGCTCCCTCTGGCAAATAAAGAGCTTGAATGGCCAAAATCAACTCCACCTATTAGGTCGATCGTAGCGAGATCCTCTGCACTCCCAATCTTAAACCAATTAAATCCAATTTTTACTCTTGGGTTTCCTTGCTCTGTAGAGCTCTTCTCATTAATATCGGTACTTGAAGTTGAGCCCATCCAATGATGAAAGTCCATGTAAATATTAAAACCGGTTTGAAAGTGAGCATCAAAAGTATACTGATGAATACTCCCCTGTCCAAAGTCATCACTAATATCAAGATTTTGATACCCCATATTTAAAGAAAACATCTCAGAAGATCCTCTAGAGGAACTTGCAGGAGGTGCGTTTCTTTTAATGGTTGTATTAGCGGATGGGACGCCTTTTTTCACTTGAGTCGGTGTAAAAGATCCAGCAGTGGAATCATCATATTCGACAAGTGCAAATGCATTGAGAGGTAATAATAGAAGAGCAAAAACTAAATTTCTCATAAGGCTTAATTCCTTTTAAACCATGTATTTTGGGAAAAACTTTCCCTTAACTCATTTTATGATCAAATTAGTTTCACTTCAATAGAACAGGTTTTCCTACCAATAGAATCAGTTATTACTAATATTGGCTTAACTCCCTAATATTAGGTTCAGGAAAAGTGTACCCTCTGCATTCTCTCTTTAAAAATCATTAGAATGAAAACAGGATATTTCATTAAAGGGGATAAAATTGAAAGGACTAGGATACATAAAAGATGAAACGCTAAAGTCATTAATTAGAATTGGTACAAAAGGCTTTTATCCTCTTTTTGATGATGTATGGCTTAGAAGAATTTATGACCTCAAGTCTACGAAGCTTACAAAAAAGGAAAAGGCGGCCGCTAAAAAAATTCTTTGTCGCTTGGAAATGCACAAAGACCTCGAAAGAAAAAAAACAATTATTCATTCACTATTAGATGAAGAAAAAGAAATTCTAATGAAGGCCTTTCTCAATTTGGTAGAAGGTCAGATCATAGATGAAAGGCCCGACTTACAATAAATGAGGAACGTATTTTTTTTAATTGCACTCATTTTTAGCCCATACTGTTACTCTGAATATAGAGTCTATCAATACCTTGTTCAGCCACAAGGAAATCTTCCTCAAGATAATAAACCTTATGTGGTCACCTCATCTCTTTTTCCTAGTGCCTATCTTGCTTATCATGGAGGAAGCACCAGTATAAGGCTTGATCTCCTTAAGTCATGGCATTGTCCAGGATATACGGGAGATTTTAAAAAAATTTGTCCTTCACCTTACAAATCTTTAGAAATAGAGATGAATAAGAGTGAGCAACCTTAGGAATTCGCTTTGGATATAAAAAATGAAAGCAATGAAAATAAATCCTACATGCGTAAGCTTAATGAAAATCTTAAGAATAAGATTAACTTAAAAGAAAAAGAAATCCAGAAGATAAATGATTATTACGAAGATAGAAAAACTATCGCTCAAGAAGAGGGTAAAGAAAAAGTTGAACTTCAAAGAATGAGGTACAATGACCTTCTTATTTCCGACACGGAAAGATCACAAAAAATATTAGAAGAAGCTGATCAGAACATTAAAGAGCAAACTTCCAAGCTTGAAGAAGGACTTCACCAATTTCAACTTAAAAATGAAGATCAATATTTGAATGAAAAAAATCAACTTGATCAAAAACTTTTTGATATTAAAGGTAAATTTGAAGAAACTTCAGAAGAAATGGCGCATCGAAGCAAGGTTGATCTTCAAAAACTCCAAACCCAAACAAATTTAGAACTCTCTCAAAAAAGAGAAGAGGTTAAACATCAAATTAATTCTTTAGAAAGAGAGAATGAGTTTAAACTATCCAGTAAAGAAAAGCTTTTTAAAAATGAAATCGCCAATACAGAACTACAGCAACTCAAAGAGCGTAATACACTAAAAGATACCCATTTAGACGAGATGAGAAAGCTTCAGGGAAAATTTCTCGTTGATCAGGAAACCTTAGCGACTAATAACGTTACACAGTTAACTAAGCAAGAAGAGAATCAAAAACTTCTTTTAAAGCAAAAAGAAGATGTCTTCAAAGAAAAATATACAAGCCTCATTGAGCAGCATCGAAAGGCCCTTGAAGAAATACAAAAGAGGAACAAGCTTGAATTGGATAGTATTAAGAAATCTTTTGAAGCAGAGAAAAATTATATCCAAACCCTCGCGCAAGATGAATTCTACACATCTACCAGACTAACCCCAGAGGTTATTGATCTTGGCCCAAGTTACGAAGTCAGTATTCAAGTTCCAGAGCATGAAAAAGAGACAGTCAACCTTAGCGGTGACAAGAGAAAGATTACAGTATCACTCACGCGAAGGTTTCAAGACAGAACTGAAGATCCTCAAACCAACACAGTGAATCGAACCTCTCGATCTGAAACGTTCCAACAAGAAATCAATGTTCCTGAAATCGTTGACTCAAGAAAAATCGTAAGTCAGTATGATAACGGCACTCTTAAGTTTATTATACCTAAGCTTTAATTAATCAATATCTCTCTCATCTCCTGGCTGCCCGAGATTAAAATGATTCACTCTTTTGACCTGAATGTATTCATTTAAAATTTTGATAAGATCATTGATTTGCTTACTATGAAGATTAATTTGAAATGTATAAAGATAGAGATTTTGATCTTGAGTATATTGTTCTTTCACAAGATCTACTTTGGTATTATGTATTTCTCGGTAAATGGCCTGTCGAATAAGATCTTCACATTCCCCTTGAGTAAGGACTTCCACAAAAAAGTTTTGAGGAATTTCAAAGAATTCATAAACAGGTCCAAGGATTTTAAGAATAACAAGAATAGTAAGAGTAAATATACCAGCTACTACGGGATATCCCATACCAATTGTAACTCCTACTGCTGCAACAACCCATATAGTGGCCGCTGTGGTTAGTCCCACAACACCAAGTCCACCTTTCATAATTGCGCCAGCGCCTAGAAAACCAATACCACTTACAACTTGGGCGGCAACCCTATTAGGGTCGACCATTCCACCATATTTTTGAATCATCAGAAGAGAGACAGCTGTATAAAGGGTCGAGCCAATGCAAATTAGCATATTAGTTTTGATGCCAGCGGGCTTGAGCTTCTTTTGACGGTCTATCCCAATGGCCCCACCAAGAAGAAATGCTGTAACAATTTGAATACCAAGTCCAAAATATTCACTCACATGGCCAAGATGCTCAATATAAATCGTGCTACCCATAACAAAATCCTTTTATTATCCTGATAACCTTTTTATTCTTATTATATATGAAAAGGCCTTATTTAGTTCATTTTCTTTCTATATTCACAGATGATTTCATTAGTATTAAAGCCTATGGTGGAATGAAAGATGTGGAGCCTCCGACTGAAACAAAAATCTCACCTGCCTTTCCTTTACAGAATTTTAATTTACTTCAAAGTCATCATTTTAATTGCAAGTTCGTTGGCATTGATAAGAATGGTCAGGAAATCTACACTAAATTTGTAGAATCCGATAATTTTGGTAACTTTAATTTCAAAGTTCCCCTAACTGAGACCACTCAAAATATTACAAAATGGCAAATCTATGAAACGAGTTTTCATTCTGGTATAGAAATACATCTCGGTTGCTTTATTCCAATATTTTTAAAATTTCCCAAAAGATTTGCCATCTGTGATTTTGATAAAACACTTGTAGATACTCGTTACTCTACGACCAAAGAGCTCTATCATTCCCTTACCTCTCCTATTGAAAGTTTTCCGACAGTTCAGCCTGGTGTAAATCTATTAAAGTCTCTTATTGAAAAAGAATATAACCCTTTTATTGTATCGGCTTCTCCGCACTTTTATGAAAATGCTATTCAAGATTGGCTTTACAAAAATGGTATTTACACTGCAGGAATTCTTTTAAAAGATTATAGGCATGCTTTCCATCCTTTCTCAGGGGAACTTACTCCAAAAGATATTAAAGTGCATGGTTTATATAAGCTTAATCACCTTTTAAATATCGTCATGATGAGTGGTTATCCTAGTGAAGTGGCCATGATTGGAGACAGTCATGAGTCCGACCCTACGATATATTTAATCTTCCAAAGACTTCTCAAAGGCAGTACGGATCCATGGTCTGTTTGGAATGGAATCAAACAGCTTCCTATATTTAAATCTAGCCGAAACCAAAGCTCTAAGATTCTCAATAAGATCTACCAATTAAAAAATCTTAAGATTCGTGCAAATGCCAATGAAGAAGTCAAAGTTCATATCTATATCAGACGAATTGGAGAGAATGCGGTCATTAAAATTCCAGAAATCCTTAAAGAGGATGCCAAAAATATTCAATATTTTTAAAAAAGAAAAAGCTCAGGTAAAAAAAGAAGTAAATAACCAATGCAGATATAGAGTCCAAAGCGGTGAAAGCGCTCAGCATTGGCGTTTCCTAAAAGTCGGCTTATGGGTCGAGACTCTAGCTTGATCCCCTGAAATTCTAGAACGATTCTTAAAAAGGCCAATAGGCAACAAACCAAAGTAATTAATTTGCTCCCATCAAAAAAACTCGATAAAATAGAATCCACATGGGCCTCCAAAAAAACCAACAAGGAAGTATGGTTCCTCTAATTAATCTTCTCGGAAACGAGGAAGAAAACTTTTATCAACTTGGTAATAAAGATAAGGCTTGCTTTTTAAAGCTTAAAAATCATATCCAAACTATTGAAAACTCTCCTTTTTCTCCTCTTAAGAAAGGTATTTTTTACCTGCTTAAAAAGAACTATGATTCTATTGATCAAGAGAGTTCATTTTATAAAGCTCTTATCTCCTATTCAGATGGCCTAAACATTAATCCTATCGATCTCTATTTTTTTATTATTAATGGAGAGGTCTTTTCCACTTCCGGGCCATGGCCTAAAGGATATTTAAGAAACTACACCTATAGCACTTCAATTTATATGAAGTCACCAAAAAGCTCTAAGAGCTTTTTAATTAAAAACTATGAAGGCCCTCTCTGTTCAAAGCTTTCTTCCTATTTTCGGTTCACTCATACTTGTTTTAGTCAAAAGTTGAATGCAACCTTTTTAAGCTATCCTGGAAATCCTTTTCCGTTTCACTTTGTCGCCTTTGAAAATGGAATGCAAATTAGTTCTCATCAAATTATTTCTGACACTCTTCATCTTGAAGGAAAAAGTCTTTCTCAAATCCTTTATGAGCTCGGAGAGGTTTCTCGAAATGCAGAAAGTATTAAAGATTATTTTTTAGGCATATCTGCTCTCTCATCCTCTATCGTCAACATCTTGATTGAGGATCAAAAGATTTTAGAGGTCACTCTTGATGGGCCTGGAGTTGATTTTAGAGAAATTGAAATTGAAAAGACTATCGTGACTCAAAGTCAGGCCCAATTTAAGGGCACGCAAGACTTTCAATCTCATTATCTTGAAGGTCTAGGTGAACTCTCCCAAAGAGAAAGTTTCGATCAAGACTTCAAAAATGAACTTGATGCTCTAAAAAAGCTGTGTGGTACTTTTAAAGAGGGACTCAATCCGTTTTCTTTTATGAATCCGTTTCATGGCTTTTGCTTAGGAGTGGATATTTGCGAAGACAAGATTAGTTATATTGAAGGACCTGCCCCTAAAAATATAGAAAATGGGACTACAGTTTTATCTGATATTTGGGAAAATAAAACGATTCAAGAGGAACAGGTCTTTAGAAATGTTCCAAAAGAGGAAAAGAACTATCTCTATCGAAGTCTTCTTTACTTTAATGAGACCCAGGAGGCCCTAGATTGTGGGGATTACAAATCTGCACATCATCAAGTCCAGATGGGATTGGCCTGTTTACCAAAAGAGCATAGTCTTATTCCAGTTTATGAATTTTATTTTTCTATTATTGAATTCCTTGTCGATAATAATAAAAAAACTCGTTATCGACTAATCAATGACTTTAGGGATCATCTCGAAAATACACCGGCCCTTCTCCATGACCATGGAAAACTTTTTATTAATCGTCTTGAAAGATTAATTGGAAGAAGAGAAGTTAGTTTTTCTGACTTTAATCAAGACTTGTATGGAGAACTAGACCAATTAGAAAGTTATTGTCCACGAAGTATGCTCGTTCCGATTATAAAAAAATCGATGGCCATAAACATTCATCTACATATTATTGAATACGGCCATCATCATTTCTCAAAAATTCAGATTCAAGGCCGGATCGCCTAAAAGGTGATACCAGACAAGATTTTCTTTAGCCATACTACTATCTGAGTAAGACTTCAAAAGTTCAAGCTGCCCTTTTAAAAGAAGTTCGCCTAAAGAGTGGCTTGATTTTTTTGCCGCAAGCTCACTAATTTTAAACGCCATAAAAACAGGTGGATGCCAGGAGATATCAACAGAGCCACCATAAAAGGCCACCGCTCCTGTTGGTTTAAAAAACTTTTTCTCATTTAAAAAACGCTCACCAAGTCTTCCCTCGTAGGAAAAGCGACCATTCTGACATGAGACATCGATCACAATAGGCTTTACGATATCACTATCGAGTTTTTTCACATCATCAGAATGGAACTCTCCTCTATTTATAGAAATCCATGAATTTCCACTTCCGTGTCCAATATAGTGGACCCAAGAGGCGCCTTCGTTTAATGCCTTCACGATATTCGATGCATTACTCTCTTTATTGACTTGATGAAAGGCCACTCTCTTAATTCCGAAAGTATTTTCTAGTGGAGACTGCATTTGATTAAGATATTCAACGTCGGTGGGGTTAGAGCCCTCATTAGAGGCAATTCCAACCTGCTTTTTAGGCCCACTAAGATCATTAAATCTACCCTGCTCATAATCCTTAATCTTTTTAATTTGCTGTTTAACTTCTAACGCCGAAGCCACAACCATTCTTCCATAAAAAACGTCTGGAATATAATCCTCATCGCCACCAAAGGTAAAGTATCGAAGATCCGACGGCGTATTGGAATCATTACTTGTATAAACATACTCAGTAGGAAAGATCTCTTCATGACCAACAATCAATGCATAATCAAATGATTTCTCTCTATACATTTCATGAATGGATTCTCTTATGGAGTCAAAATCATTGCCAAGTTCTTCCAGCTTCACAACTTCAACTTCATATCCTTGTTGGGACCTATACTCTACAAGTGCATTGAGCTCAGCTTGAAACCTTTGTGGAGTAAAAAAAACATATTTCTTTCCTTGCTCTTCAATGCTCTCCACTTTTAAGGTCTTCCCCTCTTCCGACTCAAAGCTCACCTTGAGGTGAGAATAGACAGAAAGCTTTTTTTCAACCGTATTAAAGCGGGCCAGGTTTATGGTTACCTTAGTTAGTTTTTTGCCCTTAAAATCGCCTAAAAACTCAAATTCTACCATTTCTCTGTCGTCTTCTAGATAGATCTGCTCATTAAAGCTCTTCGGACGTGTATCATCAGCACATCGGCAAGGCATTTCTGGTGATGGTTTGATCTCTAGATCTTGAAAACTTTCCACCTCAGACTCGAGAATTTGGTGAGAGATTTCCTCGGGTGCGCCTTTAACGATAAAGCTAAAATAAGGGGTCTCTGCCAGATGAGGGATTTGGCTTAACTGGAGACCTTTTAGAGAAACCTGGTCCTTGCCCTTTTCTTCCATCAATTCCATGGAGTTTGCTGAAAATTGGAAGACTAATTTATCATTTTGAGACAATATTTCAGGGGCTTGATGGATAAAGTTTTGATTTTTAAAGTAAATGGTCTTTGCCTGAAGATTTAGGCCTGTAAATATGAGAATGAGCGAAACAATCAGTGTTTTCATATGGGTACCTCTCCGTGGTTACCTAACCTGATCGGCAAATTTTTCCTCCTGTTTATAGGCTTTTTAATTTCGTGTTGCGTTATCAAATATCCGTGTAGACACTTCGGTCTAAATTGGTTATAAATTGCCGAAAATTATAGGCTGATTCGAACTACTTGACGCCATCTGTCTTTTAAATTAGTTTAGAAAGCCTTACTGATTTAGTTTTAAAATCTAGGAGAGACATGAAAAATTCAGCGATTAAAGTTGTTATCGACAGCACACTAGGTCCTGCAGAAAAAGGGATCAAAAAGTTTAAAAGACTTTGCGAAGCTGCTGGTATTCTTAAGGAATACAAGAAGAGAAAAGAGTACAAAAAACCATCCATTAGAAAGAAAGAAAAACTCGAAGCTGCTCAAAAAAGAAAAGTTAAAGAAGCTAGAAAAAATAGAAGAGGTGGGAAAATTTAATTTTCCCACTTCCTAAATTCCTATGGGCCTTCTCTACATAATTCCACTCTCCAAAGAAGAGTATCCTCTTGTTCAGGAAACCTCAGAGCTTGGTCCTCAGACGATTCAATTAGAAAGCTATAACCTTCCAAGGCTATTTTTCCTTTATTATCTTGCTATTATGGCAACCTTAGGTATTCTGGCGACTGCCAGCTACAGGCCGATTATCAAGCTCTATCAAACAGGTGATTGGATCAACCAACTCCTTGCTATTGGAGTAATTGTCGTTTTAATCGCACTACCTGTGGTGATGACATCGATGTGGTTTTATAAAGTAAGAATCGTTAAGAAAAAAAATCAAATGAAGCTTACTCGCTATCTATTTGGAATTCCTTTTTCGGTTAAAAAAATTGAACTGGTTGGAGAAAAACTCCAAGTAAAGCAAAACCTAGAGAGTCCAAATATAGCTAAGATGAAAAATGATCCCACAATGAAGGGCTTTCGAGGGCACTTTCTTTTAATTGCTCACAACCAAAAAAAACCTCTCATCCTCGATCGTCATTCCAGTAAAACAGAGCTCGATCAGCTCAAAAACTTTCTCGACTCTTATTAATCTTCGGAACCTTCTGAATCATCTTCATTACTGTAATTAAATGGTTTTGGTCTTTTAAGCCCAGCTTCTCTTGGTGGTTTTTCTTCAAAGCTAGCTCGTTTTTCCTCTTCGGTTGGAAGATCACTCTTTTTTCGAACTCGAACTTGCTTAGAGTATTTTTGATTTGTTTTTTGATTAAGCTTTTCTTGATCTCTATCTTTATCATGAGCAGAAATATCAATCGTCACATCACCACAAAGCTTTGTCTGACAAGACATACGCTCTTTTGTAATATGAAAAACATTGCCTAAGAACTTGATTTCATCAAAGGTTGGAGATTCAAGATTATCTTCACCGCTAACGACTTTAATAACACAGTCTGAGCAGCTCGCATTGCCACCACAGCTGGATTTAATATAAAACCCCTTATCAGTGAGAGCCTGTAGGAGATTTTCTCCTTCAGCGACTTCAATCGATTCACCCTGAGGTAAAATTGTTAGTTTCATAAATACCTTTGAAGCTCTTTTCCAACAGAATTAGAAACTTTCGATTCAAGTGCTTTTAAAAGCAGTGACAGTTTAATTTGAACTTCACAATAGTCATCTTTAAAGACAAGTCGTAGGTTAAACCCCTTTCCGGTTCCTTCAATAGTCTGTCGACCATCCAAATAGTAAATATTGGCCTTGACTTTAAATTGACTAATATAATCTTCCGTAAGGTTCATCTTGACCTTATTATAAGCTTCTTCTGATGAAAGACATTTTTTATAGGGAATTGTCATATCCATGAGTGCCCTCCGATGAAACATCTGTTGAGCCAAATCCACCTTGGCCTCTCGCAGTGTCCGTTAGTTGATCTGTTAAAGTAAAACGGGCCTGAATAACTGGTGCCAAAATAAGTTGGGCCACGCGATCACCGTGCTTAATCACTTCTTTATTCTGTCCCATATTGGCCATAATGATTTTCAGCTCACCTCGGTAATCACTGTCGATTGTTCCAGGTGAATTGACCACCATAAGACCAGTCTTGAAACTAAGACCACTTCGAGGACGCACCTGAACTTCATAGCCATGAGGAATTTCTAAAGAGAGCCCAGTCGGTATGAGTACCTTTTGACCAGGCAAAAGCTCGAGATCTTCTTTATTTTCTAGATTGGCCTTAATATCGGCACCGGCCGCCCAAAGAGTTTCGTATTTGGGCAAGCCGAGATTAGAGTCATAATGGGCCAAGCACTTGATCTTGACTTCAATCATGAATTAAGCCTTCTTAGCAACGGGCTCCACGGCCTTAGCAGAGAGCTTGATTCTTCCCATTCGGTCAACTTCAAGAACTCTAACTTTCATTTCATCGCCTTCACTTACGTATTCATTAATGTCTTGAACTCTTTCGTTTGCAATTTCAGAAACGTGGACAAGACCTGAAACACCTGGAGCGATATCAACGAATGCACCGTAATCTTTAATGGTCATAACTTTACCGTTATAATCTTTTCCGATTTCTGGTCCATTAATTT
>CBDUBC010000093.1:0-12367 GCA_965365285.1 uncultured bacterium
CCATATTTTCTTGAATTGTTTAAAAGATATTTAGCCGCTGCAAGTTTGGGAACATAATAAATAGTCTCCTTGGGAAGAAGTCTCTTTTTAACAAGTTTTAGATAATCTCTTGTTTTTCCTTTTCGTATTGCTCGAATAATTCCGTACTCACCAGCATTGTAGGCACATAAGGCTAAATTCCAGCTTCCAAAAATATTATAAAGATCTCTAAAATATTTAGCTGCGGCAATTGTGGCCTTATGAAGATTTCTTCTTTCATCGACGTAATTATCAATTCGAAGACCATATCGCTTACCAGTTCCCTTTATGAATTGCCAAGGACCAACAGCATTCGCTCGACTTCTGATCTTCATATTGTAGCCACTTTCGATAAGACCTACGTAAAAAAGATCTTCCGGAACATTCATTGATCGAAGAATCTCCTGGACTTCGTCTTTGTAAAGAAGTGCATTATCAAGATGTCTTTGAAATCTTGCTTTGTCTCTCTTGGTAAAATAATTTACCCAAAAATGGAAAAGCTTCTTAGGATATTTAAGCTCAAGCGAATCTTTTTTCTCATATTTTTTTTGAGGTATTTGAACCGGAGTTGTTTTTTTAACGACAACCTCAGTCTTTTTTTCAACCTTGACCTCATTTTGAACAATGGGTTTTATGTCTAATATTTTAGGTTTTATGCTAAAGGGCTCATTTAGCTTAATAGCACTAGCACAAGAGGAAAACAAAAAGGAAAGAATAATAATATTTCTCATAATTCTATTCTAAAGCATGTCAGGTTAAATTCAACAAAACTCGGTAATAACCTGATAACTTCCCTATAGTATCATTCTTACTTAATATCCTATCGGTCGCTGCGTTTATTTACTATAATTAACAGGTGAATATAGACAATAACCTTATTTATCTTCTCGGGTTATCCATTTTTGTCGTCATGTTTGGCGGACGAATACTCGCTATTCTAGTAAAAGCTTTTTATGATACGTTTTTAAATCGTGATCATCGAAAAACAAGAGATCTTGATGAGTTAATTAAAGAGCAAGAAAGAATTCTTAAGTCTCGTATGAAATATGGTAGTGTTACAAATATTCAAACAAGCTCCCCTAATAAAAAGAAATCAAAGTACTTTAGTGAAACCGAAGAGCTTTACATTAAAGCAAAAGAAAAAAGTCAGCCAATTGAGGATATCGACAAAGTTTTAAAGCTTTTTGATAACGCCAAATGGGGACAAGGTGATCTCTATAACCACTTTTTACAACAGCTTAAACTCAAATTTGGAGCAGACTTTGAGCTTCTCTCCCTCTCTCAGGTCATCACCAAGTTTTTAAGAGAAGATTATTTTGTAAAAACGAACCATACTCTTCCCTCTTTCAAAAATATAGAAAAAGCCATTTTATCCAAAGTCTTTCTCACTAAATTCTTTCATGAAAGCACTCATGGAAATGGTCCTTTAATGCAAAAATTATCTCACCGTTTTAAATACTCATCTAAGGCCATTGTGATGGCCTCCCATTATGAGTTTCTTGAACTTAAAGGCGAAAAAAAAGACTCCCTTATTGAAAGAGTCATTCAGGTTGGGGGAGATCCAAACTATCTCAAACGTTTTCCTGATATCCAAGTTTCAGATATTCTAGATTCTGTCATTCCTCTACCCGATAAATCAGGTTATTTAGGCCCAGACTATTTTTCTAAAAGAATCCAAAAGTCTGCTGAAATTTTTCATGGTCTTACTCCTCTTCCTCAGGTCAAAACAAAAGCAGATGCTTGTAAGGTTTTAGGTATAACAGAGAATGCAAGTGTGGAGGAAATCAAAAAGGCCTATAAAACAATCGCTAAAACAAGGCATCCTGATGTTATGGCAGGGAAAGGACTTCCCGAGTCCGTAGAAAAGAAACTTTCCCAAAATTTTTCAATAATCCAAAAGGCCTATGATTTACTTAAATCAAAAAAATGAGCTTTTGCCACATCTGAAACTTCTTTTGCCGATATTTGAATCATACACTCCTGATAGATTTTTTGAGAACACTTCCCTCTTCCATCTTTGGTACATGGCCGACAATTAAAATCTTTTTCAATAATCAAGCTCGAATCCATCGTGGGGTAACCAAAGGCGGTCGGTCCAATAAGACCAATGGCCTCTTTTCCCATAAGATCGGCTAAATGAAGAGAACCTGTATCCGCTGAAATAAGTCCCACAGACTTATGGATAATATAGGCACTTTCAAGAAAGCTTAACTTTCCAGCAAGGTTTAATACGTTTTCGGACTCAAACTCTTTAAAAAAAGTATCCTCTGGTCCCCCGAGAAGAATAAATTTTTGATCCGCAAGGCTTGCTATAAGCTCTTTCCATCTCTGAATAGGCCATCTTTTCATATCCCATGCAGCGGAGGGAGCTAAGACAATGGCCTTTTGAAAATTACTTGGCACTAAAGAGCTTATTTTCTCTTGCTCGATATCTTTAAAGTTTAAATTTAACTTTTTAGGACTTTGATCACTTAAAGGAGCCGTGTAAGAAAGCATTCCTTTGAAAGGTTGAGGAAATTTGTTAATCCTCAATTTAAAAAGTAAAAAGCGCTTCCATCGATTCTTACTTCTTGCAATGATCCTATGACCAAAAAGAATCTTTCTAAGGATCATCGATCTTAAATTTGCATGGGCATCATAGATAAGATCATATTTTTGTTTTCTAAGAAAAATTCCTAATTGAAAAAGTTCCTTTAACTTTGCCTTTGAAGAGAGCGTATGTACTTGATGAACTTCATCAGAAGAGGTAACCAAAGAGCGAAAAGATTCTTTGGTAACCCAATCAATTTGAGCATGAGGATGCATAGATCTTAAAACAGTAAGAGCTCCCATACATTGAGCGATATCGCCAAAACTAGAAAAACGGATAATTAAAATCTTCATTTTTATTTCGCAGAGTTTAGTAAACATTGATATCCTATTCAACAGTTATTCTAGGATAAAATGATGCTTAGCCTTATTCTGACTTTTATTTTACCCTTTGCTGAGGCGAGTGGAAACACAGGTGCTCTTATTTTAGAGAAAATGATGCAGCAGCTAGGTACCCCGACACAAACTGAACTCTCTCCTGGTCAAAAAAAAATCGCTGAAATGAAACGAAGAAACCGAGAGCTCCTAATGGTGAAAAAGGAGGAAACTCCTAAAAACTTCCTAGAAAAACAAGCCGATAAAATTCAAAAAACTCATCAAAAATGGAGTGAGAAACAAAACCAGATCATTGATCAGTGGCTACATAGAAGAGAAGAGTTTTTTAAAAATATCGAACAATATAAAAGCTCAAGTTTTGATCTTGCCTCAGAAGTTGAATTAAAAAATATGAAACTTCTCCAAAAAAAACTTTCTCAAAAAACAAAGCATGAATCCTTTATCGTCTCCTCCGCTCTGGATCGTTCCGTAAGAGACCAAAAGCAGCGCCCTACTTGTGCTGCCTTTGCTGGTATTCGAGTGCTGGAACTCATGTTCTCTTCTCCAAAAGATCTCTCGGAGCAGTACTTCTATTATCTAAGTAAACCCAACTGTAGACCATGCTCTAAAAGAGGGAGCTGGGTGGTAGAGGGATTTCAAAGGGCCTCTCAAAAACCAATTCCTAATGAAGATCAATGTCCTTATGAATTTAGTAATAAAGAAAGCAATCAAACTCAGACTCCTCTACCGAGTTCATGTTTTCAAGGCAATGTCACCACAGTCGGCATAGAAAGAATCAACACTCTCGACGAGCTCCTAAGTTTTATCGAAACCAATCGAGCGGCGGTCGGAGCATTCAAATTGACCGATCACTTCTATCAAACTAAAGGAATTGTTAAGGCCTCAGAGGATACCGAAACTATTTCCGATCACCATACCAAGGCCCATGCTCTAGCGATTGTTGGCTATATTAACCTTCCCACAGACCTCAATGAAGGTCGTGTTTGTTTTGTCGTGACAAATAGTTGGTCGGAGGGTTGGGGAATTGGTGGACACGCATGTTTAACAGAAAAATGGATTCATCAAAATAGAATTCCGACTCCATTTATTGGACTAAAATCTCTAAATTAAGGAGGACTCTTGCCTTTTACAATTGAACATCTCAAAAGCCTAACTCAACTTGCAGTTAAACATAATGCAAGTGACATTCATATTCGATCTAATGAAGCACCTTCCTTAAGAGTTCGAGGAAAACTTCTTCCGATTCAAGCGAAAAATTTTTCTCCATCTGATCTCCGAGAGATTTGTAATATTCTTCTCGAACATGAGGTGGGTAATGAAGAGTTTACTCATATAGAAGAAACTGATGGGGCCTTTGATATTCCTGATATCTGTAGGGTTCGTTTTAATATTTTTCGCTACAATGATAATCATGGAATCATTTTAAGAATTATTAAAAATGAGATTCCAACTATCGCCTCAATGGACTACCTCCCCGTAGTTAAAAAGGTTTCAGAAATTAGAAATGGTCTGGTTCTAGTGACTGGTGAGACAGGAAGTGGAAAGAGTACTACGCTTGCGGCCATGATCAATGAAATTAATGAAAATCACGCTTATCATATTATTACGATCGAAGATCCCATTGAATTCGTACATCCTCAAAAAAAATCGCGAGTGACTCAAAGAGAGATTGGAAGAGATACTCACAGTTTTGAAAAGGCGCTTAGATCAAGTTTAAGACAGGATCCTGATATTATTCTCATTGGAGAGATGAGAGATAAAGAAACAGTGGATATCGCTTTAAAGGCCAGTGAAACTGGACATTGTGTTTTCTCTACTCTCCACACTACCGATGCTCTTTCTACCATTGGACGAATCATCTCTTTATTTCCACCAGGTGAACAAGATACGATTCGAAAACGTTTGGCAATTAACCTTAAAGCAACGATCTCTCAAAGAATGCTTAATAAACAAGACGGTGGGGTAACTGTTGCTATGGAAGTCATGCTCACGAATCCTGGGGTTCAAGAATGTATTCGAGGAGATGAGCCTCTCAATAAAATTCCTACCGTCATCGCTCACCAAAAAGAAGAAGGTGGAAAAGGCGGGCAAACCTTCGATCAACATCTCATTGAGCTATACGATAATGAAGTCATTTCTAAAGATGAAGCCTTAGGTGCCATCACTCAGCAGACTGAGTTTATGCAAAGATTAATCGCGGAAGGGAAAGACTAATCATCCTTTTCGCAAATACTTTTAAATAGAAAGTCATGAAAAGTTCTCTTCGAGGAATTTAGAAAAGGAAGAATAATACCTACCACACTTCCTATATTGAGTATGAGACCAACACTTTGTCTCACAAGGCAGCTTCCAAAAGTAAGCGTGCTTCCATCGATATGATTTAAGCGAAGTTTCTTAATTTTTAGACCGAGAGAAGCTCCCCTACTTAGAGGAGGAACGGTGGCAAGAAGATAAACCACGATAAAAAGAGTGATCTGAATAATAGGTGCAGCCTGATCATATATATAAGCAGAATCGGCAGATTCTAGACCAATGTAAGGAGCGGCCTTAAAAACAATATCAGGAAATTTTTTAGGAATAAAATAGGCCAATCCAGCAGGAATAATAATATCTAGGATAAAGGCTTGAAAGCGATCTATAGGATTTGCTGGATTGTAGGTAACTTCGTTCGACTTCTGAAGTTTACTATTTTCTTTTTTTCGACCTTGGCGAAAACTTGTTTTTTCAGATTTATCCAGTTGGAGTTTTTGAGATTTTTTTTCTCGAGCTCGTTTGAGAGCAGGCTTTTCCTTGGCCTCTTTCTTAACCTCTTCTATCTTTTCTTCTTCTAAGGAAAATTCCCAATCCTCTTCTTCTTTTTTATCGCCCATAGAATCCTTATTTAATTGCGCTTAATTTTTTATTATTTTGAAGGTTATAAATATCTTCCATAATATGAAAAGCTTCCTCAAGCTCAACATCTAGACGAATATTTTTAACCCATTCTTCTTTTCTTTGCGCAAAATCTTTTTCCCATTGCTTTTCTTCACCAGGATTAATTTTTTCCAATCCTTTGATACTCTCTTCAAAATGAGAAACCTGAATCTTCTTTTCTTCCTCTGTGATCTTAAGTTTTTCGCTGATCTTTTTATTTTCTTTATCTTCCGCAATCACTTTTTTGATATTGAGAGAAACCGTTGTGTCTTCATTTCTCTTTTTGATATATTCCGTCATTTGAAGAATCTTTGCAAAACGATTATCTTTTTGAACTCTTTTACTACTTCGATCTCTTAAAGTTTTAATATCAACTCGTTTTCCTGCCCAAGGAGAGAAAGGTCTTGGAGGAATTCGATCCCATGGAAGCGAGTTATCAAGATCGGCTTCTCTTGATTTTGAGTTTGCAAATCGATCTGGAAGCATAACATCGGAACTCACTCCTTTAATTTGAGTAGAAGAACCAATAATTCTATAGAATTTTTGAATGGTCACTTTAAGGGCCCCCATATCTCCTCCAAAGAGCTTCGGAATAGGGCCTTGATTAAGGTTAAGAACAGCCTGTACAGTTCCTTTCCCATGAGTAAAATCATTTCCGACAATGATCGCTCTTCCGTAATCCTGTAGTGCGGCCGCAAGAATCTCAGAGGCCGAAGCGCTAAATCGATTTACCATAACGATTAGAGGACCATTATAAGTGACAGTAGGATCATCATCTTCAAGAATATCAACCTTACCTCTATGGTCTCTAATTTGAACAATAGGTCCTTTTTTAATGAAAAGACCTGACATCTGTCTGGCATCTTCGAGTGCCCCTCCCCCATTATTTCTTAAATCGAGAACGACTCCATCGACTTTATTCTTTTTAAGTCTTTCCAACTCTCTACGTACATCGTCTGTACAGTTTCGACCGTCTCCATCAAAGTCTCTGTAAAACTTGGGCACAGTAATATAACCTAATCGAAGATTACTCTCTTTATGGGTAATCACTGAGGACTTAGCAAAGGATGCTGATATTTCAACAACGTCTCGAATTATAGGAATTACTTTTCTCGTACCATCAAGTTTTCTTACAGTAAGAATAACCGTCGTTCCTTTTGGCCCTCGAATATATCGAACGGCATCATCAACTTTCATATCAACAAGATCCACTTCCTCATTACTTTTACCCTGCTTCACTCGAAGAATAATATCATCAACTTCAAGATCTTTTTGCCTCCAAGCAGCTCCGCCTGGAACGATACTTACGACTTTAATATGAGGTCCATCTTCTTGAAGAACGGCACCTATCCCCTCTAAACTTCCAGATATATCAATATCAAAATCCTCTTTCCGTCTAGGGGGAAGATAATTGGTGTGGGGATCATAAACATTAGCAATAGCATTAAAAAATCTCTCTAAATGATCATCATGAGTTTCATCCATGAGACGTTGAAAGAATTTTTTATACTTATCAGAAATCGATTTTTTTGCTTTTTCTCTTAGCTCTTTGTCACTTAGTTTTTTTTCAACTTTTTTCTTTTTCTTCTTAACCTTTTTCTTCATATCTTCTTTCACAGGTGTTTCTTGTTCATCTGTGAGAGCAAGGTATCTTGAAAGGGTTGCTTGCTTGAAAATTCTTCTCCAGAGATCCTTAAGGGCACTTAAATCTTTTTTAAATTCTCTTTTATCAGGGTCAAGCTCAAGCTCTTCATCTAAATCAAAATTAAACTTTTTACCAAAAAACTCCCCTCTCCACTTCTCTATTTGCTTCAATCTTTGATCCATGATCTTGGAACCTTCCAGAATAATTGAAAAATTCCCCGTGAGCATTTCATCGTCCATTTTTTTCTTAAATTTCTCAAGCCTCTTCACATCTTCTTGAAGAAGAATTTGCTTTCCTGGATCAAGGCGATCGAGATACTCCTTAAAAGCAATATCTGAGATAGAATCATCAATCACAAGGCTTCTGTAATGATAGGTTTCAAGGGCCTTTTTGATAAGGTTTCCTAATAACTTATCCCTTTTTTCTTGCGTAAAGGAATGGGCCTGAAAAGGGATAGAATATACGAACAATAAAAAGACAATAATTTTCATCTGGAACTCCAAAGGTCTATTCTTTGATCATATTCCTATTTGGAGAAAGGATAAAGGTTAAATATTATTGCCGCGGCTATCGAATTTATGAATTTCTGCTTCCGAGATTGCCTTCTCCATTTCTTGAGTGAAGTCATTTGTTTTAAGATAGGTCTCCCAATACTCTTTATCTGGACGTAGGATTGGATTTTGCGGCGCAAACAGACTGCAGGCGTCATCATGGGGGATGATTGATATATCATGGGTCTCAATCGTTCGCGATAGCTTAATAATTTCCTTTTTATTCATGCCTAACAAAGGTCTAAAGATTGAGAGTGGGGTGCATTGGTCAAGTGTTGTCAAATTACCAAGAGTTTGTGAAGAGACTTGTCCAATATTATCACCGGTGATCAAAGCTTCTGCCTCAAGAGTTTTTGCAAGCCTAGCAGCGCACTCGAGCATGAATTTTCGAAAAAGAAGAGTTCGGTATTCAATATGACAAGTCTGAGATATCTTATTTTGAATTTCCCCAAATGGGATCACAAAAAGTCTCGTTTTGTAGTGAAATCGTTTTAGCTTCTCCATTAGTTGGAGAATCTTATCTTTGACATCATCTCCCACATAGGGATAGGCGTAAAAGAAAGCATAATCTTGAGAGCACCCTCTTCTTGCCATAAGGTAACTGGCCACGGGAGAATCAAACCCTCCGGATAAAAGAGTTAGCATATGTCCACTCATTCCAGAAGGAAGGCCGCCAATTCCTTGGATATTCTCTAGGGAAAGAAAGGTTTTTTTACTATATATTTTAATTTCTAAGACCAGCTCCGGACTTCTTACATCCACTTTAAGCTTGGGAAATTTTTCAGTAAGAATATGCCCTAACTCTCTATTCATATCCTGACCTTTAATAGGAAAGGATTTATCATCACGTCGGCATTGAACTTTAAAACTTTGTTCTTTATTAGAAACTTTAGAAACCAGATCAATCGATTCTTGAATTATTGTATCGTAATTGGAGTCTATTTCGATAGAGGGTCTAATTCTTTGAAGTCCAGGAAGCCATTTAAGTGCATCAATAAGTTCTTGAGAAAAGGCATTTGGAGATTCGATAACAAGCTTTTGGCTTTCATTTCTGCATACGGTAGGGTGATTATGGAAAGACTTAAGAAGTGCCTTCACGTGGGTTTTAAAACGATTGAAGTAATACTTCCGATTACCACCTTTAAGCCAAAGCTCATCTACACTAATTACGAGAGTTTTATAATTCGTCATTTATTTCCTTAAGAGATGCCCTAATTCAGAAAAGGTCTCTTCTATGGCCTTGCAAAATCTTTCGATTTCCTCAAAAGTTGTCAAAGAAGAAAAGGAGATTCGAATAATATTTTTATGATGTTTTTCTTGAATCCCCATCGCTAGATAAGTGGGATTAAAGCCTTTAATCTTTGAAGAGCAGGCCGAAGAGCTCGAAACATAGATATCTTTCATTTCAAGAAAACGCAGGAGGATATCACTTGATATTTTTTCACAGCGAGCTAAAAGAATATAGGGAGAGGTCTCTTCTTTTTCAAAAGGAAAATCAAAATATTCTCCAATTTTTCCCATTACTGTTTCTTTAAGGTGGTAAAGAGGTTCTAGCGAGTCCTTCCTTTGATAGGCTTCATAAACGGCCTCGATCATAGGGTAATTAATCGTTCCTGACCTCTTCCCGTCCTGTTGTTGTCCTCCATCAATGAGAGTATTTATGCTGATTTGAGGAGCGAGAAAAAGACCACCAATCCCTTTGGGCGCTCCCATCTTGTGACCTGAAAAACCATAGGAATCACAGCTAATATGATCAATAGGAAATTTACCAAAGGCCTGAGCTCCATCTACGTGGATATGAACTCTTGGGTATTTATTTTTAATGTCTTCAAGCTGACTGAGATAGGGATTTATTTTTCCAGACAGGTTATGAACATGGGTCAAAATAAGAAGACGGGTCTTTTCATTAAGCAGAGAGTGAAGGTCTTTACTAGAAAAAGAAACTCTTTTCACCGAGAGGGTCTCAACGACTTTAACCACACTCGGATGATCGGCAGCATCGTAGAGGATCTCATCATCTGGGAGATAATTAATTCCTTTAATCACGGTATTATTGGACTCGGTGGCCCCGCTGGTAAATAGAAGGGTACCTTTAGAATCAAAGTCTTTAAGCAGTTCTTTTTGGATTTGTTCGACTCTCTTGTGAAGAGATTTCCCCAATTTATGCGCACTACTTGGATTAGCAAAGTCTTGCGTGAGTGCCTTGGTAAAGCTTTCGAGAACCTCTAGTTTCATAGGGGATGTGGCGGCGTAATCAAGATAAATCATGCAAAAGTTCTATAAACAATGACACTATCTGTCAAGGATGAGTGCTATTATTACTTTGATGGAGTTTCTTCTCCCATGAAAGCGCCGAACTGACAATTAGGTTTAGATCATTATATTTAGGATTCCAACCAGTTAGCTCTTTAAGCTTAGTGGAGTTCGCAACAAGAAGGTCACTATCTCCCTCTCTTCTTCCGACCTCTTTAACTATGAAGTCAGTGCCACTCGCCTCTTTCACAACAGAAATGACTTCCTTCACACTACTACCTTTCCCATATCCGCAGTTAAGAGTTTGAGATTTTTTCGTTTTAAAAAGGTATTCCAGTGCATCCACATGGGCCTGGGCAAGATCGGAAACATGGATATAATCTCGAATGCAAGTACCGTCTTCGGTATTATAATCCGTCCCAAAAAGAGAAAGATGGTCTCTTTTTCCAAGTGCAGTAAGGGCGGCAAGCTTAATGAGATGAGTACTCACTTTTGAACATTGTCCAAGCTCTCCATCAGGATCGGCTCCTGCCACATTAAAATATCGAAGACAGATATGATGAAAGTTCTCATGCGCCTTAGAGGTATCTTCTAGCATCCACTCCGTCATTAGCTTCGATCGCCCGTAAGGATTAATAGGATCCGTTCGATCTTCTTCAACAAGAGCTCTTCCTTGTCCCATGCCATAAACCGCAGCAGTGCTAGAAAAAATAAAGTACTGAACTTCATTCCTTAGACAGGCCTTAATGAGATTAAGGGCATTGGAAGTGTTATTTTCGTAGTACTTCAATGGTTCTTTGACAGACTCAGGAACAATAATCGAGCCTGCGAAATTAAGTACAGCTTTAATATGGTAACTTGTAAGAACCCAATCCAGTTTTGAGGAGTCACTTAAATCACCAATCACTAGCTCACCATACTTTACGGACTCTCGGTGACCTGTACTCAAGTTATCATAGACAATAGGATTGTATCCCGATTTTTTAAGTGCCTTGCAGACATGAGAACCAATATATCCCGCGCCTCCGGCTACAAGAACATTATTTGAGGTTTCCATGTTTTCTCCTTTAAGGCAGTCGTCTTACTTTTTTTACACATTCAACTATTTTATGAAAAAGCTTATCGGCGGTAATAGGTTTTAAGATATAGCCATCGATTCTTTGCTTGGCGACAGTTTTGACTGTGTCTTCTAGGTTTTCTGATGATACAACAATCACAATGAGGTTATCAAACTCAAAATTTTCTCGAATATTTTTGAGTACCTCACCTCCTGGCAACTTAGGCATATTCAAATCTAGTAGGAGTAATTGGACAGGGTTGTTATCTGTTTTCTCTCTTTCCAAAATGGATAGAGCAACGTCACCATCTTCGCAATGAAGAACATTTTTGAGACCCTTATTTTTCAAAAAGAGCCTCATAATGTTCACTGTCTCCATACTATCGTCGACAATGAGGATTTTTAGATCTTCTTTTAGCTTTGCCATTAGCTATTTTTCTTTATGTTCCTTAGAACGTACTGAAGAATACCACCATTTTTGAAATATTCCATTTCACCAGCGGTATCAATTCTGCAATTTAATTCAACCTTTTCAGCTGAACCATCAGCTCTATGAATGGTCATTGGAACACTCATTTGAGGTTTCATTTCATTTAAAGGTCCGATTGAGATTTCTTCAGAGCCATCAAGTTTAAGAGTTTTTCTATTTGCTCCCTCTTTAAATTCAAGAGGCATAACTCCCATACCAATAAGGTTAGATCGATGAATTCTTTCAAAGCTCTCTGTTACAACAGCTTTTACACCTTGAAGAAAAGTCCCTTTAGCGGCCCAGTCTCTTGAAGAACCTGTTCCGTATTCTTTACCAGCAATAACCACGAGATCTTTCTTTTCAGAAACATATTTCATGGCCGCATCGTAGATGCTCATTTGCTCTCCAGTTGGAAGATGCTTTGTGTATCCACCTTCAACCCCTGGAACCATTTCGTTTTTAATTCTGATATTGGCAAAAGTTCCTCTCATCATAACTTCATGATTTCCTCTTCTTGAACCGTAAGAGTTGAAGTC
>CBDUBC010000094.1:0-12203 GCA_965365285.1 uncultured bacterium
GTAACTGATCGACTCGGAGGCGCTGGCCTATTTGGCGTTGAGTTTTTTATAAAAGGCGATGAAGTCATCTTTAGTGAACTCTCCCCTCGCCCCCATGATACTGGTATGGTCACATTAATCTCCCAAGACCTTAGTGAATTTGATCTTCACGCTCGAGCTGTTCTTGGTCTTCCTATTCCAAAAATTCAGTACCACTGTGAGGCAGCAGCAAGTGCGGTCATTCTCGCAGATCGAAATGCCACAGAAATTGGCTTTGAAGGAATGGAAGATGCTCTTTCTATGGAGAATACTGATCTTAGAATTTTTAGAAAACCAGACTCAAGACCTAATCGAAGAATGGGCGTCGCCTTAGCTAGGGGTAACAGTGTGGAAGAAGCGGTGGAACTCGCTAAAACCTGTGCCTCTAAAGTAAAACTAAATTATAAGTAAAAAGAGTACCTATGTTTAAGCAATATGATCAATTTGACGGGTTGGGTTTAGCAGAACTAATTAGAAAAAAAGAGGTTTCCGCTAGTGAAGTTCTTGAAGCGGCGATTAACAAAGCGGAAGAACATAAAGATCTCAATGCCATTATCAGGCCTATGTATGACGAGGCAAAAAAGGAAATGGGCAAGCTCAGGGGAGATGGGATTTTTGAAGGTGTCCCAACTCTTCTTAAGGATTTGATCATTCATTACAAAGGAGTCCCAACAACAAGTGGCTCAAAGGCGCTAAAAGATTTTATTCCAGAACAAGACTCTTATTTTTTAGAAAAAATGAGAAAGGCCGGAATGCTGGTCATGGGAAAAACAAATACTCCAGAATTTGGAATTAAGGGAACGACGGAGCCTGAGTTTTTTGGGCCAACCAAAAACCCGTGGGATAAAACGAGAACTCCAGGTGGAAGTAGTGGTGGAAGCGCCAGTGCTATTGCGGCAGGAATCGTACCCTTCGCTCATGGAAATGATGGCGGTGGATCTATCCGAATTCCCGCTAGCCATTGTGGTCTCTTCGGACTAAAACCGACTCGAAAAAGAACTCCCCATGGTCCCTTTTATGGCGAGATCGTAGACGGTGCCGTATGTGATCACTTCATCACAAGAACAGTAAGAGACAGTGCTGCTTTGTTGGATGTAGTTGGAGGTGATGACCCAGATGGTGTTTTCAACATTCCAGCTCATCAAGGATCTTATTTAGAAGAAATAAAAACACCACCTCAAAAACTAAAAATTGGATATAAGCTTGAATCCCCTATTGGTGGTAACATTTCTCCTCATTGCCAAAAAGCTCTTGAAGAAACTATCAAGCTTTGCAGAGATCTGGGGCATGAAGTTGAAGAGGCTTCTCCTGTTTTTGATGGGACAGAACTTGCAAAATACTTTCTTGTTCAATACAGCTCAAGCAACGCCTTCACCTATGAACAAATTGTAAGAATGAAAGGTTCCTCATTTGCTAAGGCGAATACAGAACTTGAAACTCAGGTCCTTTGCCTCATAGGACGAACTTTCACGGCCGAAGATTACGTTCGAGCTCAAGATTTTAAATATAGACTTTGTAAGAGTTTTCATCACTTTCATCAAAAGTATGACCTCTTTTTAACTCCAACCGTTGCCTACCCAGCTGGTAAACTGGGAACTCATACGATTAGCTTTAGTGAAGAGCTTGCCTCAAGAGTAGTTCTTGGCCTAAAAGCTGGCAAACTTCTTATGGCAACTGGTCTTGTCGATAAAATTGCTAAAGAAAATATGGACAAGGTTCCCTACACCCAAATGACGAATGTGAATGGCTTTCCTTCGATGAGTGTGCCTCTTTATTGGACTGAGGAAGGTTTGCCATTAGGAAGTATGTTTAGTGCTCGATTTGGTGATGAAACAACACTTTTAAAACTTGCCCATCAATTGGAACAAGCAAAGAGTTGGCATCAAAAGAGACCTACTCTTTAAAAGAGCGTAAAATTTCTTTTCTTTTTTGAATGTTTTCGTCGAGGTCCTTATCGACGTCAACTTCTTCTGTAACGGATGAAAAGCCTCTTGTTCCCTTGAATTTTTCTGATGAATTTCTCAAGGTATTCGAAATAGCAGCTCGCTCTTTTGCTATTTTTGCCTGCTGAGCATTTGCCTGTTCTGAATTGATTTTTGGTGAACATGAAACAAGAAGAATTAAAAATAGTATTTTCATACTAGTCCTATCGGAGAAAGGACTTACTCAATAAAATCTATTTTTTTAGCCTTTTGAGAATCGTATCGTAGGTGTGGGCCACTTCTGGTGTAAAGGTTCGATTTTTTAAACGTGCCACAGAGATGGTATTCATCATGGAGGTTTTTGGGCCAGGAATGGCCTTAATTTCGTGCCCTCTATTCTTTAGTTTAGAAACCACGTGGCGCGGGAGAATTCCGGCACCCATACCTCGAACAATCATTCGAGACATCCCATCTACATCCATTAAAGAGGCCTTAATATTTAAATTAAGGTTACTGAATTTAAAGTGGTGCTTAAACCAAGATCTTAGAACGTAAGCGTCTGCAAGGTAGTCGATATAATTTAGCTCTTCAAAAAACTCTTTGGTGAGTTTACTAGGAATTTTAGGCAAATATTCATTTGAGACAACAAGTTCAAGAATTTCATCATGAACTTTTTCTGTTCTAATAGCAGAGTCAAAGGAGTAATCATCCACGTAAGCAATATCAATTTCTCCTGAAAGAAGAAGCCTATTCATCTCCTCGGAGTGACCGTAACGAAGCTTAAAATTAAGCCTTGGATGTTTTTTTCCAATCTCAACAAGCAAGGGAAGAATCAGGTTGTTTCCAAATTCAATAGGAATTCCAATAGCGACGGTTCCATCAAACTCCGTCTTTTTGCCGGTGATCTGGAGAAGACTATTTTCAAGTCCAAGTAAAGATTCTTTTGCCCTTTCATAAAGGATATCTGCGGCCTTAGTTGGAAGAGGCCTGTGTTTCACTCGATCAAATAAACTGACCCCTAAAATATCCTCAAGCGTCTTTATATTTTGGCTCACACCAGATTGGGTCATCGCAAGCTCTTTGGCAGTTTTGGTCATGGACCGAGTTCGGTAAACTGCTAGAAAGACTTTTAAAAAATTGAGGTTAATCTGATCAATAATCATAACCATAAGATAGGCTTATTAAGTTCCATAATCAAATATAATTTCACCTAATATACTATTTACTCTATATCCTAAGACACAAAGGAGGACCGATGAAATTACTTACGCTATTGGTCATGATACTCTCATTTAATCTTTACGCTTCTGTCGCCTTCGAAGCGGAGGGAGTGATTGAAGAAAATGAACAGGTTATCGTCCTTCCTGAGGGAACAAAAATCAATATTGATTCTATGCCCGCTACCATCTCAGAGTGCAAAAAAGGCAGATTTCTAGTCGTTTCTAGCATGGTGGAACCAGGAAAAGTGGACATCATCGAGATCTTAAGATGTGATGAGTCCCTCGTTTGCCCTAAAATCTTCGAGCCTGTTTGCGGAGAGAGCGCAGGTAAACTTCGACAGTTTGGAAACTCTTGCGAACTCTATGAACAAAATGCAGTGTTTGTAGACTACGGAAAGTGTAAAGCTACTCTTTAAGCTTCAAAGACAAGGTCAGTATAAACTTTGCCACTGGTTCTTCTCCTAACTTACTTGGAACGGTGGCCGTAATCTCTAAGGGGAAATTCTTTCTCTCTCCAGTATCTATTACATCCTGAACGAAGGCCTTAATTTCTCTTCCTTGATTACAGGTAAAAAGGGTGTCTCCTTCTGCTCTTTTTAGGTAATCTGCCTTCATGTCTTTAAATAGAAGATGGACATTTTTTTTACTCGCCATGATCTCCTTCATAGCAGCGAGTCCACCGGTCACATCGGCCGCAACGGTCATGGCCCCAATGTACATAACCCCAAGATGATTTTTATTTCTCCAGCTGAGGGGAACAAGAAGTTGGCAGCGCTCATCAGAGAGCTCCAGGACCTTAGGTCTAACAAAGAAGATCATAGGAATTTTAAAAATTCCAAAGAGAGTGACCATGAGATTATTTCGAATGGAGGGAGGAAATTTACTAATCAAACCAGAGCCCATGAGCATATCTATTCCTTTGATAATTCAACGGCCCTTGAATAGGCATTATCCATGGCCTGACCTATTATATCCTGCATTCCCCGATTTTCAAAAACTTTAAGTGCCTCATAAGTGACTCCCTGAGGAGAAGTGACATTCTTTCGAAGAGTTTCTGCATCCTCAGAAGATTCCAAAAGAAGTTTAGAAGCACCTAAAAAAGTGTGACCAATAATTTTTTTTGCCTCTATTTCAGAAATATTTCGAGTTTTCATTTTTTCTATGAATATTCTGGCCCACTCGAACACATAGGCCGGTCCTGAACCACTGAAACTCGTTAGAAAATCTATCTCATCATCACTTTTTACTTCGTAAAGGAAAGAGACACTGGAGAAAATATCGAGGACCTTTTGCTTTATTTGAGTATCGAGCTCTCCGGACTCCATCCATAAGGTTACCCCTTCGCCGATGAGAGAAGGGGTATTGGCCATGGTTCGAATAACTTTTGGAGAACCTAGCTTTTTTATAATACTCGCGACTTTTACTCCGGCCATAAGGCTGACCATCAAGGAGTCCTTGTATTGATTTCCTAAACTCTCGGCCAGATCGTTAAATTGTTGAGGCTTACACGCGATAAAAATCACATCGCATAGAGGAAGCTTCGAAAGCTCTTGAACATTTGTTCCTCCAACTGCCTTTGCCAACTCAAGCGCTCTGGTGTGACTCGGAGTATAGGTAAAGACTTCATCATTTTTAAGAAGCTCTTTCGCTCCTAAAAAAAGCGCTTGTGCCATCTTTCCACAACCAAGGACTGCTATCTTCATATTAGTATTCCAAATTAAGAGGGGCGCCATGCCTCATCGTATTAATGGCAAAAGAGCGAACATTAATAAAGACAAGTAAATTGGCCTCAAAATCGGTGACTAATGGACTATCAAAAGGAGTTACAATTTTCTTTAATACCTTTTGCTTTCTTTGATTTTTAAGAATTTTAGGTAAATGTTTTTCTAGTTTTTTCATATCCCCATCAATCACAATCACTTTAAGAGAATCATCCTCACAAATAAGCTCTAGAATGGATTTACTAGGAAAAAAGACATCGAGAGACTTTTTTGGAATCCCCGCAAGTCGAAATAAACCCACCACTCGGTTCCACCACTTTTCACTTTTCTTATTTCGGGCAAGGATGGTGACTCCCATCCCTAAAGAAAGAGCACTAATAAGTTGAATCATTGTTGAAAAGTGCGCCCTTTTCTCATGCCCAATAATCACCATCTTCTCTTCTCTTTGATGATAACTATTATGACTAAGCTGACCTGGTATCTCTTTATTTGGTAATCCCGTTGTTAAAAAGTCTTTAAGGTGTATTTTAAGCCAGCTTTGATAATCTTTTAGAATTTGCTTATTTTCTCCATAAATTCCAGAAAATAAATTTTCAAAATTAGCAATTATCGATTCTATCCCTTTCTGCACATGAAGATTTACATCTCTTGTCGAAATCTTCATCTTGGGACAAAGTTCAAGCATATATTCACTTCCCTTTTGATCCTCAATAGAATTTTCAATGAGCTCTGCATTTGCAGGGAGATTAATGGGTAGTGTATGAAAAGCAGGAATATAATGTTTTCCACCAGCTTTAGGACCTGTTCCAGAAAGCTTAAAACCTCCAAATGGTTCAATTCCAACTCGGGCGCCAGTGATACTTCGATTGATATAGATATTTCCACTTTGAAGTTTTGAAGAAAGATAATCAATATCATCCTGCGACTGACTAAAGATTCCTCCGGTAAGAGCGTAGTCTGTCGAGTTATAGATTTTTATGGCCTCATCAAGGTTTTTAAAGCCTAAGACGTGAATAACTGGGCCAAAGATTTCTTTTCGACAGTGAGAGCCGACTTCAAATGCTCTAGAGGCCGGTAATTCAATAATCGCGGGACCTACACAATACCCATCAGGACAGTCTTTAGTTCTATCGATATGAAGTTTGCCATTATATTTCGTTGCTTCTTCTGTCGCATCAATAACTGTATCTTGAATCCTCTCCATGTCATGATGAGAAATAACGGGGTTAACGGCGGTGGAAAATTCGAAGGCCTTACCAACTTTGATGTCCTTAGAGGCTTCTCGTAATCTTTCAATCAATCTATCTTTCACCTGTACATCGACTAGAATTCTTGAAGCAGCAGAACATTTTTGTCCAGCATGCCCGTAGGCTGAATAAAGAATTCCGGCGACCGTCTCATCAAGTTCGGCATTGGCGGTTACAATTATCGCATTTTTACCTCCCATCTCCGTTATCACTTTGACAGGCGCTTTATAATCGTGCACTTGATTTTCATAGATTCTTGTACCTGCTTTTTCGGCAATCATCGTTCCAACCGCTTTAGATCCAGTAAAGACATAACAAGAGACTCGAGGGTCACTAACTAAAGCATCCCCAACATTTTCACCAAATCCAGGAATATGGATAAGAGCATCCTGTGGCACTCCACATTCATGGAAAATATCGACCAGAGTTTGAGCAATAAGAGGAGTTTGTTCCGCAGACTTTAAAATTACAGTATTTCCTGCGACAAGAGGTCCAGCGACCATTCCACATGGAATCGCTAGGGGAAAGTTCCAAGGTGTAATAGAGACAACAACACCTCGTGTGTAAACTTCCTTTTGTTTTCTATGAAACTCCCCTTCCTCTCTTGCATAAAAATTAAGGAAATCAATCGCTTCATCAACGTCGGCAAGTGCCTCTTCAAAAGTTTTACCAGCTTCATAGACAATAAGAGCAGAAAGTTTATTTCTTCTCATGAGTAGTTTTTTGGCAACACGAAGAAGGATTGAAGATCGGTTGAGCCAATGAAGTTTTGACCAGTCTCCACTATTATAGAAGCTTAGCGATCGATCAACAACAACACCGGCATCTTCCCTTTCCCCAAAGGCGATTTTTCCAACAATAATCTCAGGGTCAGAACTCGAATGAATATCAATCATGGTTTTGCCATGAGTGAATTCATTTTCGTAGATCTTGCCTAAGTCATTTTTCTTAAAGTCTTCATGGGCCTTTTGAACCGGAACAAGTTCTTTATCGAGATAAAGTCTGGCCGGAGCAATATTAGAAAAATCTTCGCTTAAATTAGCGATCGTTGAATCAAAAGTAAGAGCATCATGATCAATATTTTCAGCATGCACCTCATCGGGTCGCTTTAGAACTTTATCATCATTATGAGATCTCATAATGGTGAGAACGCCCACTTGTGATGAATTCTCCATAATTCGTCTTACCAGATAGGCCATTCCTACGAGAAGACTTCCGACTGGAACATAATTTCTTGTAGGCCAGTTCATTTTAGAAAGGGCCATCGAAAGTGCTTCATAAGTCATATGAAGACACTGATGCTCTATCACAGGGGCCTTAGGGAATTGAAGCTCTCTTAGCGCTTCTGAAAAACTATGATCACCAAAGTTATGGGAAGCGAGACAGAGCTGAATATGCTCGCCATTTTTAAGGATCTCAAAAACAAGTTGTCTAAAATGAATATCAGTCTCTTCTTTGTTAAGAAACTCTGGAGCGTTATGACCATGTGCCTCGGCTTCGATGGTTTCAGCATCCCAATAGGCTCCCTTTACGAGACGGATTGGCATACAAATCTTTCTTTCTTGGGCAAGTTCTATCACTTCTTTGAGGTGATCATATCCATCTCTCAGATAAGCTTGAACAACAATTCCTGTGGCAGAAAAATCTTTCAATTCCTCTGTATCAAGAAGCACTTTTCTGTAAATTTTAAAAACCACATCACGGTAATGATAATGTTCGGCATCGATATTGATAAAGACATCATACTCTTTAGCAATCAGAAGAATTTCTTTTAATCGAGGTGCCACCATTTTATAGGTGTAATCAAATGCGTAAGGCTTAAAATCACTACAAAGTGCGCTGACTTTAATAGAAACATGGGCACGATTAATCCCTGCGGCATTCTTTTCTCCTTTTTTAACGTGAAGAGAAAATCCTTTAACGAGTTTAATGACTTCGTCTCTATAATGGTCTGCCTCTTTCTCACTAACAACAAGCTCACCTAACTGATCAAGAGTTGCATCTCTGTTGGTGGTATAAAGAGATTTAAGACCATCTTTAGCTTTTTCAATGGTTTCACCAGCAATAAATCTTTTTGCCATTTTTTTAACGAAAAAACGAACCATTGTGGAAAGTATTTTTGCCGGCAAGAAATAAGCAATAGCGTGAACCAACTGTACAAGAAATTTGTTGAAATTATTAAGCGGAGCTTGATCTCCGGTAGCCTTTGCATTTTTTGCACGATTATGATCTTCGATAATTCTTCGAAAGGTTTCTAGGAGAATTCTTTTCACTTCGTTACCTCGAACGTCGTAATCCAGTGAGGGAAGAATGGCCAGAAACTTAAGAAGATGAATTCTTAAAATAGCATATTCCGCAGTAAGGCTAAGACCGTAATCCGAAAATTGTTCAAATAAAGAAGGGCCGTAAGTTCGAATTTGAGAGCGAAGCTCCTTCATAATTTTATGGGACCTCTTATAGACATGGTCAAACTTTGAAAGATCTTCTAGTTTGGGTAGTCCCTTGATTGCAGTAAGCCTTTGACTGACGGACCAGGATTCTTGTGGAGACAGTCTAGCAACCTTAGTAGTATGATCTTTAAGTTTTTTTTCTTCTTTACAATCTGAAGCAAGGTGGTGGCATAGAAAAAGCTCTTGTCCTAGTTTAGGACCATAAATCCGAATTTCTTTATCTTTGTAAAAAACTCCAAATAAAAAAGGAACGGAAGAAATAATAACTTGTTCTCTAAAGTCTTTCATCTCCGTTTGAAAGGTTCGCTCTATATATTCTTGAAGTTCTTTGCAAGGCCGTCCATCAACAAAAAGAACCTCTTCAAAGTCTTGATCGAAAAAGACTTGAATTTGACCAACGCTAACATTTTTAATTTCTGGTAAAGAAACCTTATCTGGGTGCATAAATAGACCTCAAGTTAATGAATTTTAAGGTGCTTTAGATACCCTAAATAAGTGAAGCTGACCACATAAGAAGTCGCCTTGCCGCATTGCAATTTAGCTTGCTTTTACCTTTTTCTGAGGGTGAGATTTCACCTCGGCCATCCTTTCGTTATGGGCCTCATTCCACAGTAAGGCCAGACTGTTTCTATAAGTATCCTTGATATTTTCAAGAATGATATCACTCCCAAAAAAGCTATTGAGAACATTAAGCGATATCGAGAGAATGATACCTAAAATGGAAGTATTCATGGAAAAGGCTATATTGAGCATGAATTGATCCATTGTCTGTTTTGTGGCCTCGATATTCGACAAATCCATACCTTGAAGCTCTGGGAGGGCCAGCATAATCCCGATGAAGGTCCCAAAAATTCCAAGGACGACAAATATGTTTGGTAAAACAGCGAGGATTTCGGCCATTGTTTCTATTGGCAGGATACCGTATACCTTTTTAAAAACAGGATTTGATTTTACGAGGTAAGCTACAATTTCGCCAAAATCAGGTTTAGTCTTACTGTCCGAACAGTATTTAGCATGACTTAAGGTGTCATCTATCATTCTTCGACTTCCCTCTTTAATAAGAAGCATCCGATCGGAGAAAGAGCTAAGTCGATCGAGTTTTCTTCTTTTATATTTGGATTTAAAGATGAAATGTTCTTCAAAGGATTTCCAAAGAATATTCTTAACCATTTCATAAAAGTTTAATCGCTCTTTATTGGGTTCTCCTGTGATCGTATCCATCGTATTAATTTCAAAATGATTTATAAAACCATTAAGAAGCTTAAACGTAAGATAAGATCCAAATCTAAAAAAGATCGCTCCAGCAAAAAGCAAAAGCATGACAGGCACAAGATAATCACTTGAGACCACTAAAATTTCATGAAAAACGTTTTGAGTGACAGACATCTGTCCTCCTTTATTTTAAGCGAAAGCTAATTTTAACATTTTGGTAGATATTGCAATCATACTCATCACAAAACCTATCCGATTCCTTTATAGACTCGAACGTTTGCCCCCTAGGAAGCGGAATTCTATGAAATCCTTCCCCACTTACTTTAATCAAAGGTAACATTTGAGACTTATATTTAAATTCAACTTCAGAGCTATTAAACAGATAATCAAAAATATTTTTGGCACGATTATAACTCAAATTAAGGTTTAAATTCATTGCTTCATGAATTGTTTGGTCATCACTATATTTCAAATTCACAAACCGACCTTTATACGTCGGAGAAGCACTTCCTGAAATTTCGATATCTTGGATAAAGTTGGCAATATTAGGGTCTCCCATGACGGCGACGGCATAGCGTGAAATAAAATCCTTTAAGTCTTCTTTCATTTCGTCTTTAAGTTCTGATTTTCCATAATCAAAGTATATTTTTTTAAAATTAAGAATCAACTCTCCATTTTTATGATTAATTTTAGTTTCTAGATCAACACCATCAAATGAACGTTTTATTCTTTCTACTAATTTATTTTTAAGTTCAGCTTGTTCTTTTTCATTTAATTCTTTTTCTCTATAATTGGCGACTTCACGTTGTAGACCAAGATTTTGGACTGCAAAATTAGCAAGCCATTTTTGAAGTGCCCCACTTTTCTCCTTCGCCAAGCTAAGAGACTTCCTATTCGTTTGAAGCTCTACTCTCAAGTCATCTAATCTCGATTGGATGGATTTTTTTTCTTCTAATGCGGCCGAGAGCTGACCATTCAACAATCTAACGACTTGGTTTTGACCTTTAAGCTTTTCTGCTGTTTGTTTCGTTTGAAGTAGTTGTTTTTCAATTTTTTGAATAGTCTTTCTGATTTTACTATTTGCTATTTCAACACGATGTTTTTCATTAAGAATGGCATTTACTTTTTCTTGCAATTTATCAAGGTCACTCTCTTTTTGCCGATTGATTCGAGCGATTTTTTCCTCATATTCTTGCTGAAGTTTATAGTTATCTTTTTTCTGCCTCTCTAGATTTTTGGATATCTTTTCAAACAGAGCTGTTCTCTTTTTATATTTTTTTTCCATCTCTACCGTACTCTTTGTTATCGTAGCGATGGTTCTTTTTTTAACGGTGAGATCATTAAAATAATCCACCTCTTGAGATTTATAGAAATCAAGCTCTCTTCTCATGAGCTCTTTTTCGGCCTCTACTGCAGCTAACTTTTGTTGGAATACATTTGCCGAACGTTTAGAATCTCTTTCCTGAACAGAAACGGCAGAAAGCTCATTTTTCATAGCGTAATGAGAATAGATAGAGTCTTGAATGATGGTCCGATACTTTTTAAGATTAATTTCTCGATCGATTGCTATCATATAAAGTTTTTTCTGTTTTTCTTTTATTTCTTTGGCCTCTCTCTCAAGACGGTTTAACTTATCGAGTTCCGCCTTTAATTTTTTTGCCTCTTTATGGTTCGTAGAATAAGCGGCCTTAATCGATTGAAAACGTGAAAGACTAGTCATACTCGCTAATTCATCAATTTTCTTTTGAGCCTGTTGCCTTTCACTTAATGCAATTAATCCTGTTCTTAAGGAGTTCACAGAATACATAATCAAAAAAAGCACCGATAGGAGCATGAACAAATCACTTAGCGATGTGAAGTCCAAAATTTTTGGTACTCGTTTTTTCATAGGCATGGAACCTCATTAAGATCATACCACCGAAACAATTTTAATAAGGAGGAATTTGCACAAAAGTGAAAATACAATAAGGATCGTTGAGAAATTCAAGAAAAAAAATTTAGTTATTAAGGTTTTTAATCTTAGACTCAATAATTTTTATGATTTCAGGAGTAACTTCATTTTCTTGAAGTTCTAGATTTGCATGCTGTGAAGAAGGCTCTACGAAGGCTATATTCATCGGCTCGACCTGCTTTTCAAACTGGGCGACGACGCCCTCTATGGTTCTTCCACGCTCATTCGTATCTCTAAGGAGTCTTCTTTGAAATCGAGTCTCGCGACTTGCATGTAAAAAAATCGAAAAATCGAGATGATTTCGTATTTGAGAAGAATGAAGAATCAAGGTTCCATCAATAAGAATAACCTCGGCCGGTTGAAAGTTCACATACTCTTCACTCCTTTGGTGAGTGACAAAATCATAGGTTGGAATTTTAATGGGATCTCTCGTTGACGGGGATTACCAAAATTTCTGAGATT
>CBDUBC010000095.1:0-12195 GCA_965365285.1 uncultured bacterium
CCAGGATCAAAGTCATACAGATCATGAAGAACGCCTCGGTACCCAAATTGAACGAGTTCACTCTTTTGATCTCTTGCAAGCCCTAAAATGATTTTAGAGGGGGCATGTCCCCAATCTGGTCGGTTTGAAGAGGGTTTCATTTCTAGTTTTGGTTTTTCACCCTTACTCACGGCCAGTTGATTTAAGATCTTAGATTCGTAACCCGCCATTTCAGCGAATATTTTTTTTTCGGAATTTGTATACTCAATAAGTTGGGCGAGAAAATCAAGTTCTTTTAAATTTGAGTTCCTTGGAACGGATCTTGTCTTAAACGCCTTTAAAAGTTCAGTATGTCTTAAAGAATCAATATTTTTCCACTTAGAGGCTAATTGTCTTTTAAGGCTCGGGCGAAAGTGCACTTTTTTTATGAGACCTTCCCTCGAGGCAAAGCGATTTACTATATCAGTAGGAAGAGTAAAAAATTTGTAGGGGATGGAGTGAGTTTCTTCAATCGCTATTTCAAGAAGTTTAGAGACATATAGACTACAGTTTTCATCAAAAAAATAATAATCAAACCAACTACTTCCATAGAGTTCCCATAAATGATTAAGGATTCGATCAATTTTTTCTTCACCTATATTAAGTTCATAATCCCAAAGATCTCTAGACTCACTATTATTATATTCACTTGTTTTGACGTAGTAGGGCTGAAGGGTGAAATAAGAACGATACCCCCCAAACATTCCCTTAACGGCGTAAAAAACAGCATTGTCATTAGGGTCTGGAACAGCTCCAAAAGAAGCGGTATAGTTTTGAAGATCTTTGTGAGGAATATCGGGAGAAAATTTATTAAATTTAATAAGGACATGACCAAACATCGATCCAGGGTTATTAGCATAAGCACTAGAAAAAACTAGTGAAATAGACTTTGCTCCGATCGCCATTTTCCACTCTTGGAGATCATGGCAACTAGGTTGAGGAAATTGAGTATTAGGGTATTTCTCTTGAATATATTTAAATCTCTCAGGAAATGCGCATGCCGCTGGTTGTTTAGCAGGAGTATAGAAGGTATTTGTGCCTTTAAAAGCCTCAAGGGCCTTTGTCAGCTCTTTTTGAGGATTAGTTTTTCCCTCTTTATGGAAAAAAAAGCTAGGACTATCAACCATGCTTTCATAATTCCCAAAGATATCTTTTTGATAATAGTAAAGAGAGAGCCATTTGGCATCAAGAGCAAATGAAATGGCCGGCAAAATGCCGGCCACTAAGAAAAGGTAAATCTTTTTCACCCAAAAACATTAGATGATCTGGCAGTTTTTGGAAAGACTTTGGTTCTTTTTGATTTCATTTTCAAGATTTTGAACCATGTCTGCTGGAGTTTTTGTGTTTGCATTAAAGATATTAGAGTAGTTGCTTCTCACGACTTGTCCAAAATCTCCAGAATATTGCCCACATCCCATGATGTCTGCCATTGCTAAAAAATAATCTCCGTTTCCAGAGGCCATCTCTCTTTTAAGTTGAGCAAAAGTATACTCAGTGAAGTGAATCGCTTTCATGTCGTTTTTAACGATACTGTGCTTTGAGCAATTTGAAGTTCCAAAGGTCATACCAATCGTGTTGAGTAACATGGCATTGGTTGTCGCTCGAAGACTAGATGAAATGAGGGAGTTCTTCTTAAAAATATACCAACCAGCTCCACAACCACTACTACCGTCAGCTGCAAATGCATTCATTCCTAAAAAAAGTCCTACAAGAACTAAAAGTGTTTTTTTCATTTTAACATCCTCCTAAATGATTTGATATGTTGATAGTCTCATTCAGAGGGAAGAAACGTCAAAGATTTCAATACTTTACTAATAGAGACGGTTTTACCATCTTTTTGAGAATTTTTAAATTGATGGTATGATGACTTAGGGAAGGTTTTTTAAAAGGAATTTAAAATGGCCGAAGGTACCCTCGATCCAGATGTAGAATACGCGCTTTTGGCCGGCCAAGATAAGGCGGCCCTGCTTCTGAGCGTTCTCGGAGCTCGATCCACTTCACTTATTTTCGAGTATCTTAAAGATAACGATGTTAAGAAAATGATCAATGCTATGGCCAACGTTAAAAAGGCCCCTATCTGGATGACTAAAAGAGTTTTAGAAGATTTTTACTCATCAATAAATGAAGACGCGGATCTTCTTTTCTCTGATAACAAAGGTAGAGACTTCATTATAGGAGCTCTAGGGGAAGGGAGAGCAAAACAACTTCTCGGGCAAATCGTCGATGTTGGAGCGGCCAATACTCTTGAGTCTCTTGAACTCGTTGACTCCAGAACTCTCGCTAACTTTCTTATCAATGAGCACCCTCAAACAATCGCCCTTGTTATAGCTCACCTGAACTCAGAGAGAATGGTAGATGTTCTTAGAAGACTCCCTGAAGGTCTTCAAGCAGAGGTTGTTCTCAGAATTGCTAACCTTGACTTCGTCTCTCCTGAACTGATCGCTCAACTTGATGATGTTCTTAAAACGGAACTCTCAACTCTTGGCTCAATCGATACTAATCAACTTGGTGGAGTCGAGCCTATTGCCGACATGCTTAATCTTATGGACAAAAACACTGAGAAAAATATCATGTCTCGAGTTGAGGAAAAAGATCCTGAACTTGCAGAAGAAATTAGAAAACTCATGTTTGTCTTTGAAGATATTATTCACGTGGATGATCAAGGTATACAAAATCTTCTTAAAGACGTGGATAACCAACAGCTGGTTATTGCTCTTAAAACTGCACCTGAAGAAATTAAACTTAAACTCTTTGGGAACATGTCAAATCGAGCCGCAACTATGCTTCAAGAAGACTTGGATGCTCTTGGGCCGACTAAACTTTCTGATGTTGAAAAAGCTCAAAATGCGATTGTTCAGAAAGTTAAAGAACTTGAGGCACAAGGTAAAGCATTCATCTCTAGAGGTGGTGAAGGCAGCGACGCTCTCGTTTAATAACAGTGTTCATTTATTTCATCTTCTATTATCCTATTAAGGGTGAGGTGAAACATGGCGCGCGATCTACCCCTTAAAAATGATGTCCATTTATTAGGTACCCTTCTTGGTGAAACTCTAAAAGAGGTGGAAGGTGAAAAATTCTTTCAACTTGTAGAAAAAATTAGGAAAACAGCAATTCATCAGCGAAAAGGTGAAGGCATCGCTGATTTTAAAAAAATAAGTAAGATTCTTAAAGATGTGGATAATCAAACACTCACGAAACTGGTCTCCTCCTTTAGTGCCTTTCTCAATTATGTTACCGTTGCCGAACAACATCACCGAATTCGAAGGAGACGACTTCATCTTTTATCTCGAGATGCTGGGGATCAACCTTTTTCACTTGGTCACACATTTAAACTTCTGAAAAAGAAAAAACTAAGTGCAGAAACGATAGCCCAAACCATTAAAGACCTTGAAATCAATCTTGTTTTTACTGCTCACCCGACAGAGGTAAAAAAGAAAAGTCTTATTCGAAAGAATGCTAAAATAGAAGATATTCTTAGTATTCTCGATCGAAAGAATCTTACCCAAGCTGAAAAACAAGAAGCTATTGAAGAGCTTAAAAGAATCGTTGTGACCAATTGGCTTTCAGATGAAATTAAAAGAGAAAGACCGACTCCATTAAAGGAAGCCTATAGTGGAATTCTTCATATCGAGGAATCTTTATGGGAGGTTATTCCTTTTTTTCTACGACAAATAGATCGAAGACTTAAAAAAGAAATTGGAGAAGGCCTTCCTTTGGAGGCGACGCCTATTAAATTTGGCTCGTGGATGGGTGGGGATCGTGACGGAAACCCTAACGTTACGACAGATGTCACAAAAGAGATAATCTACTTTCAACGAGTTCGAATAATTGATCTCTATATTAAAGATCTTGATGATCTTTTTTTAGATCTCTCCATTTGCCGCGATAGTGATCAATTATTTGAATACGTGGGTAAGAGCAAGAGACCATATCGAGATCTCATTCTTAATCTTAAAGATAAGCTTGAAAATACAAAAATTCTTTTTGAACGGCTTAATAATAAGATTCCAAGGAAAAACCCAAACTACATTTTAAGAAAGGAGGATCTTATCGATCCTCTCATGGCATGTTATCGCTCGCTATTGGAAATGGGGGCAAAGACTGTTGCCGAAGGAAAACTAACGGATCTTATTCGAAATGTTCATACTTTTGGGATTCATCTATTTAAATTGGATATTCGGCAAGAATCATCTGTTCATCTCAAAATTATGGATGCCTACACCAATTATTTAAAAATGAGTCTATTTTCAGAAATGAGTGAAAATCAGAAATTAGAGTTTTTAGAAAAAAAGATGGAGGACAATTCTCCTTTTCCTTATAAAGAGTTTCTCGTAGAAGCTTTTGATCTTGATGTGATGAAAACCTTTGAGCTCATTGGTGAAGTTGGGAAGGATTCGTTTGGTAGTTATATTATTTCCATGGCAAGAGAGGCAAGCGATATTCTTTTAGTCGAGTTTTTCCAAAAAAAGCTTAATCCGGAGGCGCTGTTAAATGTTGTCCCTCTTTTTGAAACTATCCATGATCTAAAAAACTCTCACCTTAATATGAAAAGAATTTTTTCCAACAAATGGTATAAAAAGCATATTAACGGTCATCAGGAGATTATGTTGGGTTACTCTGACTCTTCAAAGGATGGAGGACGTTTAAGTGCCACTTGGGAGCTTTATAAAGCACAAGAAAACTTACTCAAACTCGCCGATGAAGAAGGCGTTAAGCTGACTCTTTTTCATGGACGTGGAGGTACAGTCGGTAGAGGAGGAGGGCCAACCTATCTTGCTGTTGATAGCCAGCCACCAGGTAGTATTGATGGTAGGCTCAAGGTCACCGTTCAAGGGGAGATTATTAACTCTAAGTTTGGTATCCAAGGAATTGCTAAAAGATCTTTAGAAGTTTATCTAACCTCGGTTTTACGGGCCACACTGGAGAAACCTACTAGGCCTAATAAACAATACAGAGATATGATGGAAGATCTCGCAACTTATAGTAGAGAAAAATATCAGTCTCTTGTTTGGAAAAATCCAGATTTTGGAGAATTCTTTTCTCAGGTTACTCCTGTTAAAGAAATTTCCTATCTTAAAATTGGAAGTCGTCCCAGTAAGAGGAAATTTGGAGGATCTATGGATTCTCTGAGAGCAATTCCATGGATTTTTTCATGGACTCAAAATCGACTGATCCTTCCTTCTTGGTATGGAGTTGGGGAAGCTCTTAAGTACGGAATTGAAAAATATGGTATGGCACAGATGAAATCTATGGCCAAGAAATGGTCATTTTTTAATGCAACAATGGATCTCTTAGAGATGGTTCTTTCTAAGGCCGATGAGCATATTGCAGACTTATATATGGAGCATTTATCAGATGATAAGTGGGTTAACCTTGAAAAAGAGGTAAGAGATTCCTTTCTTCTTACTAAAAAACTTGTGGCCAAAACTCTAGATCAAAAGAAACTTCTAGAAAATAATCGAGTTCTAAAGCGTTCTCTTGATATTCGTAATCCTTACGTAGATCCTATGAACTTCGTTCAGGTGATGATTCTTAAAAAGTTCAGAGAAAACCCAGAGGATCCAGGACTAGAAAATGTTCTTGTTAACACCTTAAGTGGAATTGCGGTCGGGATGAGAAATACGGGCTAAAAAACGTTCCAGATCCATCTTGTGGAAAAGGTGAGATGATCCCCATTCCCACGAACATAATCCGCGTTCTTATTGGCCCCCTTAAGAACCCAGCTTTGCTCAAGACTATTTATAATAATTCCATCCCATGGCACAAAAGGAATTACCAACCGAATAGCAAGGGCCCCATATCCCCATCCTGAAATGGACTCAGGTCCATAAAGGTAACGATTGGTATCGCCCTCGGCATGGCTAATTGTTCCCACCAGAGAGGTAAAGGGTAGGAGAGGAACCTTAGCATTGAATTCACTGTACCAAGATTCATAACGAATCACGTCCCTACCTACGTAGAAGCCGACGGCAAACTTATTTTTCCAGCCAAAGCTATAGTTACCTTTGAGATAAAACTCTAGACTATCTGATCTTTGGTTTCGATAATCCTCATCTCCACCCGTCGGTCTAATTAATGGACGATCATCATCCCAGTATCTTCCACCAAATGTGAGTTTAATGGGGTCTTCTTTGGAGGAATGAAAGTTCCAGCTAATATTAGGTCCATAGATATGAAGTCGTCGATCAAAAAACTGAAGCCCTGGTGCTACTAAGAAAGTGGTTTTTGGCCAGATTTGCGCACCCTTATAAATAGTCTGCGCAGAGATAAAAGCCATAAGATTAATATTAAAAACATCGGCCCTAACTGAAACACTTGCTGTAACTAAAAACAGAAACGTTAGGACCAATTTTTTCATTAGTTTAGTTCTTTAAAAGCTTTAAGAAGTCCATCAACTGATAAACCGTATTTATCATAGAGCTGATTAGCAGCGTAAGCTGATTGCCCAAACTCACCAGGGTTTGCAAGACTCTTCACTTTGAAGTCTTTTCCTTCAAGCACGAGTTTATGTACAAGCATAGAACCCATACCACCAATGAGTTGATGATCTTCAATTGTGATAAGCTTTCCACCAGTTTTTTGAACTTGAGCGTAGATCGTTTTAGTATCTGGGTGGTTAATAAAACAGTTATTAATAACAGTGGCAGACTTTCCTTCTTTTTCAAGTTCGGCCGCTGCATCAAGTGCTTTTTGAACCATTGGTCCTGCAGCTACGATGGTAACATCAGATCCTTCTTTAAGAACCTGAGCTTTACCCCATTCATACTCTAGACCTTCGGCATAATGAGCTGGATGGTTTTCTCGACCAAAGAAGAAAACAACGTTATCAGGGGTTTCACCCTTGAGTTTCTTTTCTTCAAACATCTTAATCGCACCATACATGTAAGCTTCCGCTTCTGCAGAGCAGGCAACTTGAATAACGGTTGTATGAGGAATAGAGGATACTGCTGCAAAATAGGTGGTAGCCTGGTGACTTGCTCCATCCGCTGCATCCTGGAAACCAGCATGAGAAAATAGACAGATCACTGGACCTTGAGAAAGTGCCGCCATAATTAAAGGAAGATTTCCTTTAGTTATTCCGAACTGGCTAAAAGTATCAACGACAGGAATAAAACCTTGTTTAGAAAGTCCTACGGCCGTTGAAACCATGTTAGCCTCGGCTATTCCAGCATCAACATAATGAGTTGGGAACTCTTTGTGGAAAGCTGCGATCCCTGTAGATCCTTGAAGGTCAGAACTTACACTAAAAACAGGAAGTCCTTCTTTAGCAGCTCGGATAGCCGCTCTAGAAAATCCTGGTTGTACCTTTTCATTAACAACACCATCTGAGGAAGAGGTTTTGGCCTCAGGTTTTACGAGAAGTTTTTTTGCGGCCTCAAGAAACTCAGATGGTACCTCAGCACCTTTATAGATTTCTTTAAGAAAACCTTCAATTTGATCAGAATAAGGCTTCAATGGAAAACCGTGACCACCACTTTTACTTTGTTCAGTGGATTCGACTCCATAGCCTTTAATTGTTTTTACCCAAAGAGCAACTGGTGTAGATGGGTTCTCTTTAATTTTGACTAAAGCATTCTCAACCTGAGTGTATACTTCTTGAAGGTTGTGACCTTGCTCAACAAGAACAACTTCCCAACCAAGATTTTTTAATGATTCAAAAGTTGGTTGCATAGAAAAAGAATCTTCATCAATTCTTCCACCGAGCTTGGTATTATTGTCTGAAATAACCATGAGAAAAGGATTAAGCTTTCCTTTTTTGGCCAGACCTGGAATAGCAGCGAAACTTTCTCTCGCCTCTCCTTCCATACACCCACCATCTGAGATAGCACAAATCGTAACTCGGTTGCTTCCACTAATTTTATCGGCAAGGGCCAGCCCCTGTGCTTGAGGAAGTCCAGACCCAAGAGGTCCATTAGAAATATAAACTCCTTCAGGGTTAAGGTGGGCCTCACCGTGACCTGTAAGCTTACTTTCAATGGATCTAAATTTATAAAGGTCTTCAAATGTTTGATTATCAAATCCGTAATTTGCTCTAAGAGCATAGATTCCATTTTCAGTGTGACCAGCATCATTTACAAAATTGTAATGCTTATACCAGTCCTCTACACTAAACATATGTCCATGTATGGCACTCATGATTTCTGCAAATGCTGCAGGACCACCCCAGTGGGAGGCAGCTCCACCATTAACTGCAAATTGATCCATCAATGCGACAAGTGCTCTTGTTGTTTGAGGGCAGCCGAGTTTAACAGTTTCGCCAGATTTGGTTTTAACTTCTACGAAATATTTAGGATCATTTTTAGGGGTAGAAGCAAGCTTGTTAGGTTGACTTAATGGAGTAATCGTCGTGCTCATAAATACCTTAAGAATAGAATGTTCGATTTGCGCTATGTTCTAAACTTTGGTAAAGACAATGTCAATGGTTTTATGTTTAAACCTTTGATTATACAGATCAATAGAAGGATTACTTATGGCATCATTTGACCTCGTTTGTAAGATTGATATGGGTGAATTTAAAAACGTACTTGAGCAAACTAAGAAACAGATTGCAGGACGATACGACTTTAAAGGCTCTGAAACCTCATTAGACCTCAAAGAAGACTCCCTCGAAGTTACGACGGAGGATGAGTACAAGGCAGGAGCATGCCTGGATATTCTACGAACTAATATGGCAAAAAGAGGCATTGGTATGAATGCCCTCGAGCCAGGAGATGTAAAACCGATTGGAAACAAAATGGTTAAGCAAATCCATTCCTTAAAGCAAGGCATAGATAAAGACACCGGTAAGAAAATCAATAAAATGATTAAAGAGTCCAAAATGAAGGTCTCATCTCAATACATGGAAGAAAAAGTTCGAATCACGGGAAAAAAGATTGATGATCTTCAGGCCGTCTTTAAAATGCTTAAAGATGATGGCGATCTGAAGCTTGAACTCCAAATTGAGAATATGAAGCGTTAAAAAGTAAAAGCCTCGACGGATATTAAGGATATAGGGTATCCTATTGCTATGAATAAACTCTGGCCTGTCATAGTACTTCTTGTGATCATTTCTCTTGGTGCCTATATTTGGGTTCAAAAAGAGCCCTATAATCCTTATTCCGTGGATGAGATAGATAAGATGCTCGCCCAAGACCCACCGTGGATGAAACAGAATGGCGAGGAGGTTGTGGATGAGGAGAACCTCGAGGAGATGATTCTTGACTCTGATCTAGAAGAAGTCGTAGATGAGTCCAAAATGGCCGAGTCTACCTCTAATGAAAACGACTCCATGGATTTTTCCTCTGAAGTACGCTCGAGATGGGACGAAAAAATCCGTTCTTTTTTAGAAAATGAACTCCAAGTCAAACCTAGCCTTATTTCGGCTTATGAAAAGCTAAAGTTAGAGTATGATCAAAAAAAGACCGCAGAGAATAAAGCAAAGCTTTTTGACCAATACTCTGAAAAACTTAAGCGCATCTTTGGTCGAAATGTTTATATTCGTTATCTTGAAGAAAAACACCATTACAACAAAGAAATCTCTGAACAAGTAGATTTTGAGATTGAGTTCTAATGGTAAAAAAGTGGGAAACCAAATCCGAAACATTCATCTCTCAAAGTAAAGTCTTTCGCCGTTATGCTGTGACGAGAGTTAGTCAGGACAGTGGGAAAGAGGGCACCTTTGATGTAGTCAAAAGTCTTGATTGGGTAAACATTGTAGGTCTCACTCCAGATAATAAGGTCATTCTGGTTGAGCAATACCGACATGGAACAGATCAAATTACTTGGGAGGTTCCAGGTGGAGCTGCAGATCCAGGAGAAGATCCTCTCGATGCTGCTAAAAGAGAATTTAGTGAGGAGACGGGTTATTTTTCTGAAGAGTGGGAAAGGCTAGGTGGAGTCGATGTCAATCCGGCCTTCATGACCAACCGATGTGAGATGTTTCTGGCGAAAAACTGCACAAAAATAGGCGATCAGAAACTAGATCATTTCGAAGAAATTGATATTTTAGAGATACCGCTAGATGATATTCCAAAGCTTATTGAAAATAATAAAATAACCCATAGTCTTGTTATAGGCGCTTTTTATTTCCTTAATCAAAAATTAAGATCTTGATTTTTTCCTAGTGGGCTTTTTACTTAGGGTAAACCAGTCTTCTTTGACGATGGGGTGATAAAAATCGGCCTCTTCAATGAGAAGCTGACTTGTTGTTTGCTCAATCGCAGCGATTTCAATTCGAACTCCCTCACTTTTAAGGTGTCGAACTAGCTCTACATAATCGGAGTCCCCACTAAGAATAATAATTGTATCAACTTTTGAAGCGAGTTGTGTGGCCTTAATAGAAAGAGGAATATCAGCACTCTTATGGCAGGGAACGACCGAGCCATGATAATTATCGTGTAATCGATCCCGTAATTTAGAAGAAATGCTTTTTCCTTCTCTAAAATAAATAAGCCTTGAAAGACCTCTTTCCATAAGAATCTTAGGCACGAGCTTATCAAAATTAAGCATACTACCGGTATCTTTAGTGATGCTGTGAATTGATCTTTCAATATTATTTCCATCGACAAGAATGGCGACTTTTTGGTCAATGATGATAGTTGTTTCTTCCATGTCTTATCTATAGACCAATTTGACACGATTGCAAACAGATATTGATGTTTTAACGGAATGTGCCGATAATAAGATATGTCAAAACAGGAGCTCCTCGCATTTTATGCAAAGATCTTTTTTCCACTTTGGATTATGATTGGTGCTTTCGGGGTTTATTATTTTATAAAACTAGGAAACACCTATCGTGATGTCCTTCGTCGAAGCAAAACAAAAAGAATAAAAAGAATTCAGTTTAGAAACTTTTTTCAAACCGATGACTATGAGGAAGACCTGAGCGATCAAGAAAACTCTGAGGATTATCAAAAGTTAGTTGAGTTTCAAAGAAAAGGGCTAGTACTTTTTTTTTGGATTGTAGGAATCTACTTTTTATCAATCATTTTAATGCTCGCTCTAAGACTTCACCTTTGACAATGAGGACAATAGTAAGTTCCTCTCGTCGCAAGCACAATTTTTTTAATGTTTTCCTTTTTACACATTCCACAACTTTTTTGATGAAAGACTAAAAGATTAAGAACTCCCTCTCCTTTTTCACCATTAGCATCAAAGTAGCCACCGCTAAAAGTCAGACCATTATTTTTGACGGACCCTTCGATGACCATTTTGGTTCCCGATACAAATTTCTCTATTTCTTTTTTAGTAATTTTTCCAGCTCTTCTTGTAGGGCGAACACCGGCTAAAGCGCAGATCTCGCAGGCCATATAATTCCCAATTCCCGCAAAGTATTTTTGATCAAGTAGAAAAGGCTTTATTTGTCTTTGCGGAAATCGTTTGAAAACAGTTCTTAAATATTCTTCATTAAAATCCTCACTTGTAGGATCGGGGGGAAGCGAGTCTTTAAATACTTTAAAACTCATCTCATTAAAAAGCATCATCCTACCAAACCTTCTAGGATCGACATAGCTAAGATAAAAGATTTCTCCATTTTTATTTTTAACTTTAAATTTAAAGTGAGTGTGCTTTACGCCTCTATCTTCTTTAGAGATTCTCCAACCACCACTCATTCCGAGACCAGAAACTAAAGTGCCTAGGCTAAGATCCATGATGAGCGATTTACCCAAGCGATAAATTCGTTGAATGTCACAAGGTCCTAGTTCAAAGTCACTTTTTTTTATAAAGGTATTTGCATGAATAGAAGTTTCAACCTCAGAGATTGAAAGAGGCAAGTACTCACTTAATTGATCCGCTATAGTTTGTACTTCGGGTAATTCTGGCATATCTCTTTAACTGTTTTAAATGTTAACGTTCTTTAAGCTTGCTTGGAGCTTAGCACGTAGATAGGGTATTGGATATTCGATATCTGTAACTACTTGTATTCATGATGATAAAATCTAATTTATTGATAATATGTAGACTTTTGATTTTTTGTTCCAGAAACTATCATTGTTCGGTAGTTAAATCGTAAATTGTGCCCAAACACATAGTGTAGGGGACAAAACATACTCAAAAATCCTTTTTCTTACCTATAAACAATATTATAATTGCATTTCATACTTTTGAAATTGTAAATTAATAGCCTAATTCGTCCTATGCTTTGTAAAGTTAATTTTTTATAAGGTGGTCTGGACAAAAATGGGTTAATTGAGCTGG
>CBDUBC010000096.1:0-12164 GCA_965365285.1 uncultured bacterium
ATTGAAGCGTCCATTTCAATGACGCCCGTATGACCAACGACTGATCCTTTACCAGCATTAAAAAGAGGAGAGTCCTCCATAATAACGACAGAGGCACAAACCGCCTCTGTTGAACTACCACCACGAATCAAGACTTCAGATCCCTTAATGATGGCCTGCCTTAAAACTTGCTCATATTCATTGAGAAGTTCATCGCTAAATTGATCTTTTTTTAATATTCCTGCACCACCATGAATTGCTAGAGACCATTCACATTTTTTCATAATTATGCTCTTATCCTTTCTATGAATATTCAAAGTAAATTAGAGAATGTACTTAATGTAAAGGTTCAGGAAGTAAAACTGCTTAATAAGGGGAGTGTAGGTCAAACTCTTTTGGCAAAAACCAATGAGGGAGAATTTTTTGTTAAATATGAAGTCAAAGATCCCCAGATGCTTCTTTGTGAGGCGAATGGTCTAAAGGAGCTTCGTAAAAGTGAAAGCATTTCTATTCCAACAGTACATCATGCTAGTAGTGATCTTCTTGTTTTGGATTACATAAAACCAAAACAACCAAGCTCCGAGGATTTTTATCAATTTGGAAAAAAGCTCGCCCTTCTTCATAACACCACCTCAGACACCTATGGTTTTTATGAAAATAATTTTATTGGACTCGGGAAACAAATAAATCCATCTCAAAGGGGTGCATGGGGGGAGTGGTTTTATAACTACCGTCTTCTCTATCAAGTCGATCTAGCAGGGCCTAGAGCACTAGATCTTAAAGAATGGCTTCAGAATAATAAGTCTAATATCCTGAAACTATTGCCGGATGGTCCTGCCGCCTCTCTTCTTCATGGCGACCTATGGTCTGGAAACTTCATTATTGATGAAAGAGGGGAAGTCTGGCTCATCGATCCCGCCGTTTTTTATGGTCATCATGAATTTGAGTTTGGAATTTTAGAGCTTTTTGGTGGCTTCTCACTTGAGTTTTTTAATGGCTACCAATCTGTAATACCCTTTGAAAAGGGCCGTGAAAAGAGAGTTAAACTCTATCAAGCCTATCACCTTCTAAATCACTACAATATTTTTGGTGGAGGGTATTTTGATCAAGCTGTGGCCGCTTTGAAAAATTATGTATAATAGGAATATGAAGAAAAAAATCTTTTTTTTAGTTCCTACAATCACCCTCAAAAATCACTTTAAACAAAAGTTAGAAGATATTGAGTTTATTGAGCTTGATTTTTGTACAGATGGATATGAAGGACTTGGTAGGTTAATTCAAAACTCTTATGATATGATCATAACCTCAGAACACGCTCCCTCTATAAATGGAGGGGAATTGCTGGCTATTATAAAGATTTTAGGTAATATGAATTCAAGGATCCCCACCGTTTTGATCTTTGATCAAAATGAACCTACAGAAGCAATGGCCGATCATATTTTAAGAAATAAGAAGACGCTGATCAGAGATTTGGAACTTTTAGTTCTAAAGACATTTAAAGATGAGGCCCAAAGATTTGGACCCCCTCCCATACCTAAATCTTAATCTTCTACAGGCTCGCCCTCAATATAAGTCGTTCGAATAGATTGAGACTCCTCAAACGTAGCATCACTGCTGGCAGATTTATCTTTAGTACCACCACATGCCATTGCTTGAGCACTGAATAGAAGTCCACAGATTAATAAAAGATTCCATACTTTCATGTCTTCTCCTTTGATGAGCAAAGGATAACATGGTTTGAAATGGGACAAAGCTAGACAAGGATTTGTCTAGTAATGGTCTCCAAAGAAGTCATCCCATGGAATTTCATCATCGTCATTTCCATTACTTGGAGTATCATCTCTTGAAGGTTCTATGGGGATTGGTGGACCAGGAAGGTCAAAATTTGGCACTAATTCAGGGATATTAGTGATTCGAACGACTTCTTCACCCATGCAATCTTTGCCGTCTTCCTCACAAACTCGAGGTCGGTCGCAGTCAATATCATCGTCCATAACATAGTCTTGTTCACCTCGAACAAGAATACCTTCGACTTCTAATGTTTGGGCATTGAAGACAGGTCCACCTGAGTTACCTGAAAAGGTGTCAAGATTTGTACTGAAAAAATAAGGATTTTCGTTTTTGATGACTTTACCTAAAGCGATGACCTGAGCGAGGCCACTGGGGTGACCAATAACAAAGAGGTTTTCTTTATCACCTATTTTATTGGCCCCTCGATAAAGAAGAGGCTCTCTGTCTTTGACTTTACGATCAAGCTTTATGAGAGAATAATCGTTTTGTGTTTCGTAATCGTATTCTCTATGAATAATCTCTTTACAACCATACATATTCTCTACCGGAAAAGATGAATTCTCTTCATCAATCGTTTGAAGCAATGATTTCTTAAAATTAAGAAGGATTTTTTTATTTTCGCAATCAGTTGGTCCCTTGATACAATGACCAGCAGTCAGGAAAAGATCTGGCCCAACGAGGAAACCAGTACATTTGACTGTCGTAAAATCATTCGCAAATCTCTCATCTTCACAAACGTAGTGAGACTCACTTAATTTTTCACCCCAAATTTTAATTCGATCTCCCTGGGGCTCGATTCGACTTTCATGAACAATCGCTCCAACTGATAGAGAAAGAGTTTGGATAGCAGGGGAGTCAAACTCTTCAACATAAACTCGATTATCCTCTCCATAAATCGCCTCATTATTGGTTCGAGATTGAAGAATAGGGGACACAAGTAATAGAATTGTTATTAATAGCCTTTTCATCGTGCTCATTATATACCTCTTTGACTTATGCAATTCAAGGGCATTATGAAACCTAGCGAAAAAACTATAGACATATGAAAATCAACAAAAAAGCCCAATATTTTTCAATGCTTATAGACTCTTTAAGAGGAATTGAAAGAGAGTGTTTAAGGGTTGATGAAAACGGTCATATCTCTCAACTACCTCACCCAAAGTCACTTGGTTCCGCGCTCACTCACCCTTATATCAAGACTGATTTTTCTGAAAGTCAGCTAGAGCTCATCACTCCTCCACTTAAAGGTGTGAAACCTCTTTTTGAGCATCTTAGAAACACTCATATTTTTGTGGGGCAAAGACTTGGGGCCGAGTTTCTGTGGCCATCAAGCATGCCTTGTTTTATTGAAAAAGGCTTACCTGTACCTATTGCTCAGTACGGAACTTCAAATATTGCTAAAATGAAAACGATCTATAGAGAAGGACTCAAGAATCGCTATGGTTCTGTTATGCAGACAATCTCGGGGATCCATTATAATTTTTCTTTTAGTGAAGAATTTTGGAAGGCCCTTCACAAAGAAGAAGAAAGTACAGAGTCTTTACAAGAATTTAAAAGCCGAAGATATATGGAGCTCATTCGAAACTATCATGAGATGGGCTGGGTAATTAGTTATCTTTTTGGTGCTTCACCGGCCTTATGCAAAAGCTTTTTAAGTGTGCAAAATATCGATATCGAAAAAACAGATTTAATACCCTTTGATAAAAAGGGTACTCTCACTATGAAAAATGCCACCTCTCTTCGGATGAGTGGTCTTGGTTATCAGAATAAAGAGGGGCAAAAGGACCTCGAGGTTTGTTATAACACTTTGGAGAGTTATGTCTCTTGTTTAGAAAAGGCGATTCACACCAAAGATCCACATTGGTCAAAAATTGGGCTGAAAGATCAAGATGGGAATTATCTTCAACTCTCTGAAAATGTTCTTCAAATTGAAAATGAGTACTACGGGATTATTCGACCAAAAAGGGTCGGAAACAAAAGACCGTCTCTTATTCTTAAAGAAAAAGGGATTGAGTATATTGAACTTCGAAATATGGATGTGAATCCATTTGTGAGCATAGGCATTACTGAAGATCAGATTCGTTTTCTCGACGTCTTTGTCACTTACTGTCTTTTGAAGCCAGTGAAATACTTTGACCCTAAGGATATGGACGTAAATAAAAATAATACTCAAAAGGTCGTTACAGAGGGGAGAGATCCAAACTGTACTTTACAAAAAGAAGGACATTCTATTCTTCTCACAGATTGGCTCAAAGAGATCTTTTATGGATGTCTAGAATTATCTTCTTTTTGGGACGATGATTATGAACAAACTATTAAACGTCTAAGTCAGTCCAAAACCTTTAGTGAACGGTTTATGGAAGAAATTAAAAAATCGGGATTTACCTTTTTTGGATTCTCACAGGCACTAGGACAAAAATATACTAAAGAACTTCAAGCTCAAAAGCTCTCACCTGAGGATGAAAAAGAAATTCTTGAAAGTGTTCAAAAATCGATTGAAGAACAAGAGGAAATCGAAAAATCAGATAACCTCTCTTTAGATAATTATATTAAGGCCTACTTTCAGGGGTAGGTCGTCTTTTTTTATTTTGTCCCCATTTAATAAGACCATTAAACAGATCATCCACCGTTTGAGAAAGATAAGGAATATTCTCTAATTCCCCAGTGTACAATTTATAATCGGTATTAAGGAAAATGACATTGGTGTAGGCATCCATTGTTTTATAAGGCCTAATAAATGCAGTTTCTTCCATATCATTTTCTAGATCTAGAATAACAGCAATGAAGGACGCACTTCCTTTTTTAATAGGAGTTCGTGGAATGATATAAGATAGAAGTTCAATCCTTTCTTTGAGGGTTTGAGGTCTGAGGTACTCATCTTCAGGTATCTCATTTTGAGTTTGAATATAAAATACAAATTCAATTCCAAAGCGTTTTTGATCCTGAGGGTTGATCGCATAAAGGGCCTTAGCTTCTTCAGGATCACTCAAAAGAAGTTTTTTTGTGTGAGAATCCTTTGTAGGAATAATAAGAGTATTATCAAATTGATATTTCCCCTCTGCAGTTATTTGAGGGTTAATGAGAACCGGAGTTGGACCAGTTTCTTTTTCAAACAAATCAATAAGCTCCCCTACCATAATGGCCTGATGTTTAACTGTAGGTGGAAAAAGGGAGCCATTAAGATCATACATTCTAGCGATATGAGAAACATGAGTGAAAATGACAGGAAGTTTTATAGAACTCGTAAGTGGAACTTTTACAATGGATTGATCTTCATGATGGAGTACATAAACAATATCGTAATAGGACAAATGAGAGTTCGATAAATGGGTATATGTTTTAAGTTCTTTAAAAATTTTCTCTAGTGATCTTTGCATGACTACCTCTTATAGGCGAAGCATACAGAGGTCTTTATTAAAGGAAAAGAAGCGTAGCTTACTGGGGAAGAAGGATGTTGATTCCCTTGATAGTCGGATGATTATTGTATTGTGTCAAATAATCTTTTAAAAGCACATCGACGACTTTATAAGGCTCAAGTGTTGTCGCATGTCGGTAGTAGAGTGCACCGTTTCTTCGAATCGCAATTCCTTGATGAGAAACAATAAGCTCCGTTCCAATAAACTCTTTGAGATCATATCCAACTCGTACAATATTGATAATGGTTCCGGATGGGATGAGATCCATGTGATCGAGAGCAATTTTGAGCGGAGCGTATGGGACGCCCACTCTCTCATCCTCTAAGTCGCGCCCAAGATGGATAAGATCGTGATGGAGCTTAATACTCCACGGCTGACCTTGGATATCCTCCGCTTTTTTATGGGCATACCAGTTTTTCTTACTGATCGTTGCATACGATACTTTCGAATGGTCTCCAAAAAGATCAAATGTTATATCTCGAATCAAACCACCTTTTTCATTATTGGGAATCCAGTCAGCACTAATGAAATGGTTTCTATTTAAGTAGGAAACCTTACCATTTTCATAGCGTATATCAAGAATGACCCTTTTAAATTCTTCCATGCTTTCTGAATGGCTAAGTCCCAATACGGTTTCTACAAGAGTTGTACAATCAAAGCCATCAAATCGGTAGAGTGGATCCTTATCAAAGCGACCATCTTTACCTTCACCTAAAGGGAATTTTAAGGTCGGTTTGCCAAGGAAATGAGAACTATAAATCTCCATTTTAGCTTGGGGAGAGAGTCCTGTATTTTGATCAATAAGAGTTGAAATCTTTGCATCAAGATGAATAGCGAAAAAAAGAATAAGGGTTGTAAGTAACCTCTTCATTGACCCCCATATTAATGGATTAAAATCACAGTTCAATGGAATTAATATTACATTACGCTTTAAATCTAGGTGCAATTTGGCCCCATAATGAGTAAATATTTCAAAGACCTAACTTCTAAGAGACTGATTTCTTGTCGAAAATAACTCTGAATGGTAGATTCTGAGCATGCAAAATTTAGTGATGATTCTCGCTTTCCTTTTTGGTCTAATCTCTTGTTCTCAAAAGAGTACCGTTTTATCCATTAGACTAAAGTCGGAAGTAACCTCTATGGATCCCGCTAAGGCCTTTGATAAGGCAAGTCTTGAATTTCTAGGAAGCACCTATGAACCTCTTTATCAATATCATTATCTCATTAGACCTCACCGTGTGATTCCACTTCTTGCCATAGGTCAACCAGAAGTGAGTGAAGATGGTCTTGTTTATAGAATTAATATTAAGAAAAATGTGCGCTATCATGATCATCCAGAATTTAAGGGAAAACCTCGTACTGTTAAAGCAGAGGATTTTGTTACTCAAATTAAGCGACTCTCTCTTCCTCAAATTAAAAGTCCTGGAGCGACACTTTTAAAAGGTCTTATTAAAGGGTTTGATCAATTCCCCCAAAGGATCGGTGGAGACCTTAGTAAAGTGGCCAGTACATCTCTCGAAGGAGTGATTTCTCTTGATGAGCATTTACTGGAAATAAGACTAGAAAAGAAGGTCTCTAATTTATCTCATCTTTTAACGCTAAACTTTTTTGTTCCTTTTCCATCTGAGCTTCTTGGGAAGATCAACCCAGAAAATGAGATTATTGGAACGGGGCCTTTTTATCTCCATAGTAAAACGAATTTCGGTTACACTCTTAAAAAATTCCCTCACTATAGGAAAGAGCTTTATCCTAGTGTGGGCGATCGTGAATCCCATACAGAAGAACTTCTCACTGATGCTCATAAAGAAATTCCTTTTCTCGATGGTGTGGAATACAAAATTATAAATTCAGATGATCAAGCATGGAAAGAGTTTATGAATAAAAAAATTCATTTCATGGACGTTCCAAAAAGCAAGATGAATGAAATCATTGATTATAGTGGTAAAATTAATAAGTCTTATGCAAGTGAAGGAATTAAACTTGATATCTATCCTGCCATGATTAATCGTTGGATTTCATTTAACTTTAAGGACATGCTTCTAGGAAAAAATAAAAATTTGCGAAAGGCTATTTCATTGGCCATAGATCCTAATCTGTATAATATTGAAATAAAACAATCGACCGCTCATGTAGCAAACTCTATATATACACCTGGTATTGAAGGGTATGACCCAAATCAAAGCTTAGGACAACTCGTTGACCTCGAGGAGGCTAAGCATCTCATGAGAAAAGAGGGGTATGGCCCTCAAAAGCGTCTAAAAATAACTTATTCGACACGATCTAAAGGCCCTGATGGGATAGAGGAAGCTCAGTTTTTAAAAAAGACCCTCGCTGAGATTTGGATTGACCTTGAAGTTGAATATCTCGACTTCTCGGAATTTTTAAAAAAAGGTCGAAATGGAGAACTGCAGTTTTTTACAGACAATTGGATTTACGATTTTCCAGCACCAGAGAACATGCTTCAGCTTCTTTACTCTAAAAATCATCCGGGAGTTAATAAGTCTGCCTTCTCAAACAATCAGTTTGATTCTCTTTTTAAAAAGCTTGAGACCACCAATGACCCTACTATTCGTAAAGGATTACTCGTTCAACTTCAACAAGAAGTTTTAAAAGAGGTTCCGTGGGTTATGCTTTGTTACGAAAGAGATGTTATGGTTATTCATCAAGAAGTTCATAATCTTAGAAAATCTAGCTTTATTAAAAATTTCACCAAGTATATCCGACTGCATTAATTTTTTCATAATGACCTATTCATTTTTTGTTGTTAGCCTTTTATACGGTTAAAAATTTAAAAATGGGGGACTAATGAAAAAGATCGGTATCATCGGAGGAGCTCGGATTCCCTTCGCTCGAACCAATTCGGCTTATAAAAATGTAACGAGTAAGGCGATGATGACAGGGGCAATGAAGGCCCTCGTTGATAAATATAATCTTGCTGGAAAGGCCTTAGGAATGGCAAGCGTTGGTGCAGTTGCTAAGAGTTCACATGATTTTAGTATGGCAAGAGAGTGCTTAATCGATGCTGGACTAAGCTATGATACTCCTGCTTGTGATATGCAAATGGCCTGTGGAACAAGTCTAGAGACGGCAAATCACGTTGGTAATCAAATCGCTATGGGACAAATTGAATCCGGAATTGCCGGTGGAGTTGATTCAAGCTCAGTCGTTCCCATAGAATTAAAACAAACATTTTCTAATAGGCTGGTTCAGCTTTCTCGGGCCAGAAATATGACTGAAAGGCTTAAAATCCTTAAGTCCTTCTCGCCGGGAGAACTTGTTCCTAATTTCCCAGCGGTTAAAGAACCAAGAACAGGTCTTTCTATGGGAGAGCACTGTGAACTGATGGTTCAAGAGTGGAAAATCCCAAGGGAAGAACAAGACGAACTTGCCTTCAAAAGTCATCAAAATGCCATTGCTGCTTATGAAAGTGGTTTTTATCATGATTTAGTTTTTCCATTTGCAGGACTCGAAAAAGATAATAATCCAAGACCCGATTCAACATTTGAAAAACTATCTAAACTTCGACCCGCTTTTGATAAAGAAAAAGGAACTCTGACCGCTGGAAACTCAAGTCCTATGACAGATGGAGCTTCTTGTATTCTATTGGGGAACGAAGAATGGGCGTCTAAAAATAACTACGATATTGATGCCTTTTTAACTCACTATCAAGCAGCTGCCGTAGATTATAAAAATAAAGAAGGGCTTCTTATGGCCCCGGCCTATGCGATTCCTAAACTTCTTGCTCAAGCAGGACTGACTTTCCAAGATTTTGATTTCTATGAAATTCATGAAGCTTTTGCAGGACAAGTTTTGTGCACTCTTAGAGCGCTTAATGATCAGACTTTTTGTAGAGAGAGACTAGGGCTTGATAAGACACTTGGTGAAATTGATATGACCAAGCTCAATGTCAAAGGTGGAAGTGTTGCTATCGGTCACCCTTTTGCGGCAACTGGAACACGAATTCTCGCTTCCCTTGCCAAAGTACTTAAAGAAAAAGGAAGTGGGCGAGGGCTTGTTTCAATCTGTGCTGCGGGTGGTATGGGTGTAACGGCAATTGTAGAGCGCTAATAAAGAATATTTCGACGCTTTTTAATTCGACCTTTCATGGTCTGTGAGATTTTATCGAACAGACCATCCTTGGTCACAGGCTTAACCATATAACTATCAACCCCATTTTCAATAGCCTCTTTAACATGTTGGGGATCTGAATCAGCAGTTACCATAATAAAGGGTAGGTCTTTGAGATCGATATTTGCTCTTATTCTCTTAAGAAAATCTAATCCTGTAACCTTTGGCATATTCCAATCCACGAGGACAAGATCAATTTCCATTCCATTGGCAAGATTTCTAATCAGCATTTGCTGAGCTTTTCGTGCGTCATCTGCACTATACACAGATTGAAAACCTAAAGTCTGAAGAAAAGTTTTTATAATATCTATGGACTCAGGACTATCGTCCACTACAAGAATCCTAATTCCCAAAAGCTGTTCTTTTTCATCACCCATTATCTTATGATAAAAGAATTTGGGCCCAGATTAAAGCTACTTTAAAGAAATTTTTATTTTTTTGTAAAAACCGTTTCCAATTGAAGATGTTTTAACTTGATTGTTGGAGTCAAGATATTGGTGAACGATAAATCTGTCCGAAGGTGGAAGTGGGGCAGTTACTACGCTGTCTTGTTTTTTCATAGCAAGTTTCACGAGCTTGTTTGCCATAAGCTTAAGCTTTGATTCTTTCGAGTTTTCAAATTCTCCACAATTGACCACAACTCTAAAGTTTTTTGGAATTGGAGTCAGATTATGAATAAATTTTCGAACGAGATACTCGATCGCATTGAGTGGCTCAGCTTCATTAACCAGAAGATGTTCTTCGTCTGGACCATTGAGATCCACGATAAGAGTATTTTTGTCTTCTCTAACTTTAAAAGAGAGATCAAATGGAGAGTTTTGAAAAAACTTTTGTAAAAAGTCTGTCGCAAGGATGGGGTAATGAGGCTTGATGAATACCTCATATTTACTTTTTCTTGGACCAAAACCAAAAAGAGTTCTCTTCCCTTCTTCAACGACTTTAGCATCGAGAAGGTTTACATTATTGATAGGAAACTCAGCAAGAGTAGCCTCAATTGCCTTTTTTGGCGCAGTAGCAATAACTGTGGCCTTCTTATAAACTTTTGGAGTGACAGGCTCTTTTTTAGGGGCGTCTTCTCTAACCTTCTTTTCAGGTTTTCTTTGAGCTGACTTATGAACCTTTTTAACTGGAGACTTTTTTTCTCGAGGAGTTCTTGGACCTTTGGAATTGTTTCGAGGTCTATTTTCTGAAGGTTGTTTGTTCATGTCCATTTTAGGTCTAGCTCCTACTTCGGTGGTAAAGTGATCGTCCGTCAGCTCTTCTAGGTTGAGCTTTTGACCAATATATTTTTCAATTGGCTCCAGGTATTCGCAGTCATGATGGCCACAAAAACTAATGGCCCTTCCTGGTTGACCGGCTCTTCCTGTTCTTCCTATGCGGTGAACATAGCTGGCAGGGTCTTGAGGGAGATCATAGTTAATAACAAGGTTTACACCTTTGATGTCGAGCCCTCTAGCAGCAACATCGGTGCATACAAGAATATTGATATTTTTCTCTCGAAAATCTTTTAGCACGGAGTTTCTTTTGTTCTGTGGTAGATCTCCGCTGATATCAAGAGCTTTAAAATTTAGGTTTTGAAGCCACTTGGCTACTACTCGAGTTTCTGATTTGGTGTTACAGAAAACAAGACAGTGGCCATCTTCTTGGTCTTTAAAAAGACTTACCAAAAGAGGGATTTTTTCATGGTCACCCACATGAGCGAGAGTGTGGGTGACATTTTTAGAAAGAACTTCGTCTGTACTAAGGTTGATCTCAATAGGATGTGCCTTAAGCTGATAGGCCATTTTAGAGAGATCAAGCCCAGAGGTTGCCGAAAACATCATCATTTGACGATTATGGGGCATTTGTCTGAGAAGATAATAAATGTCTTCTTTGAAACCCATATCAATAAGTCGATCGGCTTCATCAAGAACAACTCCTCGACAGTTTTTAAAAGAAATAAGCTTTTTCTGTTGAAGGTCTTTAAGTCTTCCAGGAGTGGCCGTGAGGACATGAACCCCTTTTTCAATTTGATTCAGTTGAGATTGGTAGTTTTCACCACCAACAATCACGGCACTGTTAATACCAAGTGGTTTTCCAAAGTCGAGAAAGTATTTATCAATTTGAGAAGCAAGTTCTCGAGTTGGGGAGATAATAACAAAAAGAGGCTTACTTACGTTTTTATCGTTAAGCTTTTCATCTTTGAGTTCTCCGATCTTTGTTATAATGGGAAATACAAAGGCACCAGTTTTACCACTTCCAGTCTCTGCTTGAGCGATAATATCTTTAGAATCAAGAAGATAGGGGATGACCTTTTCTTGAACGGGAGTTGGAGTGGTGAAATTTTTACTTTTAAGGGCAGAAAGTAAATCGGTCCCTAAATTGAGTTCTTCAAACGTCATGTCTGTCCGTTAATTAAAGTTATAACCTCCGAGGTTGTAGCTAAGATATGGCACGTGGTCAAGTAAAGCTTCATGGGTCTCGCGTTAAGTGAGGGGATATTCATCAACCCAAACATTATTTTCCCAATCGAGGTATTCATGAGGATAAAAGATATTTTTATAACTCATAGAGTCATTCTCTTTGATATAAAAGCCCAAATAGTAATAAGAGAGATTTAAAGAGTTTGCCAGCTCAATCTCTTTCATGACCCCAAAGTGACCCAGGCTACGTTTTGAGTACTTAGGATCATAGATAAAGTAGACACTATTAAGGCCTTGAGTACTTACATCTAAAAAACCCACCGCAATTAATTCATCTGCCAGATAATACTCACTTTGGAAACTAAGGGTAGAGGGAGTGAAGTGAGTCATCATGAATTCTTCGCGATTTACTTGCTGATTAAATTTTACCTTAGAGTGCTTTTGATAA
>CBDUBC010000097.1:0-11988 GCA_965365285.1 uncultured bacterium
AGTAGTAAGTCGTTTGATAAATTAAAGAAGATGCTCTAAAAAAAAGGCCCTCTTTCGAGGGCCAAACTTTTTATAAATTTTTATAGTAACCTGTGTAATAGTATCCTGACTCAAGAGAGTAGCTAGAAAAGCTAAAAATCTTCAAAAAGGTCTTTGTATCAAAGCTATAGACCTCTTTTCGTATTGGATTGATCGCTAGTGGTTGCTTAAGGTCAATAGTATAGATCGTTTTATCATCTACTTGGAATCGATAAACGGTCCCTTGTGCATCCACCATTTGATAGCGACTACCGGCCCTGTCAATGATACTAAGAAGAAAGGCCTTCACTTCTTGGGGAGTCGCGCCTGCTTGGTCCAAGTCACCATTTCTAATAATGGTTGTCTTATTTTGAATCTCTCTATTAAATGAAGAGTTTGAGTGATCCATAAACCAATATTGAACTCGATCACTGTTTAGTGCGAGAAATTCTCCGTTTGAAACTTTAGACCTAAAAGCACTAAGAACGGTAGAGCCTGTAACATTTGTGACTCCATTGATTGGAGAGTTGTTAGTTACTGTAGCAGCGCCTGTAGCAGCGCCTGTGGCACCTTGTTCGGACTTTCCACAGCCCACGATAAAAAGAGATAATAGCGTTAAAAGAATTGTTGTTTTCATAAGTTTCCCCCTTAAAAATAATTCTCAATCTTTTGCCTGACTATGTAGCAAGGAGGATGCCAAAGAAAATGTAGTGATTTTAAGGATTTGGACCGACTAAGTTGTTTAAACTTTAGTCGGCCCTAAAATATATACAGGCTTTAAATGAATTTTGTTTAGAGTCTATCAAAAATATCTGGGTATCTTCTTGAAGGGACAAGAGGCGAGAATCTGTTCGCTTCATCGTACATCCAGTTATACATCTCATCGCTTAATGACTCGAGTTCACCTTCTTTTTTCAAAAGCTCAATTCTTGCCTTGAACGTATCATAAAGCTCATAAGAAGCTTTCTTTCTTCTTCGGCTGTAGCTTGGATTGTTTTTGAAAAGATCAGTCGTTAATAGCTTAACAAAATTTGTTCTGAGATCGATCCCATCAGAGTTGGTGTATTGGTACTTATATTCATAAAATGGCTTATCTTCCTTTAAGGTAAAAAGAATATTACCTGATTTGGTGAAAAGAATCTTTTTCATCCAATCCATTAGAGTCATTTCAAATGGTCTTGAATAAAAGGCGAAATTAGCTTTTGTCAGGCTTTCAGAGAGTTGAACATAGAGTTCTTTTTCAAGAAGATCACTGAATTGCCCTGCCATTTTTTTGATCATTTCAATTTCATGAGTCTCAAATTTATTTGAAAAAGGGGCCATGTATCTTGTGAAGGTTGAATCAAATTGATTCTTAAATCGAATGTCTTCCCCTACAACAAGGTAGAAAGGAAAGAGGCTTAGCTTAGTAAGACCCCCATGTTCTTTAAAACGTCCTTGGATGTACTCAAGAGTTTTATCATTCACTTCTTCCTGATTGAAATCACTAATATAAGGAAAATCAGATTCTACTTTGAGAAATCTTGCTCCCTTGTATGCCATTCCAATCATTTTCTCCCACTTCTTTACAATCCAAGCAGCTAGCTTTTGAGGTGAAAGAGCGACAGATTGAATTTTTTGGGTTCTTTCTTCTTGAGTGAGATAATCCCAAACAAGGGACCCATCTTGCTTTTTCTCTGTGAGAGAGAGAAAAGAATTAAAAAGGTAGAAAGGAGCATACTTCAATGAATATTCAAATGAATCCAATGCCCCCGCAACTGGATCAGAGAATTGATCCCATCTCTCGCAGTCTTTATAAGTATTGACTTGAGAGTCGGTACAAAAAAGAGGGACTTCAAACTCTTCGACTTTCTTTTTGGTGTAGCCCCATTGAATAGCGACTTCATCATATTTGAGAGGTGGATGAGCTTTTCTGATCTTAGCACCATTGACTGTGGAGACGAGAAGGGCCGTGTAATCCATAATAGAGGTCGAAACAGAAGTTTCTTCGTGAACAACGTCTTCAAGAATGTATTTCTTTAGAAGTTTTGGCCATTGTTCTAGAGTAACATTTCCCTCTACCGTCGCAGCAAAATTATGTCTTAGACCAAGAGTGTGACCAACCTCGTGGGCCACAACTGCAGCAATATGGTCACTAGAAATTCTTTTGATGATTGCCTCTTGCTCTTCTTTAGGAAGTTCAATGACTTCATTGAGAGTTTGTGAGAGCCCATATTTGATGGATTCATGAGAGTGAAAATTACAAACGTGGTTCTCTTCAAAACCTTTAAGCTTAAGAGCAGTTGTTTCTTTTTGTCCTTCCATATCCTTATCAAGAGTCAGTCTTAAAAGAGTTTCTTTGGCCTCTTTAACACTGCTGATGGCAAAAGAAGAAGTCATATAAACAGTTGAGTTAAGAGTCTGACCAGTCATTGGATCAGCTTGAATATTTGCGTAAGCAAATCCCGCTGTAGTCCAATCAACCCATTGTACAAGATTAAGATCAGGGTCATGAGGAGTAACTTCTTTATCAAGAAATTCTACTTTTAGAAAATCTTTACCAAAGGCCTTGTTCCAATAAAGAATCCCATCTCTAACGGCGTTTCTATACTCTTTAGGAGTATTTGAAGAGACATAATAAGTAACAGGCTTATTTTCATCGTATTTGAGGATATAGAACTTTTCAACTTTGTCTCTCTCTGTCGCCTCTGGATCAAGGATCGGGTGAGTTTCAAAGTAACCAATCTTTTTAAGCAGAGTACTTTTCTTAGGGTTGAATGTTGGATCAGGTTTATAAAGGGCCAGCTGATACTTCATTCTATAGGTTTCGTTAGCGACTCGAATAAACTGATCTATAAAGACGTAATCAGCTCGATTTTCGATTTTTTCAATAAAGCTATCATCTATCTTTATAAGGTAATCTTCGCTGCCACCAGAATAGTCAGAGCTCCACATACTTCCTTTAACAAGAAGGGCACTCATTCCGCCATCAAAATCTACAATGATCTCTTCATCGTTTTCAACCAAGACAGGAAAGGAGGCAAGAAGAACTTTGGTTTTGATCGAATCTGAAACCATTAGTCCTTTTGTATTTTCAAACATATAGAGTTTTCCTTCTCTAATTTGAAAATAGACGACCTTTGATTTGAGAGAAGAGCCTGTTGCTACAGGATATCCATTCAGTCTTGACGCGCTAAACATAAAGTCCTTGTTTAAAGCCTCTTTTTTTAGGACGACGTTATATGATGTATTTATCGATTTTTCCGCCGATCTCACGCCATAAATGAGCGGGGAAGCCGCAAGCAAATTAAAGCTAGAAAGGAGGAGAAGTATAGAGAGATATTTTTTCATAATAAAACCAATTGTTTAAACGTTGCATGATGGACTTAACAGGTTAAAAAATATAGGTTGTTCATGCCTAAGAGGTCAATAGTAATCATTAATAAGTTGTAAATTATGAAAGAAAATGTTGCTAAATTGTTACTTGAGATGGGGTGCGTCAAGATATCGCCCTCAAATCCATTCACTTACGCCTCTGGGCTGCAGGGACCAATCTACTGTGATAATAGAAAGATCTTAAGCCATCCAAAGCATAGGGCTCAAATTGTTAGTTACCTAAAAGAACTCGTGAGCTCCTTAAATCTTGAATACGATCACCTTGCAGGACTTGCGACAGCAGGTATCCCTCATGCTGCTTTTCTGGCCCACGAAATGGATAAGTCTATGGTCTACGTACGAAGTAAGCCAAAGACACATGGAAAGGGTAACCAGGTTGAAGGAGATTATAAATCTGGTCAAAAAGTTTTATTGGTCGAAGATCTGGTGAATCAAGCAAGTAGTCTTGTGGATGCAGTCGAAGGTGTCAAAAAAGAAGGTTTAGAGATAGTTGGATGCATCTGCATAGTCGATTATCAAATGAATAAGGCAAAAGAAAGAGTGAATGATTTAGGGATAAAGCTTTTTTCTTTAACTAATTTTGAAAGCCTCGTGAACGTTCTTAATCAAAATGGTCAGCTTACCGATCAGGAGAATGAATCCCTTAAAAAATGGCATCAAGATCCAAAAAATTGGAAGAGTGAATAAAAGTTAATTGTGAGTTTAAGTTATAATTTTTACGAGGAAGGTTATTAAATGTCGGGTGCAAAAATTGAAATCAATGGAAAGACTTACGAACTACCTGTAATCGAAGGCTCAGAAGGAGAAAAAGCCGTCGACATCAGTAAGCTTCGAGCTGATAGTCATGTGATCACTTTCGATAATGGATTTGGAAATACAGGTTCCTGTCTATCTGGAATCACTTTTCTAAACGGTGAAAAAGGTATTCTTCATTATAGAGGTTATCCCATTGAACAACTTGCTGAGAAGTCTAGCTTTGTAGAATGTGCTTACCTTCTAAACTACGGCGAGCTTCCAGTTAAAAAAGAACTCAATAAATTTGATAAGGCCATTCGAACCAGTGGAAAAGTACCAAAAGGGGTTCGAGATCTGATTGACTGTTTTCCTAAAAAAGCACACCCAATGGCCGTTTGCTCAGCTTCGATGGTAGCGCTTTCAGGTTTTTATCCAGAGCTAAATGATGTTGTTGCTCTTGATGATAAGAAAAAAATGACGATTATTACTCAACTCATGGGTCAGATCCTCACGATGTCCACCAGATTTTATAGAAATACCAAAGGAAAAGCTCCTCGAAATCCTAAAGAGGATCTCGATTACTGCTCAAACTTCCTTTATATGATGGGAATTAAGCCAGATCCAGAACTGGCCAAGGCCCTTGACACTCTTCTCATTCTTCATGCTGATCATGAGCAAAATTGTTCTGCCTCTACGGTTAGAGTGATTGGTTCTGCTCAAGCAAACGTCTTCGCCTCTATTTCAGGTGGTGTGGACGCTCTTTGGGGCCCACTTCATGGTGGTGCGAATCAAGCTGTTCTTGAAATGCTGGAGGAAATTAAGGCAAATGGGGGTGACTTTAAGAAGGCCCTTGCTATGGCAAAAGATAAAGAGCACCCATTTAGACTTATGGGATTTGGTCACCGAGTTTACAAAAACTTTGACCCAAGAGCTAAGATCATCAAAAAAGCCTGTGATACTGTCCTTGCTAAGCTTGGAGTAAAGGATCCACTTCTTGATATTGCTCGGGGTCTTGAAGAAGAGGCCCTCAAAGATCCTTACTTTGTAGAAAGAAAGCTTTATCCAAATGTCGATTTCTACTCAGGAATCATCTATAGAGCACTGGGAATTCCAACAAATATGTTTACTGTAATGTTTGCTATTGGAAGACTTCCAGGTTGGCTTGCTCAGTGGAAAGAGATGGTTGAGACCAAAGGAACAAAAATTGTTCGTCCAAGACAAATCTATGTTGGTGAAAACCACAGAGACTATGTCGATATCAAAAAGAGATAATTGGATTATTTAAAACTTAAAGATCTTCTTCTTATCCCCCTTGATGATGCTCATCTTGTTAAGGGGGTTAGAACTCTTAGCGAAAACTTTACGACACAACGAGATCGCATAGGGGAGTACGTTCTAAGTAAAGAACTGGTCTCTGCCTATGCTAGATTTTATCTCCCTACTAATATCCCCAAAATGCAATTTCTCTTAGAAAACCTTTCTGAAACGATCAAAGAGGATTTAATTTCTAGAACCTTTATCGATTTTGGTTCTGGACCAGGAACCTATTCCTTAGCGATTTGTGAAACACTAGGAGAGCTTAAGGAAGTGAAACTGATTGATCAATCTCAGCTTATGCTCGATCAAGCAAAGAAGATTCTTGATTCCTATTTTCCAAACCAAAAAAAGAGATTAAGTACTTCACTATCTCAATTAACGGATGAAGATATCCTTTTCTTTGGTAATAGTCTCAATGAAATGGAGATCAAAGATTTCAATAAACTTCTAGGAAAGGTTAACCCAAAGTACATTGCCTTTATCGAACCAGGAACGAGAGAGTTCTTTAAAAAGGCGATAGAAATTAGACAACTCCTTTCTTCAAGAGGCTATCAGATACACTACCCCTGTCCTTCCATCGAATACTCTTGTCCACTTCTTAAAAAGGAGGTGGAGGATTGGTGTCATCAAGTGATTCAAACAACCCATGATTCGGAAACAGAAAGAATTTCTCAAATGGCGAAACTGGATCGAAGAACGCTTCCATTTATTGCTCACTTTTATGAATACCAAGGTAAAAAAGAATCGAAAAGCTCTGGTCGACTTATCCGTTTTTTAAAAGAGACAAAATTTAGTTTTAACTGGGAACTTTGTATTCAAGACAACAATTTAAAAACGATTCGAGTAGAGGTGATGAAAAAAGGCCTTGATAAAAAGGCCATGAAAAAAATCTCTGTTGGAGCTTTAGTAGAATATAAAATAATAAAACAACTCGATGATCGAACCTATCGAGTTGAGCTGGTTAATCCAGCAGGACTTTTCTAAATCTCAATTTCGTCGATCAAGATTTCTCTAATTTCCATCTCTTCATCAAGAAAGCGAGTCAGACTATCGTTTTCAAAAATATAGTCTTCTTCCCAGAGATAAAGTCCATCAAGAATTATTTGGTTCATAAGAACCTCCTTGTTAACTTCATTATCGGAGAGGCGGTAACTTTCTCAAGTGGAGGATGCTGAAATAACGGAAATCAAATTAGAGTCTAACCAAAAAAAAACGGACCCAGGAAGGGTCCGTATTAAAGAAAAATTTAAAAAGAAAATTACTTCTTTTTTGCTTTAGCTTTAGCAAGTCTTTCAGCGTAAGCTCCACCAAATTTCTTATTGAATTTCTCAATTCGACCTTCGGTATCAACTACTTTTTGCTTACCAGAATAAAATGGGTGACAGCTAGAGCAGATATCAACTTTGTTAAGTTCAACAGTTGATTTAGTGTTAAAAGTGGCGCCACAAACGCACTCTACATTCACAGTGTGAAGAGTTGGATGGATTCCAGGTTTCATGTTTAATAACCTTTGTTAATGGCCTAGGTTGCTAATATACAACAGGCAACTCTTTAATAAGACAGTGGAATTTCGCTTAAATTGATTCTTTTGTCAATGCCTTAATGCGCACTACATGTATCGCAACCACTCCCAGAGTCCTTAATTTCCTGACCTGGGACGAAGTCAAAGTGAGAGTACCTCTCATTGATATACTCAACCGCCTCATTAAGTACCTGAAATTCCTTTTGGTAGAACTCATGCTTTGCCTCGAGATCGGTGCTAGTAACAAAATAAAGCTCATCATTTTGAATATCGGCACCCATGTAAATTTGTACACGGAGATTACCGTTTTTATAATAAGCGTAATTCCAATTAGTTAGGTTTATATGCATGAATAATTCCCCTCCTAGGGCAGTAGTGATTATTGCCTAACAATTTTAGGTTGTCATCCTGTTCTTTAGATTGTAGATTTTGCTGCTCTATAAAGGGTAATTGGGAGGCAAACGTGGCAGCAAAAGGTCCTAGAGTTATTATTCATCTTGAATGTACAACATGTAGAAGTGCAGAGACCCCAGGGGTATCTCGATATTCAACTACTAAAAATAAGAAAACAACTCCAGAAAGATTGGAGCTTAAAAAGTACTGTAGATTCGAGAGAAAGCATACTCTTCATAAAGAAATCAAGTAATTGATTTATTGATCGTGCGCTCCAGTTCTTGGGGCGCGAACTCAATCTTAAAAGCTAAGCGGTTTTTTATTTCTATTAAGAAAATCATATTCACTTAAACTAAAGAGTTTATAGTGATCTTTATGAAGTAGAAATGGATGCCTTCTATCTGGTGCCTGAATAACAAAATTTTGTCTTCGGTCAATATTGATTCCTGGAAGAGAGTCGACAAGACCAGTAAGTGTGTATCTAAGGGTGGTACCAGCATTTGTGGTGAGCTCAACCTCGTAGGCAGGACGGTCAATATAGCGCTCTAATCCCTTTTCAAGCTTCTCAGTCATCTGATCCATAATGAAGTTACTTTTTAAACTAAAAAGGGAATCAAGGTAATACTTAACTCGATCGGCACTCATGGTTCTTCCTGTACGAATACCTAACCATTGCCCCTCCTTTAGCTTTAATCCAAAGGCCAGGGACTTCGATGTCATTTTTCCTCTAAAAACCTTAATTTCAGTTATAAGACCTGTTTCAGGTGTGAATACTCTTGAGTCAATAAAAGTCGCGAGATCATATCTCTCAAAAGAATCTTCAAGAAGTGCTGTTTGGTAGATGTAGCTCTTCTTAGAGTGGGTGATATAGGTCGAGTTGGTTATCGAATCAATAAGACCATGATCGATTTGAAAAGATTCTCCATCTTTAAAAAAGAAACTCACCGAAATCAGAGGGGGATTTAAAGAAAAGTTTGAAATATTAATAGGGTCTTTAGAAAAAATCTTTTTAACCTTAATGCCTTCAATATTTTGAATAATTTTTTGAACAACTAGGGACTTCGCTCGAATCATACGAGGCGATTTGATTTCCCAACCCTCATTTGATTTTTCCAACACAAGATCACCAAGCCCATTTTTAAAATGAACCTTTTGAACCTTAGCGAGATCTCCTGGTTTAAAAAGGGAAGTATACTCTGTGACAATATTATCTGTTTTTTGAGGCGCCCTAAAAAACTCAGTTACCAGTCCTGAGATTAGGAGCGAAGCAATAAAGACACCCAGTACCGAGCTCGAAAAGCTTGCTTTATTAAATTTAAGTTTCATTAACATAAAACAAATATTAACTTGATTTCCTACCAACGTATAGAGAATATGCCTCTAAGGCAATGTTTAAGGAAGTGCGTTATGTGGATGATTAAGCTCTTTATTGAAGGTGGATTTATTATGTGGCCCCTTCTGATCTGCTCTTTGATCGTTTGGGCCGTGGCCATTGAAAGATGGTTTTTTATGCGCAAGTTCAAAACGCAAGCCTCCATGATTTATGAGCATGCAAGAGAACTTGTTACTCAAAAAAAATGGGAAGAGCTCAAAGGACTTTCACGATCCACTCTTCCACAAATTCAAAAAGTCTACCTTGAACTTCTCGAACCTGGGAAGGGATCAGAGAAGTGGCAGAATAATCTTGAAAGACGATTTCAAGAATCAGGCCTTGGTTTAAGGGCCTATCTTTGGATGTTAGGAACCATTGGAAACCTCGCTCCTTTTATCGGGCTTTTTGGAACAGTCGTCGGAATTATTAAAACCTTTGATGCTATCGCTCTTGCTGGAAAAAGCGGATTTCAGGTGGTCTCTTCTGGATTGGCCGAAGCTTTGATCGCAACGGCCGCGGGAATTATTGTTGCCGTTGTTGCTGTCATGTTTTTTAACTATTTTCAGACCCGAATCAAAAATCTTTCTCTTATTTTTAGAAATCAAATGGAAGAAATTAGAGATCTCATTATGGAAGCCAATTAATGGGGAATAAAGTAAACCTTGATCAAGACGATGAGATCGTTAGCGAAATCAATATGACTCCGTTTATTGATATTATGCTAGTTCTTCTTATTATCTTTATGGTGAGCTCTTCTGTGGGTCTAGAAACAGGACTCGATATTGAAGTCCCTGATACAAAGTATTCGAAACCTACAAAAGGGGAGACGAAGGCCGTGGTGATAAGTCTCGACCAATCGGGATCTACTTTTGTTGATGGACAGCAAGTAGAGGAGTCCAACTTAACCTCTAAAATTAAAGAGGCGCTTGATAATAAAAAGACTAAACTTGTGATTTTTGAAGGGGATAAAACGTCTTCTCTTGGAAAAACAGTGCAAATCATGGAGCTGGCAAAAGAGGCCGGAGCTGAGAATATAGGGATTGCGACTCAGTCTAATTAAAGCCCAAGATCTTCAAGTTCGTCTTTATCTTCCTCAGGAGCTTCCTCTCTCTCTTCCTCTTTTGGCGGCGCTTTACTAACACCAGTAGGTTCGATGGTTGCAAGAAATTCTCTGAGAAGAGATCTCTCACCCGCTTTAAGGAAAGTAAAATCAATCATCATACGATAAATCATTTTCCGATCACTAATAACTCTCGTTTTCATATTCACTTCTCGAATATGGGTGACCACTCCCGTAATAGAAAACTTTTTAGGAACAAGAAACTCAACAACAATGGCCGAGCCTAAAATAAATTTATTAGTACAAAACAGATGCATTCCATCCATAAAAATTTCAGAAATGATCGTTTTTCCATGGGCAACTCTTGTAGGATCAATCTGAGGTGATCTTTGTTTAATTTTAACAGGACTACTTGATTCGGCTATTGGCTCTGAGCTTCCCATCATAGCTGCGGCCATATCATCTGCTGAAGCATCAGTATCATCACTATTTTCGCTATCTTCATCTCCGCCAGCGATGGCCGCTGCCATGGCCGCCTCGGCATCGTCCTCAAATTCAGAACTTTCTTCCGCTGGAGCTTCTTCAGCATTTAAGGAGATAACATTGGCCGAATATTCCCGAGTGAGTTCATCAATAATTTTATTCTTAGCGATCTCGGGATCGTTCTGTAGCATCTCTGCAACGATGGCCTCAATTTCATTTTGAAGAGTCCATAGCCTTAAAGAGATCTTTTTAATGTAAAGTGGGTCTTTTGAATGTCCATATAAAGTCGTCATAGACCTATTTTAATGCGGTCCTGAAAAAAAATCAGACCTTTCCTTTTAGGTAAAAGGTTCCTAGTGGTTCATTGCATCATCAAGCACTTAAAATTATAATTATACATGGAAGTTCATTTTTCGAGTTTGAAATTCCCAAAATCAAGGAGAGATTATGTCATTACGGAAGACGATTTTAGTGACCTCGGCGTTACTAGCGGGTACCTCTGCATTTGCTCAAGAGCATGTACCTGGTGAAGTGATTATTAAATTTAAAAATAATCAAAACAAAATGAGCGTTTTATCGACCCTCAATTCCCTTGGGGCCGAATCCGTTCGATCCATGGATGTGAGTTTTGGGAATTTCTATGTAGCTAAATTTAATTCAAAAGCTTCCATTAAATCACTTGTTCAAAATCTTAACCAAAATCCTGAAGTTGAGTACTCTGAACCAAATTTTATCTATAGAGCAATTGGAAAAAGAGAAAACCTTACTTACACACCAGCTGACCCTCAGTTTAATAAGCTTTGGGGTCTGCATAACACAGGCTCTAATGATCCAAACTCAAGAAGTGGAAAAGTTGGAGCGGATATTAGTGCACTTGAGGCGTGGGATATTGAAAGAGGAGATCGAAGAATTAAGATTGCCGTTATCGATACGGGGATTGATTACAATCATGAAGATCTTAAAGATCAAATGTGGACGAACGAAGCGGAGTTAAATGGTGTTGAGGGCGTAGATGATGATGGCAATGGATATGTGGATGATATTCATGGTTATGACTTTGCTAATAATGATGGTGATCCACGTGATGGTCACGGACACGGTACTCACTGTGCCGGAACGATCGGTGCTTCTCATAATAATGACATTGGTGTTGCAGGGGTTATGGAAAATGTAACCTTTGTTGCTCTAAAATTCCTAACAGATTCAGGAAGTGGTTCTACTGAAGGTGCCATTAAGTCGATTGATTATGCGACTAAAATGAATGTGGATATCATGAGTAACTCATGGGGTGGAGGAGCTTATTCTGAGGCCCTTAAAGAGGCGATTGAAAGAGCAAGTGAAGCTGGGATTATTTTCACGGCGGCCGCTGGAAATAGCTCTTCTAATAATGATTCTTCTCCTCATTATCCTTCAAATTATAATGTTGAGAACGTGATCTCAGTAGCAGCTTCTGATTCAGCTGATACTCTCGCTAGCTTTTCTTGTTACGGATCTAAAACAGTTCACATTGCAGCACCAGGAAGAAACATTCTCTCTACCGTTAAAAACAATGAGTATGCTGTATTCTCAGGAACTTCCATGGCAACTCCTCACGTTTCAGGTGCTTTAGGGCTACTTCTTTCTAAAGAAGGAAGACTTCCAATGGAAGAGGTGAGAGAAAGAATTATGGCCACGGCCGATTCTGTAAAATCTCTAAGAGGAAAAATTATTTCT
>CBDUBC010000098.1:0-11979 GCA_965365285.1 uncultured bacterium
TTTATCATCGTCTCTGATAATGAAAATGTAATCTCTGAAAATGTATTTTTTAAAAAAAGCCCTGATGTCATTGCCGTTTTCACAGGCGATCTTGGTAGAATTCCCTTTGCTTTAAGTAAGGCGCAAAAGCATAAAAGTTCTAAGATTTACATCACCGGAGTCTATTCTAAAAACTCCATTGAAAGTATCCTGGAAAATCATAAAAATCGCTACCCAGTCGACGACAGAGATATCGTGGTTGATTACTTAGCTCGAAACACAGTAGAAAATGTAATCTCAACTCTACGTTATCTTCGCTCTAATATTGGTCTCAACCGAGTCATGATCATTAGTCATGATTATCATATTATGCGAATCAAGCTCATCATGGAGAACCTTCAAACCGAGACGGATCAATATGAGTTTTATTACTCTGGAGTGAAAACAGATTATTTAAACTTTAGAAATCTTAAAATTCTCTACACCGAAGTCTATAAACTATTTCGGACATATGCATTCCTCTTTTTTTGGAATTCAGGGCAAGAGGCTTAAACTCTTGTTACAGAGATCACCTCTTCAAGGGATTCAATCGCACCAATGGTTTTCAGAAGCTCAGAATAGTCTTTAACTTCAACTTCAAAGATAAAGCTTCCTTTTCTATCAGGTAAACTTTTCGCCATGGCCGAGCGAATATTTACACCAGCGTTATTAATATTTTTTGAGATTTGAGAGAGAATTCCTGGTTTGTCATGAGTGATGACTCGTACATTAACCGGATGTTTAAAATTAAATTCACTATTCCACTCAACTCCTACTGTTCTTCCAAGCTCCGTTTCATTGATTTTATTACAATCTACAGTGTGTATTGTAATTCCTCGTCCTCGAGTTACGTAGCCCGTAATAGGGTCTCCTGGGATTGGATTACAACATCTGGCCATTCGAACCATCACATCATCCATTCCATCCACAATGACAGCGTTATCTTTATGCGCCTTTTTCTTGGCAGATTGAGTGAGTTTTTTAGAGTAGCTTTTAATTTCTTCAAGCTTATCTTGATCTTGATCGTCTTTAATTAAATCTTTGAGGGAAGGACTCGTGGCGACCACATCATCAGGAGAAAGAGAACCTTGTCCCACGGTGACATGGAGTTCATCTTCATTTTTGAGATTGTACTGATCAAGAACTACTTTAAGGTCATGACTTTTCTTAAAGTTTTTAAGTGACGTGCCTAAAACTTTAAATGTCTTTTCAAGAACCTCTTTCCCAACCTCGCGACTTTTATCTCTTTCAATTTTTAATAGCCATTGCTTAATCTTCGTTTTAGCTCGACCACTCTTAACAATAGAGAGCCAGTCTTTGGACGGTGTCTGTGTTTTGGCGGTAAGGACTTCAACAGAGTCCCCTGATTTAAGGGTATAACGAAGTGGAGTCATTTTCCCGTTTACTTTCGCCCCAACACAATGATGCCCGACTTCAGTGTGGATTGCGTAAGCAAAATCAAGAGGAGTTGAACCATATTTGAGTTCATACACATCTCCTCTCGGAGTAAAAACGAAAACACCACCAATATCAAGATCGGTCTTTATCGCACTCATGAATTCAGAGTTGTTAGAAGACTCTTTACTAAATTCTACAAGTTCCTGAACCCAGGCAAGGTTTTTATTATTAGATGGGTTCCCACTTTTATAGGCCCAGTGAGCAGCAACCCCTCTTTCAGCAACTTCATCCATTTCATCGGTTCGAATCTGAATTTCGATTCTTTCGGCTTTAGGACCAATAACCGTGGTGTGAAGACTTTGGTAGTTATTCACTTTAGGGATCGCGATGTAGTCCTTAAATCGTCCTGGAATAGGAGTGTAACTGGAGTGAATAATCCCTAGACCCTTATAACATTCCGTAATATTACTTACGATGATTCTAAAAGCGAGAACGTCTTGGATTTGTTCAAAGTCCACACCTCTAGCAATCATCTTTTTATAAATTGAATAGAAATGCTTAGGTCTTCCCGTTACATCTGCTTTTAAAGAGTAGGCCAATAGCTTTTCTTGAATATCTTCAATAACCTCTTTGATATAGCTTTCCCGCTCACTTTTTTTCATCGCTACTTTTTCAGCGAGTCGGTAGTAGATCTCTGGCTTTAAAAACCGAAGACAAAGATCTTCCAGTTCGGCCTTAACGCTATTGATACCGAGTCTAGAGGCAAGGGGAACATAAATATCGAGAGTCTCTTGGGCAATTTTTTTTTGCTTTTCTTCCGATACATATTGAAGAGTCCGCATATTATGCATTCGATCGCCAAGCTTCACAATGATCACTCGAATATCTTTGGCCATAGCGACCACGAGTTTCCTAAAGTTTTCCGCTTGGGACTCTTCTCTTGTTTTAAATTTAATTTTAGAAATTTTAGTGAGACCTAAAACGATTTTAGCAACATCGGGATTAAATTCTTCTTCGATTGTTTTAGGAAGAACCCCACAATCCTCAACGACGTCATGAAGAAATCCGGCCACAAGAGTATCAATATCCATACGTAGCTTAATGAGCGTAGCAACGACATTGATAGGGTGAATGATATACTCTTCTCCAGAACTTCTTTTTTGCCCTTGGTGGGCCTTCTCCGCAAAGACATAGCCTTTTCTAAAGAAATCTAGGTCGGCGTCTGGATTATAGGCCTCCAGTCTTCGACAAAGATCATCGATAGTCAGTTCACGTTCATGGCTAAAGTCTATTTGATTCTGCATTAATCCTCGATCTCAGACTGAAGAATCTCTTTTATTTTACTATAAGCCTTCTCAAGATCATCATTGATAATGAGATAATCGTAATCATTTTGTCTCTTCATCTCTTCTCTCGCATTCTTTAACCTAATTTCAATAACTTCGGCATTATCAGTTCCTCGTCCTCTAAGCCTTTTTTCAAGCTCTTCAAGAGAAGGAGGTGCTACAAAGAGAACTACAGCTTGATCGCCAAAATGTTTTTTCAGCTGATCTGCCCCCTGGACGTCAATATCAACGACCATATGATCATTATTAGAGATGATGGACTCAACAAATTTTTTAGAGGTTCCATAATAATTTTCATGAACAACAGCGTGCTCTATAAACTCATGCTCCTCTAACCTATTTTTAAATTCATCTTTGGAAACAAAAAAATAATGCACACCATGCTCTTCTCCTTTACGAGGAGATCTCGTGGTGTAGGAAATCGATTCTTTAAAATGAGGATAATCTTCTTTGATTTTATTCATCAAAGTTGACTTCCCAGTTCCACTAGGGGCAACTAAAACAAAAATTTTTCCTCGATTACTCAAGGTTTAACCCCTGTTCTCTGATTTTTTCTAGCTGTACTTTCATTTGAACAACTGCACTTGAAACATCTTCGCTTGATGATTTAGAGCCAATGGTATTGGTTTCTCGATTAAGCTCTTGAAGAAGAAAGTCGATTTGGCGACCAATCTCGCCTTCTTGAGACAGAATCTTATCGAGCTTTGAAATATGAATTTTAATTCGATTGATCTCTTCATGAATGTCATATTTTTCCATGTAGTAGATAATCTCTTGCATGAACCGATTATCATCAAGCTGAACTTCGGCCTGATATTCTTGCATTTTCTTTCTTAGCTTTAGTTCCAGGCTTTCCTTGATTTGATCCGCATTTTCTTCGATCGTTTTAAACTGTTCAAGATAGGCCAGTTTGTGTTTTTGAATCACTTCAAGAAGTTTCTCTCCTTCAGAGAGTCTTGAATTGTGGATTTTTTCTAAAGCTTCATCAAAGGCCTGATAGACTAGAGGAAAAAGAGTTTCGTTCTCATTCTCATCTTTATCTTTAAAAAACTCAGGTCGAAGAAAATCCGTAGGAGTCATTGTATATTTATGACCACCCTTATCTAAAATCGCGGTAATCTTTTTAAGAAAATCGTTAATCTTAAGATCATCCATATTCTCAAAATGTCCCATGTGAGTTTCTTTACGAACACGGATAAAAATATCAAAGCTTCCTCTTTTAAATTTTTCAGATAGCTTTTTTTTCAGTTCAAGTTCAATTTCATTAAAAGCACTTGGTGCCTTTACTCTAACTTCCTTAAACCGATGATTAACACTTTTGATTTCGATTTCAACTTGATGGTCTTGGTCTTTGGCAACGGCCTTACCAAAACCTGTCATGGATAACTTTGACATGATCTCACTTCGTTTGAATGGTAGTATTTCCCATGGCCCTATATTTTTGGGCCCTTTGGTGTTTAAGCTCCATAAGATCTATCTTGATTAGGGAGCTAATTTCTTTTTCAATAACGTCTTTCACGTTTTTAATAGCACGTTCTGGGTCTCGGTGGGCACCACCATGTGGCTCGGAGATAAGTCCATCAACAATCTTCAACTCGATCGCTTTTTGAGGTCCTAATTGAAGAGAATTAGCGGCCGTGTCAGCTTTTTTAGGATCGGCCCACAGAATGGAGGCGCAGGACTCTGGAGAGATAACAGAATAAACCGAGTATTCCATCATCATGACTCGATCACCCACTCCAATTCCTAAAGCTCCACCAGAACCACCTTCGCCAATAACAATACTTAATACTGGTGTATCAAGATCAAACATCTCTGCAATATTTTCTGCAATCGCTTGAGCTTGTCCTCTTTCTTCGGCTCCAATACCTGGATAGGCACCTGGAGTATCAATAAAAGTAACAATTGGAATATTAAAAGAAGAAGCGAGCTTCATTACTCTTAAAGCCTTCCTATAACCTTCTGGTCTTGCCATTCCAAAATTATGTTTTACTTTTTCTTTTGTTTTTCGACCTTTTTCGATTCCGATCACACAAACTCTTTGATCACCAATGAGACCAAAGCCTGTGATCATAGCAGGATCATCTGCAAACCTTCGATCTCCATGAATTTCTTTAAATGAAGAGAAGATTCCATTGATGTAATCTATTGTGTGAGGTCTTTGTGGATGTCTCGAAAGAAGAACTCGATCCCAAGGACTAAGATTTTCATAGATGTCTTTGATGAGAACGTTAACCTTAGTTTCAAGGGCCTTAATTTCTGTGGTGAAATCAATTTCAGGCTTAAAGGTCGCCTCTTTTAGTTCCTTGATTTGATACTCAAGGTCTTTAAGTGGCTTTTCAAATTCTAAGAAGAAATCAGTCATCATTATGCCCTGCGATAAAAGGTCTTAGTGTTCATATTCCCAACACTAGAACTCAACGTCAATCCTAGATATACAACTAGGCCATATTTCTCATTTACGCAAGGCAGTTAGGGTAATTATTCTATGGACCAACCTTGAACTCGACCACTTTCAAAGTAGATAAACTGTACTCTCCCAGCATCATAGAAGGTCCATCGCTCATTTTCGTGCCTTGGATCTCCAGCAACCTCTACTCTCTCAGGTCTTCCCCAAGTTCGAATGACCGAGTTTTTATCCATTCCAACATAAACAGCACGATTGAAATCATTCTTTGTGTCATAATAGTCAATTCGGTTCCCCTTTGCTGAGGTCCCCATAATAACTCTTCTTTTACTGGTGAGATAATGAAGTCTATCGGCCAAAGGAAGACTAAGGTAATAAATCTTTTCACTCTCATTTTGGAAATATTCTTCATGCTCTTTATACTGACGATATTCATCCGCACTGAGCTTATCTTCTTTAGATACAAGTTCATTTTTGATACTCGATTTGTTACGAGTATTTGCTTTTTCAAAATCAGAGGAAGGAGTTCTTTTCTTGATTTCACTTCGATCTCTATAGGCTTTTCCTGAGTCTCCTGGGACCATCGGAAAATCCTTTCCGGCCACAAAGAAACCATCTGTCTCATGCTCCATTTGCTCTAGATGCCTACGAGTATAAAAAAGCTCCGCACAGCTTGTAAAAATCAAACATAAAAGAAGCAAACCTGTCATTCTCATCCGATCCTCCTTGACGTCCAACTAATCGGCTTTAGCCTTGAATTTCAAAGCCGGATCAAAATAATCCTCCAAAGATAGGCAATTTCTGCCTTATTTCCCTGACTTACACACTCGGTTTTCGTGATATTCTAATATTGTGATCGGTTTTAACCGATCTAAAGGGTGTGAGGGGATCATGCTAGATAAGCTTGAGAAAATTCTGAATAAAATTAATGTGCTTTTAGAGCTCCTAGCGCTTAAGTCTAAGGAGCAAATCAAAAGTATCACTCCTGATAAGATATCGGACTCGCTTAATGACACCAAAGAACGCATTCAAAAGGCCAAGAAAAAAGTACAAACGGTAAAGGGAAGCCTTAAAAATAAAGGAAGTGTCGCTCTTTCTAAAGGGTTGGAGTTTAAAAAGAAAGGAAAAGAAAATCTTAATGAACTTAAAGCAAAAGCAAAGGCCTTTAAACCAAAAGAAGATCTTCCTAAAGCGGGTCTAGCGCTATTAGCTCTTCTCGCCCCTTATTATCAAAAATTTCAAGGATGGCTTGTAAGTTTAAAGCCTACAACGATAATGGCCCTGACGGTTTCAGGGACTATGGTTGGTCTAGGAGGAATTCAAGCCTATAAAATGAGTGAAGAGAAAGATAGTACGAGAAGAGTCAGTTCTATTAAGATTCAAGAAGAAGAGAGTATTAAAAAGCCACCATATCATAATCTTAATAAGAAGATTTTTGAGGTTCCCAACGTAAAAATGCCGGTTTATATTGAGTCGGCATCTTCTATGAAATCTCTCTACATGGATCTTGCTTTTAGAGGTACCAATCGATATATAGCGGCCTATTTTCTTCTCACCTATGGAGTTAATCAAAGACTGATTCTCGATAAGATCAACTCATCAGTTGAGCCTATTATTCCAACGTTTCCCTTAAACGATGAAGGAAAACGAATCATCAAAGTCAAAGTAATGAATGATGTGAATGAACTTCTTAAAGAGCTTGGAATTAAAGGCGAAGTCGATGAAGTTTATATCAAAAATATTCTTGCTGGCTAGATTCTCTCTCAAATTGATTTAAAAGACTTTTTAAAGTTGCACTAGTTATCCCCAGTATTTTACAGGTAAGGGCCGTATCACCATGGGTCCTATGAAAAGTATTAAAAGCGTAATAGGTCTTCATCGTTTGAAGAGACATACCTTTTTTAATCTGTATATGAGATCTATTTTCTAAAAGTTCTTCATCAACTTGATCAAATTTCCAGTAAGCACCTTGGTTCAGGATTTTCTTTTTTTCTAGATGGTATTCAAGCTGTCTATAATTCCCTGGCCAGGTATATTTGCAATAAAGACCTTTTAGTTTTGGGTCCACAGTTATTCCATATTTAAATTCAAACGCCTCAACGTATTCCAATATTTTTTGGGGATTCTCTCTTAGGGGTGATAAAAAGACTTTAAAGCCACTAGAAATTCTAAAATAGAAATCTCTCCTCATTTCTTCATTTTGAATACACTCTCTTAGGTTTTTTCCTGAAGCAAAAATAAAGCGGACATCCAATTGTTTTTCATTGGCATCTCCCACTCTTCTAAACTTTTTGTGATCTAAAAAAAGGAGAAGCTTAGTTTGAAGATCAATTGGTAAGGAATCTAGCTCATCAATAAAAAGAGTGCCTTTATGAGCAAGTTCTAATGCTCCCCTCTTATCTCGATTGGCACCTGTAAAGGCTCCTTTCACATGACCAAAAATTTCGGCCTCGACTAAAGTTGATGGGTAAGAGGCAATATTAATATGAATAAACGGCCCTACCCTTTTTGACTGTTGATGAATCTCTCGAGCAAGGCGAGTCTTCCCAACTCCTGTCTCTCCTTCAATTAAAATATTGAAGTGACTCTCTACTGCCTCTTTTTCAAGTGGAAGGGAAACTTCTTTTTCACAAGCTCCTCCTTCTCTTTCAACTTGAATTCTATTAGGTCCAATATCAAGTTGATCCCCACGTCCTAAATACGCATTGTAGGTAATCGTCCCATTTATCCTAAAGGGGTTGTTTAGGGAGCGAAGAAAATAGGTAGAGATTTTACTCTTTGTCTTGGGGTTCTCAATATCGCCATAGCGAAGCTCAAGATCGATGCCATCTCCCTTAAGTGAGGGAAGGAGAAGGCAAATTCCTTTTTGATAAACTCCACAAGGATCAAAATGAGCGTTGAGGATGTACTTAGTTCTCTTTAGCGGAATTCTTTTGATATTTCCTCTAAAAGGTTTAATGATGAGACGATCTCCCATTCTCGCTCCATTTTGGACTATTTGGCCTTCACAGTAATTTAAGCTTGTCATGATCACCTCCTGGTAGACTCAAAGGAGTTCAAACCCCAGACCAATATAATAGGTGAATTTTCAGTAGCTTAGATCAATCAAAAGTATGAAAATAAGACTCGATTCAATACTCTAGACCAGAATAAGTGGCCAAAAGGTTAATCAATGCATAAAAGGGGGCATGTCAGTTTTTAAAAATGCAAGAGTACAGTTTCGATATGCCTTTAATGATCCAGAGGAGCTAGAAAACTTCTTCGAAGAGAAAAAAGTGGGAATGGCCTTTATTGGGAGATCCAATGTGGGAAAATCTTCTCTCATTAATGCTCTTTTTGGAAAAGGAATTGCCAAGACCTCTAAAACACCAGGTCGTACTCAACAGGTTATCATCTTTGAGGTGACCTTAGAGAATGATAAAAGCTTTTTTCTTTTTGATCTTCCTGGGTATGGTTATGCTAAAGTTAGCCGTGAACAGAAGAAGCACTGGAATAAGCTTATGGCAAAGTTCTTTGCTCTTATTCCAGAAGAGGTTCTTTTACTCACTATTCAAGACTCAAGACATCCTTTTCAAGCTGCTGATATGGAATTTTTTAACTTCTTAGAGGAATATGAAATGAATTCATTTATTCTTTTCAATAAAATGGATAAACTCAAGACCCAAAAAGAGCGAAATCAACTTCGAAAAATTAAATCCCAAAAATTTCACCCCGATGATCTCGATATGGTTTTCGATGTTTCCGCTGAAAAGAAAACAGGTCTTAACGAGCTAGAACGAAGTCTCGTTAACTTTGTTTATTCTTGTCTTTAGAGCCTGTTGGTTCTGGAAATTTGATTTTATAAACATCACCCTCAATATCCTCAATATCCTTTTCACATTGAGCGATTTTTTTAAGAAGTTCTTCTACTTCAGGATCATCCCAATCAAGCTTGCCATCTCTTAAGGATTCAACGGCCAGTTTTCCTAGCTCTTGATAGGTTTCATTGAGAGTGGAATTCATACGAGAGGCAGAGATCATTTTCTTCCCTATCTCTGTTGTTCTTTTAAGCTCATCCTGACAAGTGCTAAAGATCTCGCTCATTACATTTTTCCAATCACCAGACTTACTCATACCTATTACCCCTTGCACAAAAGCGCTTATCCTTGAATTATAAACACTCCTTAGGCCATTGTGAAGAAAGCTGATTAGGGTAAAATGGTTGTATAGTTGAGTAGTATTTAATATTAAGTAGTTAGGAAAAATAATGGCCTTTGATTTTAAAACATTTATTGATTCATTTCAGGTGCCTCAGGAAGAAATTGACCACATTATTTCTCACTTGAAGCAAAAATATCCTGATGGTTCAGACCCCTATGGGCTCGATCTTAAAAGGGCAGAGAAAGTTCTCAACATTCTTTACCCCATTTATCACAATTATTTTAAAGTCAGAGTATTTGGTAAAGAAAATGTCCAAGATACCCCTTATATGGTGGTCTCCAATCATTCTGGTCAAATCGCTATCGATGCCATGTTAATTTGCCTTGTCTTTGTTCTTGAATCCGATAATCCAAAAGTTTTAAGACCTCTTGTTGAAAGATTCGTTCCTACTATCCCCTTTATTGGGCAGCTCTTTGCGGAGGGCGGTGCCGTTTTAGGTGATCGAGATAACTGCCAAAGACTTCTCAAGCAAGGTGAATCGGTTCTTGTTTTTCCTGAAGGTGTTCGAGGGATCGCTAAAAACCACGAAGACTATTATAAACTTCAAAAGTTTACGAAAGGTTTTATTCGCCAAGCGCTCGAAAATAAAACCGAGATTTTACCTACTGCGGTTGTAGGTGCTGAAGAATTTTACCCTTATGTCCATCACTCAAAAAAGCTTGCTAAATTTTTTGGACTCCCTGCTTTTCCTATCACTCCTGCCATGCTTTTAGGCCCTCTGGGCATGATCCCCATGCCAAGTCCAGTAGATGTTTATATTGGCGAACCGTACAAACTTCCAGATGATCTTAAGCCTGATGCCAATGACCAAGAGATTGAGCCCCATCTTAACCACATCGTTGAAACTATTGATACCATGATCAAAGAAGGAAGAAAAAAGCGAAGACCCTTTTGGGCAAATAAACCTTTGGAGAATGAAGAGTGAGCTCTAAAAAAGTAAAGAATGTTCTCATCATTGGAATTGCAGGTGGGCTTGCTAAAATCACAGCGACTCTTCTCTCAAAAACTCATCCTGGTGTTAATATAATTGGAATTGATTCAAGAAAGCTTGATTTTGAACCGCCCTCAAAAAACGTCATTCTTATTCAAACGAAATATACTCGCTCTAATTTTGAAACCATATTTAGAGAGCATGAATTTGATACCGTCATTCACCTCGGAAGAACCAGTCACGCGAGTTCGAACCCACTAGGCTCTCTTGCTAAGAGATTAGATCTTAACGTCATTGGAACTCAGAGAGTTCTCGATCTTTGTTTGAAATACGAAGTCAAAAGAGTTCTCATCCTATCAACCTTTCATGTCTATGGTGCCTATGCAGATAATCCTATCTTTTTAAAAGAGAATGCCCAGCTTCGTGCGGACTTTAAGCATCCTGAAATTAGAGATGTTGTTGAAATGGATCAGGTGAGTAGTAACTGGATGTGGAAAAACCAAAAGTATATTAAAACGGTTATTTTAAGACCCTGTAATATTATTGGTCCTAGCATTAAAAATGCTATTACCTCTTACCTTACCTCTTCTTTTAGTCCTATACCCATGGACTACAATCCTATGTTTCAGTTTATCCACGAATTTGATATCGCCAACCTTATTGTCACTTCTCTCTCCAAAATGAAGACGGGAATTTACAACGTGGCACCTGATGACTTTATCTCAATTCGAGATGCTAAAAAGCTTGTGGGTAAGGGAGGTATTCCCATGTCCATTTTTGTTTTAGAAAACGCGGCAAACTTCCTCAAAAAAGCATGGTTAGATGGTCCTAACTATCTCATCGACTATATAAAATACCCCTGTCTTCTGGATAATACAGAGCTAAAAACCAATTATCCTGATTTTAGCTTTCGGTTTAGTTCCAAGGACTCGTTAACCTTTCTTAAAGACTAAATATAGCAACGCACAAACATTGACCTTCTAGTGTTCGCAAACTAAATTGACAAGCTCTGAGTGCCTCTGTGGCGGAATTGGTAGACGCAGCGGATTCAAAATCCGCCGGCCATTGGCTGTGGGAGTTCGAGTCTCCCCGGAGGCACCAATTATCAAAATATTAGATTTTTTAATTTTTTTAGGACTTGGATGAAGTGGTTCGGACAGTGCCAATTCCTTTTTGATTTTTATTTAACGCAGGGTGCATGACAACCTGATCTACACCCACCTCTACCTCTAAGGTTTTGGTCTCTATAAATTCAAAATTGTTAAGCATGAAATCTTAGTTATACCTTTAGTTGTTAAGAGCGCCATGCCTAAATCCAGTGACTGCCCATGTAATCAGGGAGTTCCCACTTAGAACGGCCGCACCTCCGCTTCCTCCGGAGACAGAGATACTGTTCCAGTTTCCGCCTCTTCCACCGTTAGCACCTGCGCCGCCGCCGCCGCCGCCGCCACACGCTCCAGCAGCACAAGTTCCATTTGCCCCACTATTTCCACGTGGACCTCCTGCGCCTCCGATCGCTCCATTGCTATTATTTCCACCCGCACCTCCACTGTGTGTACCTCCAGTGAACCCATTTTGAGACCCGGCCCCCACGGCCCTTATCCCACCAGAGCCTGCGGGGACTCCGGCACCGCCACCTCCTCCTGAACCACACTGCGCAGGAGCGTCGCCATTTCCAC
>CBDUBC010000099.1:0-11803 GCA_965365285.1 uncultured bacterium
CTTTTATTTGAAACACTAAGTGCTAACGGTGAAAGTGAAAAAAATTTTAATTTACTTGAATTTGTTGCCAAATTTTCAAATCCTCATCTTTTAAAGCTTTTTCGTAAACTACCTGAAGAGGATTGTAAGATTGATGAGTTAAGTTCTGAAGAAGCGAAGCTCGCCTCGCTAATAAAAGCTTTTCTAAAAAACAGCCCTGTCTATCTTTTTGAAAGACCTGAAAAAAATCTTAGTCGAAAAAACCTAGAACTTCTTCAACTTGCAATGGAACACCATGGTCGTGTACATAACAAGATATTTTTCATTGATAGTGAGGCCCCTGATCTTTGGCACGGCATGGCCAATAAAATATTTTATAGAGGGGATAAATCTGAATATAAAATCGCTCCTATTCCTGCTCTCCAACTTCTAGAAAGCTTTGATTTTGCAATTCCTGAAGAAATTCACACAAACGATGAAGAGGATCATCACTTACTCTTTAAAAACCTTCCCGAAAATCTTATTGCAAAATAACTTTACAAAAGACACGGCACAAATGAATAATAAGCTGTGAAAAACAAAAAGTTAAAATTTGTAGACATCTTTTCAGGTGCTGGGGGACTTTCTTGCGGCCTTGAACAGGCCGGAATGGAGTGCCTTCTCGGTGTGGATTGCGATAAGTATGCCGCTCAAACTTTTGAAAAAAATCATAAAAAGGCAAAAGTCTATTCAGGTGAGATTGAAAAACTCACAAAGTTAAAACTCAACGAGCTTCTCCAAGGGCAAACAATCGACGCGGTCGTGGGTGGCCCACCATGCCAAGGTTTTTCAACTGTTGGACTAGGTGATCCAAAAGATAAAAGAAACAGTTTATTTTTGCACTTTGTAAGAATTGTAAAATTACTTAACCCCAACTTTATTGTCATAGAGAATGTGACAGGCCTTGTTGCAAAAAAGAATGAAAAAACTCTCCTCTCTATTTTTCATCGTTTTCAAAAACTTGGGTACAATCTAGATATTAGAATTCTTTCTTCTCAAAACTTTGGAGTTCCTGAAGTTCGTAGGAGGACCATTATATTAGGCACTAGGATTAATTCTGAGCCTATATTTCCAAAACCAACTCATGACATTAAAAAGAAGGGACAATACATTCCCGCCGTCACAATTGGAGAAGCCTTTGAGGACCTTGCAACACCAAAGGGTGAACTATTAAATCATGATCTTGATTCAGCAAAAGTAAAAAATAAGTTAGATGAAAACAGATTGAAAAGGATCCCTGAGGGGCGAGGTATACGTTATCAAAAAGATGAATTAGCGTACCTTCCTCCAAAGCTTCGCTTTAACGTTGATTGGGAAAATCTACCAGAAGGAAGATTTCGTCAGACCAAATATCAAAGACTGGACCGAAATAAGCCAGGTCCAACTATAATGACCCATAGACATGGATACTTTCACCCGACAGAAAACCGTTACCTCACTCCGAGAGAGGCGGCAAAATGTCAAAGTTTCCCGAATGATTTTGAGTTTATTGGTCCGATATCCGCCCAATGGAGACAAATTGGTAATGCCGTTCCTCCCCTTTTAGGAAAGGCAATTGGCAAATGTCTGCTTCAAATGGCGAAAAAGGCAACCGATCCAAATAATGAAATTAAGAAAGTGAAAAAGAAGGACCTTATAATTCAAAGCAGAAAAAAAGCTTTTAATTATCGAGATCAAGTAAGTCTTTAGTGTTGAGCTTGGTCCTGATTTGCTCCATAAAACCAATGATAATTCCTAAATCAGTTCGATTAGAATCTTGAAGACCAGATATTTTACCATGAGTGTCTTGGGGACATTTAAGTAAAGCCACTTGAAAGGCTTGATCGGATTGCGTAAAGCTTACAATCGCTTCCTCGCACCACTTCAAGACTTTTTCATAGAATTTCTTTTTAGAAACATTATCAGTCTCTTTTTCAGCTTTTACATAATAGGTACCTGCCTCAGAATAAAAGCCTCCCGCGGCACGACGTTTGAGAACACCCTCGTTAAACACATCAAAGCACTCTTGCGATGCCCAAGTAGAAAAAGAGATAAGGACAAGACTTAATGATAAAATAAGCTGTTTTTTCATAATTCTATTAAAACATGGTCTTAAAAAATATCCTATAGATTATTCAAACATTTATGCCATAATAAGGGACTTATGAAAACTTTTCTAATCTCATTTTTCCTTGTTTTATCGCTTGAAGCAAAAGAATGTGATCAAACAAGAATCGTTGTTGAAATAGGCTCTTTCTCAACTAAGATGACATCAGCACTAATTGATCAATGTAAAAATAAAATCAAAAAAATTAACTTATCCAAAAGACTTATCCTTAATTTTAAAGAAAGTATGGGTAACAAAAGACCTCTTCAATTCAATCAAGCATTCCTTGATAAGGCAGAAAATCAAATAAATGAGGGCCTAAAAGAAATTAAGGATATTACAAAAGGGAAAACTCTGATCTTATCCAATCGGTTATTGGATGATACGACAAACGGCAAGACCTTTTTAAGAAAGTTAAAAAAAGCACATCAGGCAAAAGTCCTCTTTCCATCCAATCAAACAAATTCCATATTAAACTTTTTGGCCACTTATGCCATATTGGAGGGTAACCCAGAAGAATACACCATCTGGGATATCGGTGCTAGTGGAATGGAGATCACTTTATTTGAAAAAGGAATTTATCACATCCATACAGACAACCTAAGCTCTGTAAACTTCAAGAACATGATTCTAAATGCCGTTAAGAAAAAAACACACCTAAAAACCAACAGCCCCAATCCTCTTAGCGAAGAAGAAGTCAAAGCATCCATAGAAATGATTCGTCTTTATTCTAGATTTGAACTGAAAAATGAATTTATAAATTTAAGTAAAAAAAGAATATTGATTGGAATAGGAGGGGTGCTTAATAATACTCTTAAAAACTTTATTTCGAAAGATAAGCATTACTACAGTATTGATGAAATAAAAAAGGCCATCGATGTGCATACAAATAAAAATGATATAAAAATTGATGGTATATCTCCAGAAACTCAAATGACAAACCTCATAATGATTTACGGCCAGATGCTTGAAATGGGACATCAGACGGTTTTAACAATAAAGTCAGAAAAAACCCAAGCGGCCCTTCTCTACCCTTCCTTTTGGAAATAGAAAATGAAAACTAAGTTAATACTCTTTGATCTGGGCGGCGTGGTATTTGAGCTCAATTGGAAATCAACCTTTGAGCAGTTACATTCTCCTCTTAGCTTTGATCAGGCCCTTAAAACGCTCGTATCTTCTAAGACATTAGACGATTTTGAGAAAGGACTTATAAGTTCATCTGAATTTCATATCCAAATTCAGGACCTTCTTCAAATGGATCTTTCTTATGATGCCTTTATAGAGGCATGGAATCAGGTTCTTGTAGGACCTGTGCATGGGATAGAAAAGCTCTTAAAAAATATTAATCAAAAAAATGAAGTTATGGCGCTTACAAATACGAATGAGGTTCATTTTGAAAAATTATGGACTATGATTCCTCAACATTATTTCTCAAAGGTCTTTGCAAGTCATCATATGAAAAAAAGAAAGCCTGAACGAAAGATTTATGAACAGGTTCTAAAAGAAACAGGTCTCTCACCCCGAGAAATAATTTTCATTGATGATACTTTAGAAAATATTAAGGCCGCCAACGAAATTGGCATTCAAACGATTCATAATTTTAATAATGCAAAAGAACTTGAGATCGCCTTAGAAAATTATATTGCGTCCTGACCTCGAAAATTAATCTTTTGCTCAAGAATTTTTTCATAATCTTCTTGGCTAAGTTCATGATCAACTTTGAGTTTCCAAAGAATATTTTCAACCATTTTTTCACCAAATGGAGTAAGCTCTTTTAGTCGAAAGCTTTCATTATTTTTAAGAGGGCTGGGAAGAAGCATTGCTAGAAAAGCACTTTCTTTTGGATTTAAGTCTTTTGGCATTTTTTCAAAATAGAAATAGGCGCCACTACTAATACCATAAATATTTTTGCCTAAATGGATTATATTCAAATAGGTTTCTAATATTTGATCCTTCATTAAGACCTGCTCCATAATAAGAGCAAGAAATATCTCATGTGATTTTCTTAAAAAGGTTTTCTCGGGACTTAAAATAACATTTTTCACAACCTGTTGAGTGATCGTAGATGCCCCTCTTTTTCTCTCTCCCTACAAATATTCCTCAACCGCCAAAAAAAGCTGATCCCAATCCACTCCGAAGTGATCATAGAATCCCCAATCTTCACTTAAAATAATTGCACTTTTGGCGGAGTTTGAAATCTGATCAAGCCGAACCCACTTTGAAGGAGCCTTTTTAACAATTTCAAACTCACCTTTAGACGCATGAACGTAATGATCTCTAAGTAGAAAGATGTCCTGAACGGGATAAAGGAGGTACCCAAAAAAGAAAATACATAAAGGAATAACTATTTTCATGGAGGTATTACTAATTCAAAAGTAGGAAAATTGAAAGAGAAGGTATTTACTGAGATGCCGCAATATAGGATCTCAATTTCGTTAAGTCCTCAAAAATTGGATCAAAAGCCCCCTCTAGATCATATTTTCCCTTGAGGTGGAGGTTCTGAAGGCCCTTAATCGGTAAAGCATCCGTTTTTTTATCTCCCACCATGAAACTCTTATTCCAATCAACAGGGAAATATTGACACGCCTTTAATGCCATACCAGGCCATGGCTTACGCATGAATGACTTTTGAGCATAGTCTCCCATTCCTTTTTCAAAATGATAAGGACAATAAAACCACAGATCTACCTTTGCTCCCTGATCTTCCAGTTTGTCCCCTAGAAACTTATGATAAGTTAGCAATTGCTCTTCACTGTAGTGATGCCTAGCTACTCCTGACTGGTTTGTTAGAACGACGACCTTCATGTTTTTTGAATTCGCATATTTGATCAATTCTACAATACCTGTGATGAGTTGAGTGCTCTCCTGATCGATGCTATAGCCGTGATCATAATTAATGATGCCATCTCGGTCTAGAAAAAGAACTGGTATCTTTTGATCATAGTCATCTCTAACATTACCCAAGTAAAGATTTTTGAAGTTCGTGAGTGTTTTTCCCTCAAGAACAGAGGAGATAAATTCTTTATCTCCCCTAAAAATACCTACTGGTGATCCACCGTCTGCATATTCCTGACCTAAAACCTCATATTGATCGCTTTCAAAATTAAAAAGTGGCCCTCCATGCTTTTGGACAATCGTATGCGCGATCCAATTTCCAGGATCGGTGGAATCTACAAAATATTTCCAGTCAGCGGTTTTTCCATTTTTAGATTGGATATAAACAATATCATTTCCTTTTGCCTCTTCAAGACAGGAGATGGAGCGAAAAGGTTCAGGCATAGTTATATCAGTAAGTATTTCCATTGCGTTATCCAAACTTTACAGAGCAGTTTACTTTAAGACCTTCAACTGTGAATTTATTCATGGGCTTCATTCTTATTTGTAGAATATCAGGACCTATTTGCAAATCAAAATAGGATTTTTCCTTTTTTAAAATGCCTATTGAGATTTCTTTGAGATCGAGTTTGATATCTTTTTTTATAAACACCTTACTCAGTTCATAGTTTTTTTTATAAAGGGCCATCAATTGCCAAAGTTCCTCATTTCCAACACCTATTAAAGGGTATAAGCATTTTAAGAAAAGCTCTGGATCTCTTTGAAAAAATAGTTGAAAAACTTGGTAAAAATGCTCTCTACAAAAATAATAGTAATGATGAACTATTTTTTTTACCTTCCCAGGCAATTCTCCAGGGAGTTCGGTTCCACAAGCCTCATGGAAGCTCTCCGAAAAAAGGCCATCATAATTTAATCCATAATGCGCACAAAGTTCATGGGACATTTTTGAAAATGCCAAAGAGATCTCTTTATTCAATCTTTCTTGAGTTTCGGAAGATTCCTTGAAGGAAGAAAAATATTTCTTAAAAAAGCTTTTTATTCCTCCACTTTTGGTATTGATATAGCTTCCATCTTTACAAAGCTTTAAACTCAATGGGACTACCCTTGTATTCATATGAAGAAGAATGTCGGCCTCGTTAAACTTAGAGTATTCTGCTTTTTTTCCTATAACCTCAACATTACAAATGGTGTCCTTAATCTCTAAATCTATAACTTCCACGATTTCAGAGGCAAGGTAAGGAAGTTTTTTTAGTAGATCAGGAGAGCGTTTTCGAAGCTCTCCCTCATATTGAGAGAAGGTCTTCATTAGAGAGGGATCAAGACTCGAAAAAAAGGTCTCTATAATATCATGTCTATTTGCAAGCTCTCTAGAAACAAGGAACTCTAAAAGATTTCCTTTATACTCATTTAAAAAACTCTGACTTACTGCGTTACTATTATTTACATTCATATATTTATGGTTTTCAAAGCGCTATTAATGGTTTACACTACTCCGAATTTGGCTACAGTTTAATATTTATTATTTGGGATACAAATGCAAAGCTTTCCGAAGGTCCTAGAATGCATAAGCGACCTCTCTAAAGATCAGATAGAGAAGCTTATCCATTCTGCTAACCGACTGAAATTTGGCTACGTCCCGGTCGGTTCTCGAAATCTTGGACGTAAATTCACACCTGTTGTTGCCACCAGTTTTTTAGAAAATTCCACTAGAACTAAACATTCTTTTGCGATTGCCATCAAAAAGCTAGGTGCGATGTATATTGATTTTAATGCAGATACATCCAGTCTTAAAAAAGGTGAAAGCCTTGAAGAGACTCTTTTGACCCTCCATTACCAGGGAGTTGACCTCTGTATTATTCGAACCAGTGTCTCTGGGGAACTAAATCAATTTAAAGAAAACCCTCCCATCGCTATTATTAATGGTGGAGATGGTATTAACGAGCATCCAACTCAGGCCCTACTTGATCTCTTTACCATGTTTGAAGAAGGAATCGATATAAATGGTAAAACCCTAGCGATCATAGGTGACTGTAAACACTCAAGAGTGGGTCATTCTCTAACAACGCTGATTCCTATGTTTGGTGGGAAAATTATTTTTTGTGGTCCTGAGGAGTGCCTGCCAGAGGAGATTCCGGCGAATTGCACGGCCACCACAAATGTTGATGAAGCAATTATGAATAGTGATGTCCTTTATACTCTTCGAATTCAAAAAGAGCGTCACAGTCAAAAGGCTGCTTATTACGATACTTATGAAGAAGATTATGGAGTTAATTTAAAAAGGCTTCAAAGACTTGATAGAAAACTTCCAATTTTTCACCCGGGCCCCGTTAATATTGGGGTTGAGTTGGATTATGAAACAGTAAAATCAGATCTCTATTTAGGATATAAACAAGTTACAAACTCAGTATTTATGAGAATGGCCATTCTTAAGGCCATGCTCATAGATGCTTAAGGATGGGAAAATGGCAGAAAGTAAAGAGTTAGAATTTAACAGAAACCTCAAAAAAACTACTGCTTATCTTCATTTTGAAGATGGTACCAAATTCAAAGGGAAAGTGAATCGAGACATGAACTCTCCTGAACTTGAAAATGGAATCTGGGGGGAGGCTGCTTTTACGACGGGCATGAGTGGGTATCAAGAAACGATGACGGACCCAAGTTTTCTCGGTCAGCACATCATCTTCACCACTGCCCATGTTGGAAACTACCATAGTGACCCAAAGGTCATGCAATCTAAAAAATCCCACGCAGCTTCTTTAATCGCTAGAAACTTTAGCTACAATTCATTCTTAAATGAAGTTGATGTCCCTCTCTTTGTCTGCCAAGACACAAGAGCGCTTGTAAAATTCCTCACCTCTTCAAATGCAAGCCATAAATCTGTTATTACGGCGAGCCCGGATACTCCAAGCTCTGAAGAATTTAAAAATTCAAAACTAAGATGTAATAACCTAGAAGAAGTTAGCCAAAAGGATCATGAAGTTCTGATCCCTGGCGAAAACCCAATTGTACTTGTTAACTATGGTTGTAAAAACGCCATTACAAATAATCTTAAAAATCTAAACTACCCTCTTGTTTCTGTTGGTCATAAAACAACAGCTGAAGAAATTAAAAAATATAATCCAAGGCTTATTTTTCTTTCAAACGGTCCAGGGGATCCAAGGGCCTATATTCCTGAAATTGAAAATGTAAAAGAATTCCTGAAACTTCAAGTGCCGATGAGAGGGATTTGTCTTGGACATCAACTTCTCTCCCTTGCTCTGGGAGCCGAAATTATTCGACTACCTTTTGGACAACGTGGGATAAACCATCCTTGTCTCGATAAAGTATCTGGAGAAATTTTAATCACCAGTCAAAACCATGGTTATGCGACTGATGAAGAGTCTCTTCTTAAAATCTCGAAAAATAATTCTCTCGATAGAGAGCTGTTTGTCTCTTACCGGTCACTTTTTGATCAATCTGTTGAAGGTATGGCGACAACGGATCATTTCCTCAAATCTGTTCAGTTTCATCCTGAAGCTTTCCCTGGTCCAAAAGATGCAGCACCATTTTTTAAAGAAATTAAAGAATTCCTTGATGGAAAACTAACTGAAAGAATTATCCCTGAAAAACTTGAGGAAATTGTAGATCTTACCAATCCAGTGATCAAAGAAGTTCCTTATAAAAGAATTCTTCTTATTGGTTCAGGACCGATTAAAATTGGTCAAGCTTCGGAATTCGATTATTCTGGTACGCAGGCGCTAAAGTCCCTAAAAGAAATTGGAGTTGAAGTTGTTCTTTTAAACTCTAACCCAGCAACCATTATGACGGATCCAGAAATGGCCTCACGAACCTATATTGAGCCCATCACTAAGGAAACCATCAAAAAAATCATTGCTAAAGAAAACGTCGATGCTGTTCTCTCAACTATGGGAGGTCAAACAGCTCTAAATATGTGTATTGAGCTTGAAGAAGAGGAGTTCTTAAGTAAAAACAATTGTGCACTTCTTGGTGCAAAGGTTGATACGATTAAAAAAACCGAAGACCGAGATCTCTTCTCCAAGGAGCTAGATGGACTTGGTTATCAAACGGGTAAAAGATATCACGCCACTACTCCTGATGAGGCCCGAACTATGGCCGAAAATGAAGTGGGTTTCCCTCTTCTGATCCGAAGAGACTTCGCTCTTGGTGGTCATGGATCTGCTCTTGTTAAGAACAAAGAGGAGCTTGAGGAAGTATTCGATACCGATATCAAATTCCCTATCACATTAGAAAAAAGTATCTATGGTTGGAAAGAGGTTGAGTTAGAGGTCATGGTCGATAAAGACAAAAATGGCGTCATCATCTGTTCCATTGAAAATATAGATCCATGTGGAATCCATACGGGGGATTCTATTACTGTTGCACCAGCACAAACCATTAGTGATTATTGCTACCAACAACTTCGAACCATGTCCCTTACTATTGCTAAGCATATGGGTGTTGTCGCCGGTGGAGCGAATGTCCAATTTGCCATCAATCCAAATGATGAGAACGATATTATCGTTATTGAAATGAATCCAAGGGTTTCGAGATCGTCCGCTCTCGCTTCTAAAGCGACAGGATATCCGATTGCTAAAATATCGGCCCTCCTTGCTGTAGGATATACTCTTAAAGAAATTTTAAATGATATCACTAAAGTTAGTCCTGTTGCCTTTGAGCCAACACTTGATTACGTCGCAATTAAAGTTCCTATCTTCCCATTTAGCAAGTTCCCAACTTCGTCAAGAAGACTCGGGCCACAAATGAGAAGTGTTGGGGAAGTCCTTGCTCTTGCAGGGAGCTTTAATGAAGCCTTTCTTAAAGCTCTGAGAAGTCTTGAGAATGGACTTGAAATCCCTTCGATCACTCAACTTAAACAAACGCCCATCGATCTAACTCGAGATTACCTCGAAGAAAGACTCTCTATTCCTCAAGAACTGTGCCTTCTTACAGTTCTTGATGCTCTTAGAAACGGTTTTAGTGTTGAAGAAATCTATAAACTCACTCACATCACTCCATGGTTTATTGATCAAATGAATCTTATCGTTGAAGCTGAAAAAACGATAAATGATAAAAACGTTCTTGAAAATAAAAATGGAAATGAAGATTTTAGAGAACTTAAGGCGCTTGGTTTTTCAGATAAGTATCTTGCTAAACTTCTTAATAAGTCTCAAAAAGATATTCTCAAACACAGACTTGATCATAAAGTCTTTCCTGTTTTTAAGTCGGTCGATACTTGCTCCGGTGAGTTTAATGCCGAAACTCCATACTTTTATTCAACTTATAACGAAACTTACGAATCAACTCCACTTTCTAATGAAAACCGAAGTGTAATCGTTCTTGGTTCTGGACCAAACAGAATTGGTCAAGGGATTGAGTTTGATTATAGCTGCGTAAAAGCCTGTACCAGACTTCAAGAAAAGAATATTAAAGCGATCATGGTGAACTCTAACCCTGAAACAGTTTCTACGGATTATGATAGCTCTGATCGACTCTATTTAACTCCGCTTTATAGTGAAGACCTCGTCGATATCCTTATGTATGAAAATCCAGAGGGAGTTATTGCTTCTTTCTCAGGGCAAACGGGAATTGGCATTAGAGAGCATATTGAAAAGACTTTTTACAATGAGTTCTTAAATTTTAACTTCCTTGGTCCAAGCATGAAAACGCTTGATCTTACTGAAGACCGAAAACTCTTTAGTATGGAAGTTGAAAAAACGGAGCTTTCTCAGACAAAATCTGTAGAGGTTGCTGGATATAAACACCTTGTGAATGCCATGATTGAAATTGGCTTTCCTGTCATCATCCGACCTAGCTATGTGATTGGTGGTGAGTCCATGTACATCTTTCACTCTCACGATGACATCCATAAGCTACCTGAAGAGCATAAAAAACAACTGATTGAGTCTCAAGGAAGCTTTCAAATTGAAAACTATCTTGAAAATGCAATCGAATACGATGTGGACCTTATTAGAGACATAAAAGGAAATGTGGTTTTCACGGTCTGTGAACATATTGAGTACGCCGGAGTCCACTCTGGTGACTCAGGGATGATAGCCCCTCCAGTGGCGATTACAAGTGGGCTTTATCAAAGACTTAAATCCATTAGTAAAAAACTAGCTGACCAACTTGAAATTGTTGGGCCGATTAACTTTCAATATGCTATCAAAAATGGAAATATTTACTGTATAGAAGCCAACCCAAGAGGTTCTCGAACTCTTCCTTTCTTATCGAAGGCATACAATCGATCTCTTCCTAAAATAGCCACAGATGCCATGTTAGGGGACGAGATTGAAAATTGGGATCAAGAAGTTTCAACCTTTTTCTGTGTCAAGCAATCAACCTTTCCATTCGATCGATTCATTCAAGATAATATTATTTTGGGACCTAAAATGAGATCGACTGGTGAGACCTTTGGAGTCGACACCGACAAAGAACATGCGATCCTTAAGTCTTATTTAGGAAACTATCCAAATCTTTTGGGTGAAGGAAAAGTTCTCGTCTCTCTATCGGATTTGTCTAAGCCAATGATTATTCCATATCTAAAAAATATTGTTCAAATGGGTTACAAACTCTTCGCCACCGGTGGAACTCAAAGATTTATTCTTAAACAAGGAATTGCTTGTGAGCTTGTGAATAAGATTAATCGTGAAGGCGAAAGTGGACTAAATCTTATTGATCTTCTTAAAGATAAGGATCTAAAGCTTGTTCTTAATACTCCTCTGGATAAAGGAACATCAAAGTCGGATGGTGAGTATATTCGAAACACTGCCATTGCTCACGGAAAGCCTTGCTTTACCAGAGAAGAAAATATCAAGGCCGTTCTCGAGGCCATTATTGGTTCTCAAAATAGGGATATGAACCCAG
>CBDUBC010000100.1:0-11752 GCA_965365285.1 uncultured bacterium
CCCATTCCTGGCATGGCCGGCATTCCACCACCCTTCATCATCTTCATGAATCCGCCCATCATCTGCTCCATTTGCTTAAATTTGGCAATGAAATCCTTCACTGCCTGAACTGGCTTACCAGATCCCTTAGCGATTCTATTAATTCGAGATTCTTTAATGAGCTTATAATTTTCTCTCTCTTCCTTAGTCATGGAATTGATAATAACTTTCATACTCTTCATTTCATTCTCAGCAGGACTTAAATCTCCCACCTGACGAAGGACATTTCCCATTCCTGGAATCATTTTAAGGATCGATCCCATGGAGCCTAGGTTTTGCATCATATTCATCTGCTTAAGAAAGTCATCCACAGTAAACTTCCCTTTCTCAAGCCTCTTCATCATTTTTTCAGCGTCTTGCTCATCAATCTCATCTTGCGCCTTCTCTACAAGAGAAACAATATCCCCCATATCGAGGATTCTCTTGGCGAGTCTATCGGGATGAAAGAGCTCCAGATCCTTCATCTTCTCACCGGTAGAGATATAAGAGATTGGAACACCAGTCACTTCTCTAATTGAAAGCGCGGCTCCCCCTCTGGCATCAGAGTCCATTTTGGAGAGAACAACTCCTGTAAGTTCAATCGATTCGTGGAAGACCTTAGCGACACTCACGGCCTCTTGTCCGGTCATCGCATCGGCAACCAATAGAACCTCTGGGTTGAGATCCTTAATTGCCTGCTTAAGGTCTTTAAGCTGCCCCATAAGCTCTTCATCAACGTGAAGTCGGCCGGCAGTATCAATGATCAGAATATCTTTTTTATTTTCTTTTGCGTACTCAAGGGCCTTAAGAGCAATCTCTTTAGGGCTTAAGGAAAGATCCGAATCAAAACAATCAATTCCCACTTGGCCAGCAAGGGTTTGAAGCTGTTTCTTAGCTGCTGGTCTAAATGTATCCGCTGGAACAAGAAGGACATTCTTATTCTTTTTTTCAGTTAAATACTTCGAAAATTTTCCGGAAAAAGTCGTCTTACCTTGACCATTAAGACCTACAATAAGTACTGGCACAGGCCCAGGTCGATCGAGGTTCATTTCCTGATTGGCCTCTCCCATAACCTTGGCAAGTTCGTCATGCATGATTTTTACAAACTGTTCAGAAGGATCCACCCCTTTTAGAACTTTTTCACCAATCGCTTTTTCTTTAACTGCTTTAACAAGAGATCGGACAACCTTAAAATTTACATCCGCCTCTAAAAGTGCGGTCCTGATTTCTTTGAGGGCATCCTCAATATTGTCCTCAGTGATCTTGCCTTTACCTTGGAGGTTTTTAAAAGCGTAATGGAATTTTTCAGATAAATTATCAAACATGCTCATCCCTTCATTTTAGAGAGCAATATATAACAAGAATGAAGCGGTTAATAAAGTGCTAGTCGTATTATTAAGGATTTAGGCTTCTTTTTTTAAAGAATTCTCGGAGAAATAGTGGTCAATGAAATCAAGGCACTCGATAGGATGTTCCGCAGAGAAAGAAAAGCCACCTTTTTTAAGAAAAGCATCATATCTTTTGCCCCACATCGCGAAGATCGAGGGGCAACCAAAGACCTTAGCTCCAATGAAATCAGTCCAACCGTCTCCGACCACCACAACCTTTTCCGGTCCGTGATGACCAACCATACTAAGGAGACCATTGATTCCTGGTTTAATATGATCAGAGTCTGTTCCTTTTACAATTTTAAAGAAATGACGAAGACCAACGGACTCCAAGATCACCTCCGTAGACTGCTTATCCCTCATAGTCCAAATATAAAGCTCATGACCTCTATCTTTGAGCTCTTCCAATAATTCAGGGATGCCCTCATAGGCCTCATAATGATGATGAAAAAGGGTTGTAATATTACCTAAATACTCTATCCACGAAGAAATTTTTAGACCAAGTTTACTGCTTTGGAGTTTTGACTGAGTTTGAGGCTTACTCACAGGCTCAGAAAGGAGTTTCTTTAAGGCCTCGAAATTAGAAACAACTGTTCCATCAAAATCGAAAATTATATGTCCTTTTTTATCCGCCACCAAAGTATCCTTGACTCTAAAACCCTATTTAGATAAATCGGCTTTAATGGCCTACGAGTTTACTACAAAATTAAAAAATAAAATCAATGACTTAATGTCATTGAACAAGCCTATTTGTTTAGGAAGGATCGGTTTTGACTCAAATTTGCTACTTGCACCTATGTCTCAGATCTCAAATGCCCCATTTAGATTCCTCATGCAAGAGCTTGGTTCCGGCGGGAGTGTTTCAGAACTGATTTCCTGCCATGGGATCAATTATAAAAACCAAAAGACTCTGGACATGCTTAAGATTTGGCAAGAGGAGAAAAATGTAGGTCTTCAAATATTTGGAGAAGATGCAGATTCAATGAAAAAAGCCGCTGAGATTGCCCAATCCTATGGGCCTAAATTTCTAGACATTAATATGGGCTGTCCTGTTCGAAAAGTTGTGAGTAAAGGGGGTGGTTCTGCCCTCATGAAAGACCCGACAAAACTCGAGCACTTTTTTAAAGAGATTAAATCAGTTCTTAGTATTCCTTTGACGATTAAAATTAGAACTGGCTGGGACGATGAAAATCGTAATGCCCATGAGGTTGTTCAAATTGCAAAATCATGTGGAATAGAGTTTGTGGCCATTCACGGAAGAACCAGAACCCAACAATACAAAGGCAATGCTGACTGGCAATACATTGAACAAATCGCAGAGGAAAAAATCCTGCCTATCATTGGTAACGGCGATCTTCATGATCCTCAGAGCATACAAAGAAGAACTTCAAACTCAAGCTGTGACGCCTTTATGCTTGGTAGAGGACCACTTCGATACCCTTTTCTTTTTCTAGAGGCGAATGACCCTAGCGTTGTTTTCACCGCTGAAGACTACCTTGAAGTCATTATGAGACTCTCCTTTCTTTATGGTCTTTATTTTGACGAAAAAAAGACTGTTATCAATTTAAGAAAACATATTCTATGGTTTTCTCATGGTTTTAAAAACTCTGTTCATCTCAGGTCCCAAATCTTTCAGGTGAAAAGCTTAGATGAACTACTTGAATTATCTAAAAGATACTTTTTAGAAATTGGCGAAGAGGGTAAAGTTTCTCAATATGACAGTGCTTTTATGACCTCTGGTCACGGTTAAAATAAAACTTATTTAGACTCATAAAAGTAACCAAACATTCCGATAAAGTTTCATATGGTTTTAGTACTTTTAATCCTCTTGAATTCTATCTCGGTGAATGCCCAATATTATTTTGATTGTGGAAAGACCAAAAGTGCTTTGGAGATGATCCAAAAAAACATACTCAATGATGAAAATAAAGAAGGGACAAAGCTCTCGACGATGCAAGATGAGTACGATTCAGCTCAGGCCCGTCTTGTTCTTTTTAAAGGGATGCAAGAGATCATTAGCAATTACTATAGAGCAAATCGCGCTCTTAAAACTGAGATTAATGAAAAAACACTAGATGGAGCGTCAAAAGCAACCAGAAAAACAATCATTACTGAAGAGACTCTGAATCGTATCAAGGAAAAGGATTCAACACTTGAACTCGAAGATTGTGATAAATCCTCTAAAGAATTAGTGTGCCAATCTTTTGATGAGTTAGGGGGAAATAAATATAGGGAAGATCGACGAACGGCCGCAGGCCTTACAAGAAATATTCGGTTTGTTAAAAACAAAGGACAAACTCTTAAAGAGCTCAAAGAAAGCAGTAACCAACTGCCCAGCCTAAAAGACAGAAAAAAAGCCTTACAGCTTATAGATGAATTAAGATTTGAAGTTCAGGCCTTAAAGAATTGTCAGACGGAATGTGAAAATAAAAGAAGGCTCATTCAATTTAAAAAGGATCAACTTGAAAAAAATATATCAAGCGCCACAAAAGAAGAGTCCCCTCAGGAGAAGGTAGGAAGTCTTCACCTTTTGAAAAACCATTCAAACGTTTTAGGAAGCTCTCCAACCTCAAAGATACTAGAATCTCGGATTAAAAACTCGGTTATTCATGCCCAATTAAAATCAAAACTTAGAAGTAATTCTCGAAGCAAAAAAGATAAGAAGCTTTTTAACCTTGATCTCAGAGAGGTTTATCAACTTGCATTTACCGAACTAGGTTGTAAAGGTGAACTTAGTGAAAACTCAATTAACCAATGTCTTGATGGACTCAATAGTGATGATAAACTTGATAAACTCATAGGAAGTGAGGAAGAAAAGCTTTCACAAATTACAGAAAGAATCAACTCTCTTACGAACTCTCCTTCGCATAAGGATATGGTTAATATGAAAGACTCCCTCATTGCCTACAATCTCAAGAATTGTAGAGAAACTAAAAAAGATGGGAAGATTCGAGATTTTACGATTTGTGATCCTCCCAATCCCTTTAATGGTCTTAAGAAGCCAACCAAGTTTGCTCTCGATACAGGAAAGATAATTGCTTATTTAGATAATGAGGAAAAGACAAAAAATACGACGATGAAGTCGACCTCGCAGGATCTCATGAGCGTGTGTTCAACTCCAAGTAACGCTAAGTCAGTTGAATCGCTTAAAATTTTGATGTGTCCTAAAGAGGCCCTTAAACTCTCGAAAAAGAGAGAAGAAGGAAAAAAAGGAATTTCAAAATCCTACAAAAAAGAGGAAAAAGAGTTTAACTGGGCAGGACTATACGCCAATAACTACGTTGAACGAGATGAGTACGGAAATATCATAAGTATTGTAAAAAAGCCTAAGACTGTCGACTACCTCATGCCTAATCTCATTCGTGGAATGAATGAAATGGTACCCGTTGGAACTCACTACATCGCTTCTAAAAGTTATTTAGATGTGATGGCAAAACAGGCTAAGCAACAAAATATTATTAACAGTTACCGATCGATCTCTCCTTATAAAACCTTTTTATGGGATTTAGGTTATAGGGGCTTTGACCCCAACTACATCGGTGGACCTACTCCTTGGTTTCCTGGAACAACAGGAATTGGCTCCCTAGGAAGAACGAATACTTATGCTGGAATGGGAATTTATATTCCATACGCTGGCCAGTATGGTGGCCGTTGGATTCAAGGACAACTTAACCCACTCAATTACTCTACTTTTCAGTTTGGGGCCCAATACACATACGGGCATTAAATTTGTCTAGAATTTAGGGCATTTCCAAAAAAAAGCATCTCAAAAAAGAATGTAAAAACATATATTTATAGTTAGTCCATCGAAATTTTCCTACCCTCACCTAACATAATTACAGAGGTAAACAAAAATTAAAGTTGTGCCGATAAACAGTTGAAAATTATAAGGTGGGTCTAGCGCGGATGAGAAATGTTTTACTTCTCCTATTTTTAATGAGTTTCATCTCAGGATGCTTGAACATCTCTCCTCAAAGCGCGAAGTATAAGCGTAGCAGTTTAGGTGCCTCGGGTAATGATACCACTTCAACCTCCTCCACAGAACCAACCTTTAGCAGCTCCCAAAATTTATACTGGTTTTCAGGCGGAGTAGAAATCCAGGGGACTCTGACTATTTCTCAAAACACAAAAACTGTGGCCTACCTTCGAGGGAAAAGAGTTCATGAATTCCTAAATTCTTTTCCTAAAAATGCAAGAGGTGTGGCGACGAGTGATGTAGCCAATTTTAATCGAAATTATTGTCTTGTCGTAAGTTTTGATAATGATTTCACAAAAAAACAATTGCGGGTTAGAGCTGTTCCCATTATTCAAAGTAATTTTACAACAGGTACGATTGAAAGATTATTTCGAATTGATTTCGCTCCCGAGCTTGAGGCAGAGAACCAAATCACTTGTGATGGGGACCTTCCTATCTTCAATAAATTTGGAGTTACCGTTGGTACTGCAAAATCTGGAACTTCTGATAACGCTTTCATCCCTCTTGATATTTGTGTCGGTTGTGTTGCGATCACTCAGGGAACAAATATTAGCCTTTATAGTGAAAACTATAACTCAACAACAAATCAAAACTTACCAATTACTATTTTAAATAAAATTCCTCTTTTTTCTATTGATCTCGCAGGAATTCTTTTACGGATTGATTTGAATGCAGATCCCTTTGGTGGAGAGACGGCCTGTACAAACGCTAGCTGTACGGCAAAAGGATTTGATTGTTGTCTTGAGGGACAATGTGTAAATGACGGACGAGAGCGACCAAATGCTTCGAGCTCTTCTGATTATTTACAGGCCCTTTCCGATATCTCCTCTGATCCTCTTAATTTTCTTAACTGGCCACAAATTTACTATGTTTGTCCAAATGTAGTGAGAGATCCTATTGTTGAAGAGGATAATACGGATGAAGTACTCGATGCTCAACTGCGTTTTCAAGAGCTATTAGCTCAATACCTCTGTCTAGAGGAGGGAAAAAAGGAATCTCCTGAATTTGAGTTTCAAAATGTTTGTATCCCAACCACAGAAGGACAATCCTTCGAGGATCGTTATAAGCAAATTAGAAAAGATGTATGGCTGAGATGCGGATGTGAATCCTTTCCTTTCCCAGAGGATCCTACAGAACCATTTTGTCCTGACTTTGGTTTAAAGGCCATTTTTGATACCTCAAGTAATATCACGGCTATTGAGTGTGATATTCCTAACGAGCCAATTGAGCCTCAGCCGTTTCAAGATACGAAAATAACTCTATCTTCACGTTCAACTCCTCACCGCTTCTTTAGAAAGGTCGATGGACAACCTGTGGATGATCTCACAACCATCAAAGATAAAACCTCTATTGCTCAAGAGGGCGAGAGGTTTTATTATCTCGATGAAAGAAACCTCTCCTCTCCCCAAGAAGAGAGCTGGAATATAAACGCCATTTTAGGCTTCATGGAAGTCGATTTAAGTAAGGCCGTTCCCGCTAAAGTCATCAATATCGAATTTGATCAACGCTATATTATTCAAACTACTAATGGCTTCTATACTCCTTGTCCTTCTTGTATCAAAGATAATTGGTTTGATGTTTTTAGTGCCTTTCCAAGTAGTGAGCGAGGAAAAGGCTTACAAGCGGTAGGCTTTACAACCAGCAGAGAAGATAACGAGGGCTTTAATGTTACCGGTGGGAATTATGAAGACACGATATTTGGTAGGGCCTGCTGGGTTCCGCCAACGATGATCCCATTTAGTCATCGACCAAATACAAGTGCCGTTGTTCAAAGACAAAATAGATTAAAAACTCAGTCCGCCTACTACGCAAATGGATATCAAAGAGACTGGTACGGTTTTAATAAAGGTGCGGTCATCGGAAGTTTTGATGGGGTTAGCTGGTTTGCTATTGGTACAGGAAGAAGAGTGACTTCTACTTCAACAAAACTCTTTTTGGCCATTAATCAAAGTTTTGCTGATCTAACGGATAATACCCCATTAACTATTAATGTTATTCAAGATCTTGGAAATAATGTTGTCTCAGATTATGATTATAATCCTTCTCTTTCTCTCATTGATAGTCGTCAAAACGCTGCAGGAACATGTCAAAGCTACCATGTCTGCAGTAAGGATTTAGATTGTGTCACCAAGCTAGGATGGGAATATCTTTGTGAAGACGTTACAAGAATTAAAACAAGTTGGCCTGTATTTGACTCCTCTGGAAATGAGGTGGCAAATGACGAGTTAGAAAGTGCGACCTTCATGGATTTTCTCCATGGCTTCCAGCCAGTCGCTAGTGCCAAGAGATGTGTTTATAGAGGTGCGGGTGCTCCTTGTAAGCAAAACTTTAGATCCGACTTAGTAGATACCAAGGCCGATAGGCTATGGGCCTGTGCTCCGAACTTTTATTGTGCTGGTCTTAACTCTCTAAGATTTAATGATAAAGTAATTCGATCACCAAATAGTAATTTAGATTATCTCTATGGTCAGGAGGCCAATATTTTAGGCCGTCCTGAGAATTACGTGCTCGCTACAAATTCTCTTCCGGCCGATGTTCGAGAGAATATGACTCATAATGCACTTTTAAGTACTACCAACACCAATGACTGGGGAGTTTGTCGTCCATCAAGAAAGATTGTGACTCAATCAGAGAGTGATCCTTTTCTTGAATCGCATCGTGCTCAAGACGCAAAACTAAGAACTGATTTTATAAATCAAATTTCTAATTGTGATTCCAGTACGGTAGGAGCGGATCGAGTTGTAAATTGTCCGGTCTTCAATACGGAACCTTATAAAGCAGATAGCGTAAGTGAGGCAAATCCGCAATTTGGTAATTATATTTTCGATAATAGTGCTGATATTCTTCAACTTAAACAGCAACAAAACACTTGCGGCTATGAAACAAGAGACTCTTCAGGAATCTCTCCATTTAGAGATATTGAAGCCGATCCACTCAATATATTAGGAAGAATCGATCAAAAGGTGCTAGCTAAAGATGCTTGTTTAAGAAAAGCTGGAGCTATTTGCCATACCAATCTAGACTGCTCCCCCAACCGTCTCCATGTTGAAGAGGCCCTTCTTTATGACAGCAGCTACTTTGGAAACACAGGTGCTGAACTTCAGTTTTGGAGAGAGGAACTCGTCTGCTCCCAAGGACAACCAAAACCTGGTGTCAGCTCTGAGGATTTTGGAAACTATGATATGACTCTAAATCGATGCTGTCGAGAGATTAACAACACCGTCACTATGCATACTCAGTATAATCGAACGACGTCTTCACCCAACATAATTTCGACTCAGCAAGAGGAAGATTATAAGCTTGTAACCTCTAGGCTACCTCAAAACAATCCATCCTCTGATGGACGCTACTCGCGATATTCCATTGTCGATGTTGAAGACAAAGCAGACGGGGTCGTAACAACAGAGCCTTACTACCAAGCACCAAGACTTTCCTTAAATAGTAATGAAAGACCTAAACTCCCTCGCCATTATCAATGGAAAACTATGAATGAGACCGGTAAAAAAACTTGTTGTGGTGGAGGTATGATACGTAAATTTGCAGACGGCACACATGACTGGCGAATAGCAAATAGACTAAATTTTAATATCACTAACTTTGCCTGCTTGAACTATCAAAGTGTAGCACCATTTGATGTCCCTCCAAATGTTTCTGTAAATAACTATAACAAGGACTATGATAAGTTATGTTTGGCACCTGGAGAAAAGGACACTCCGGATGAAATAAACGGTTCGGCAGTTACCGGTCTGGGTGACTCAGATGAGGGAGGCTGTGCTCAGGTCCCAATTGAACGAGGCGAAAACTTTGAGATTGATTTCCCCTCTGAACTAGCTAATGATAGAAGGGTTGGGGTTTTGGATACGACTCCCGATGAAACTCCTACTACAGGCTCGGTCACTCAATATAAAACGCTAAGTTCACGCGTCCCCTTTACAGCTACCCCTTATGCTACAAGTAAATTTCCATATTCTAAGCAAACAGAGCATGTGAATTACATAACTAACCCTCTTGGTCCAGCAACCATCTTTTATCTACCTTTTTATATGGGAGCACGAAAGCCTGGCTGTAATGGAGCCACTGCCAATCCTACAACTTGTTATACTCAGATAACAGATGTTTATATTCGATATATGGACGAAGGGGAAGAAGTTGATACGACTCCATTCATTGAGGCAACTCCAACTGCAAGCACGACTGGAGATACAAAATGTCGAGATGGTCTTGAAACAACGATTGAAACCCTTGGTGGGGCCGCAGATTTAGTAGTCGACGATGAAGAGTGGTATTGTATTTTCAGAAGTAATGATGGTTATGATCTTATGCTTGTTTCAGCTGATAAAGATAAAAGCGACTGGACTTATGCTGGTGTTGTAATAGAGTTTAATGTTTCTGGTACAAGTAAGGATACTAATATTAGCTCACTAGATGGACAGGCAATGAAAGGTGGAAATGACCTCTACTATCTTACAAAGTTTGGTCGTTTAGAGCTTTTAGGCATTCCTCAAATACCTTTTGAACCTATTTATTGCAATAGTGAAAGAGATCAAATGATCCCGGGAATATTTGATACTTCTAATAATCTTCGAACTGAATTTGAACAAAACTCCTTTTCTTTTATTTGGGATACCTCTCTTAATATAAATAATAAGTCGATGCCCCTTCGTTATCCGCACACACTTTATAATGAAGATGAAGGATTTGTAGTAGACGTTTCAACTCCCAATAATGGAAGTGCTGGAATTTACAGAACAACTCTTCAAGACAAAGTCGCTCTGAATCCAGTTTTTTCGGAAAATGAATTCATATGCTGTCAGAAATTAGGAGAAGTCACAACCAGTGATGAAGCCTGTTGCTCGAATTACTCTATTGAAGATACAGCGGGAACATCCTCGGTCGATGGAGAGGAAGAAGCTGCTGTCAAAAGAAGATGTGCTCTTCCTTCAGGTACCAATCTTAATGTTTATTTTAATAGATTTGTAAGTACTGAAGGCGTAGGAGCGAGTCTACCACTTGGTGGACTTCTTGAAGAAGATTTTATACCTGAAACTGGCGAGCCTAAATTTAATCAGTCTGTTTATGATAAACTTACAGCATTAGGAAATAAATACTGTGGAGCAAATGAAAACCTTCTTAATGCTGGAGGAAGCGGTTCCGGTAGTAAGGTAAGAAACGGCGCCGCTTTTGGTAATTTCCTTGCTGAGCCTAATAATGGATTTTATAAGCAGACTGCTGGCCAGGATGAAAGTACCATTTATAGTATAGTGGATTCTTTAAAGGATCTCGATTCCGATAACCAGACTGGAGCAATAGAGTTTTTAAAAGGCTTCAGGTGGAATCATCATCTCTACTGTCAATAAATTCTAATCTCGATTAGAATAAAGGCATGAAATACTTTATTTTTATAGTTTTACTATCTCTCACCTCTTACGCTGAAGATATCGCTTTTAGAAAGCTCAACAAAGGCTGCCCACTGAACTCAGAATGCTCTGATAAGGCTGGAAAACTTTGGAATGGTTGGATGAGGATCTTAGAACTTGATGATAGTGATCAAAAATTTAATCATCTCAATTCATTTGTAAAAAGAAATGGAATTCCTTTTAAGGTTTGGCTAACAAGTGAGAAGAAACTTGAGGGACGAGAAACTATACTTTGGGACTCTCCGTGTAAGAACCATAGAGAACCCAATCCCAGCATATTTTTGGCAGACGTGTTTTTAAAAGAGCTTCAAGAGTCCCCTGAGACTCTTTTGAACCATGCCTATGTACTTGATAAAAGAAATAAGGTTAAGCGTTTTCCCATTCCCAGAGACTACACTCCAACTCTAATCAAAAATCAAGGTCTTATCTTCACGATGGAAGAAGAAGGGTATTATTACGGTCTTCATATATCGGAAAAGGGTAAAATCACAATCTCAAGACCTGTAAAAAACGAAGAAGGAATATTTGAGGTCCAATGCCCTAAAGAGCTTATAAGTAAATTTGAAACCTTAGATGGGCCTAAAAATCTATATGCATCTAAGTTTTGTCATTCCGTTTGGAATGCCGACCAAAAAGAATTTTCAACCATTTTGATGGGATGGAGCTGCCTGTAAGGCGATTCACAACACTAAAAATTAATTAATTTTTATTTCCTCCGATAGTCTTTAGGGACCTTCTCAAGGACTTTAGAGATGAAATATTACCTGCTACTTTTTTTACTTGTATCGTGTACCTCTAACTATATGCCAGAAAGCTTTAATGAAAAGATGGCCCGTTATGTACCTCGCTCACAACAGTACAATAAAGTACCTCAAGTTCAATTAGAACAAGACCTTTTGAAAAAAAGAGGTCCTGCCTCAGCCAGAAAAAAGAAAAGAGAAAGTAATATTGCT
>CBDUBC010000101.1:0-11283 GCA_965365285.1 uncultured bacterium
TGCCACTTGCAATGGAGGAGGCTCCAATATTCGTTAAACCAGAACCATCCCCTGTGAAGACACCACTAGATAGTGTGAAGCCATTCGAATCAATAACCGCTCTCTCTGTTCCTGCTGTATCAAATCGAATCTTATCCTCATTTGAAGATTCCTCAGTTTGAATCTTAGTATCCGAGTCAGTATCAGAAAGTACCTTAGGTGCAGTTGTTCCAGCAGTTGCTTCCCCATAAATGGCCTGAATAATTATTGCAGAGCCATTTATTGTAGTGGAGGTCGCGTTCCCAGTCGATGAAAAGCCCATCCTTATAATACTGCCTTCATATCCATTTTCATGCTGACCTATTCTTAAACCTATATTTCGATTACTCACAGAAGTAGAAAGGCCTACATAAGCATCTTGATTAATAGTAACGGGATTTGATCCTAGGAGAAAATATTTATGTACATTCGCTCCAGCTGAAACATTAATAGGAGCTGATTCAGCGAGAAGTGTACCACTACTAGAAAATAATTTAAATCTTACAGAGGAGCCCCCATCATTCAAATTCCAAACGTAGAAGGCAAATCCAACAATCTTAGAATTAGCAGGAATGAGAAAATCACTACTTATATTAGTGAGCGTTCGACTATCCGAGTTCAGTCCACCACCTACTGTTTGAATAGGGAGTTCTCCAAGAACGGATCTTCCGACTTTAGCTGCATTGTAGGCGGACTCGGTAACTTCACCAAACTCGGAAGTTATATCTATGGCATCGGAAGATATTGCAGTCCACGAGAGCACACCTGAACCATTGGTTTTTAAAACTTGGCCATCTGCTCCATCAGAGTTCGGAAGAATCCATTCCACGTTGGAACTTACATTTGAAGGGGCCCTTAGTCCTACATAATTACTGCTATCAAGATCGTGAAATTTTAATTTAGATTGAGCATTTAAATTGATATCCCCATTGGTCGTTAAAGATGAAATTCCTGAAATATTATTAGAATCATCTATCACGACAGATGAATTTTGAATGACTCCACCGTTGGTGCCATTAAATCGAGCAATAGCATTATCACTTGAAGAGGATGCTTTAATAACTTTATTTGAGCTTACATCGGTACAAGTAATAGTGGTCCCATTAGAAGAAAGGACCTGAGGCGAAGTACATGATGGTAAGTCAGCAACCGCAGCGGAACCAAGACCTAAAGATGCCCTCGAATCAGAAGGAGATCTTAAAATCAAGTTGCTAGTATTTGAAGATAAGAAATAATTGTCTTGAGGTGTAACTGCAGCGATATCATTAAGTTGAGGATCAGCGGCTTGGATGTCCGTACCAATTTGAAGCCCTAAATTAGTTCTTGCTGCCGAAGCTGTAGTTGCTCCTGTTCCTCCGCGTCCGACATCAAGAAGAGCTAAGGATCCCAATTTTCCAGACCCATCGTTAACAACGAGGGTGTTTGCGGTTCCACTTGCTAGTTTAGAACGCGATATTTCAGCAGAGGAAGATATATCATTATTTAAAATCGTACCATCCTGAATCTTAGCTGAGGTAACAGAACCGTCGGCTAGATTGGTGGTAGCCACCGCTCCAGAGGCTATTTTATCACTTGTTACACTACCTGCTGCTAGATCAGCTGAAGCTATGGTTCCATCAGAAATTTTTTGTGAAGTGACTGAATCATCAGCGAGATCTGCATTTGTGACCGTATGTCCAGAAGCAAGGAGTATATCTGCTTTAACAAATTTTGTACCATCCCAGATGAGTCCCTGGTTTGTTGCTATTGCGGTAAGATCTACGTCGGTTATATCCCCCACGCTTGAAATAGATTTATTAATTTGTGCCCAAGTGTAATCATTAGTTTGGGCCGAGATGACACCAGTTCTTCCGAATACAGAGGATATGCTATTAGTATTATTAATTTCTTTCCATCCTTCAGGTGTGGCGATTAGCCAGTCACCAACTTCCCATTCGCTAAATCCATCCATAACAGTGGATCCCGCTGTCCCAACGATGTAGTAGTCCCCTTCGTTAACACCACCTGCTGGTAAGTTAGTTGGTAAAGATGGATTATTTGTACTTGCATCCCAGGAACCTTTAAGCGTTAGGCCAGTAAGTCCACTTGGAACCCAAGCAGATCCATTCCATTTGAGAACTTCATCTGTGTTAGCATTCATGGATGCAAGCTTATCAGCAGTGATGACACCATTTTGGATTTGAGAGGCACCAACTGAATTATCGGCAAGCTTAGAAGATGTAACACTACTATCAACAAGCTTTTCAGTTGTGATAGCGAGGTCAGCGATCTTAGCAGTTGTAATATTAGAATCTAAGATTTTAGAGGTTATGATATTATCATTTGCAATCTTATCGCTTGTAATTTGAGAATCGCCGATCTTAACTGTGGTAATAGTAGAGTCGGCCATATCATCAGCGGTGACAGTTCCATCACTTATAGCTATGGAGGTTACACTTCCTAAACCAAGATCACTTGAGGTAATAGTTGAATCGAGAATTTGAGATGAAGTGACCGATCCCGCTTTTAAATCAGCAGATGTAATAGTTCCATCTGCGATACTCGAACTTGTGACTGAGTTGGAAGCTAGATCATCTCCAGTTACAGATCCGTTTGTAATTTTATTTGAGTTAATACTTCCGTCTGCAATATCATCTGAACCTATAGAGCCGTCTTGAATGGAGTTTGAATTTACAGATCCCATTGCAAGGTCAGCATTTGTGATAGATGCATCGGCTATTTTAGATGATGTTACTGCACCTGTTCCGATGTCTTCCTCAGAAATTGTACCATCTAAAATGGCAGTAGAATCAACGGCTCCCGTCGCTAGGTCAGAGGAGGATATGGAGTCATCCACAATTTTAGAAGAGTTCACGGAATCGCTATCTAAATCATTTAAGCGAACACTACCATCTATAATTTTTGAGCTATCAATAGAGTCCTTTGTTATTTTTTCAATAGTAACACTAAGATCGGCGAGTTTGGCAGATGTTACCGCGGAGTTTGCCAGATCATTGGTCATAACTTGTCCGTCGACGATAGTTGATGTTGTGACGGAGTTGTTAGAAAGAGAGAAGTAAAGCTCAAAAGAATTAGATCCAAAGGCATCGGATATGATTAAAGAAAGGGCCTTATTTATGGGTATAAAAAAGTTATTTTGAGGTCTTGCCACAATTCTAGTAGAGGACTTAGATTCGATGATAAACTTTTGAGTGGTTCCATTTGGATCAACGATGCTTACTTTTTTAGCACTCTCTAATCCACTACCGTCTAGAGTAAGCTTGTTATTAGCGGTTGATACTGCAGAAACAATCATATTTGCAGTACCACTTTCGAGATCTAACTTATCCTCTTTAGGGGCCACACAAGAATTTAAAATCAAAAGAGATAGACTAAGAAGAATATATTTCAACTTATTAATCCTATGGGAAAATGAATAGAATAGATTAATATTTTTTAACACTAAATCTCGCATCGGAATTCCTGACTAGAGCTTAAGAGTATTATAATAAGAAAATTCTAATATCGATCAACTGTCTGATTACTGTCTCACAGGAGTCACTAAGACAATGTTTTTTCATAAAAAAAATGAAAATTTAGTACTAAATAAATAATGTTTATTGCCAATATTTTTAGCTACATAAGTTAAAAGGCTTGAGGAGGTAATCCTAGAAAAAACGATAACCTATACCTAGGCCTATTCTGGTAATTTCAAGATCAGATGGACCGCTAAGTAGATGTTGTTTATAGAAAATATTGGCGTTCCAATTTTTATTCATGAGATAGCTTAAATAGAGAATATATTTATAACCGCCAAAGTCTTCTTTATTATTGTAAGTCCCATTGTTGGAGGAAAGAATGGAGCGGCTCAAGCTTACCTTCGTTAAGAAAGATCTTGTTCCAAAAGTTAAAATTTTTGAGACTCCTGCTGTAATAAAAGTTATTTGATGTTTATAGCTTGCGGGTATTTCACCAATATCTATTTGATCAATGTTAAAGGAAGAAAAGCTTTCATAATCTAGACCAATATACGGATAAACAAAATAATTTTCATCTAAGAAGTTATAATAAAGATTTATTCCTACTTCAGGGTCCACTCTTACAACATTAGAAAAATTTCCAGTTACCCCATTTAATCTTGAAAGATATGCACTTCCACTGAAATAATTATCCATTTTACCGGGTTCTCTATACGCGGCAAAGAGGCCAATAGTAAGCGGAGAAGTCTGCCTATATTTAATGGTGTAAGATCCAGATTCTGTTGACTCTTTAAATGAGCCTGTAGATATGGCATAAAATACACTAAGAGAAAAAGATTTTTTTGCGAACTCATAATTCAATTCAGACAATTTTTTCTTTTCCTCTTTTGAAAATGCATCAAAACTCTGTTCTACACCGGAGGCATCAATTAATGGTACAACAGATGGCACTTTTCCAAGTTTATAGATCTTTTGCTTTCCTGTTAAGCATTCAGAAAAACCACTAATTTTAAAACTGAAATAATATTCACCTTCATTTAAAGGGCTCGTGGTTATAAGAGCCTCACCATTATTTACCTCTCCTTTACCTACTTCTTTTCTGCAAAATCGATCGGCGTAAAGTATGACTTTACTTTTATCAGCGATATTCATCACTTTAAGTGTAGGAGTTGTCATCTCACCTAAGTATACCTTTGGCTCATGAAGAGAAATGGAAGGAGTTTTACGCTTTAGGTGGTAGTTGAATTCTTCATGGTAATAACATGAGGACTGATTACCAATTGAATCAATTCCATTGCTGCTAAAAATATGTTTTCCATATTCTAAAGTCGGTAGCTGAATATCAATAAAATTATTACTAGCCTTTTCGGATTCTAAAAAATTGTCACAATTTTTTCCCAGAAAAAGGGAATAAGTGGAATTGATTTCGGCATTAAAAAATCTAAAGGCAGGAGTTTCAGGAGCTTTTGATTTCTGAAGAGTCAAATTAGAGAGATTTGTGGGAGGAGTAGTATCAACTTGATAGGTAATACTATTTGCTGGTAAGCAGTCTCCGCTCCTACCATCTTCATACCTATATATTATTCTAAAATTATAAGTACCATCTTTTAAAGCCTTCACCGAGCGTATTTCGTAAGGAGAATTCTTATTCAATGGTTTAAATTGGGCTATATTCGTTTGACAAAGATTATCATTGTATAAATGAACAATGGTAGCCGTAGACGGTATTTCAGTAGTGATACTAATTAAAGGATACTTTTCTTTTGTGACAATAATTTTCTTTTTTTCCTCTATTTCCTCCAGCTCTTTTTCCATCTGCATTTTTAGCGAAGGATAACCTTGGGAGGTAACTTTTTGGGAATCCTCTGTGTACTCAATATAAATAGTTGTGCCTTCCGTAAGGTTTTCCCAATTTGTGATCTTAGGATTATGTTTTCTTATTTGAGGACCATAGACTTGCTTATTAAGTCCCATATTATCCAAAATATCAGATAAGGAATCCCCCTCATTAGCTTTATAATAAAGGGTCTTTAGCCGTCCCTCATATAAAAATACCCTTGATGGGGCAGTAGATTTCTCTGAGTCTGTAGCACTATGAGACTGCTTTTCCTTATCAAAAACCTCTTCTTGTAAATCTTCGTCACCCTTTAGTATAGACGAGTTGTAATCATCAGATTGCGATAGGTCGGCATCCACAGCGTATTCAATATAAAGAGATGTGCCTTCCTTAAGATTTTCCCAATTTATGATTTTAGGATTATGTTTTTTTATTTGGGGCCCATAGATTTGCTCATCTAGACCCATTTTATCTAAAATATCAATTAAGGATTCTCCCTCACGAGCTTTGTACTGAAGAGTTTTCAGCCTTCCTTTATTCAACGTTGAAAGACTAATTAAAAATGGCATTAGGAGCAAAATCACTATTTTTTGGGTCATAAGTATATATTTTAGCTAATAAACCAAGACTTATGGCCGTGAGGAATATATTTCCAATAATCTAAATATTTAAAATCTATGATTTTTTATATCAATTCGGCTAAAGATCACCATTATATTTCCGAAACTAAAGCATGTTAAATACTACTCGGTTTAAAACTATATTTTATCTGGACTATTTCAAGCCCTGGAAGCTCTATTGGGATATTCGAATATATCGAATGGAATTAAAGATTAATTCCCGCCTCAATCAATTTTATCCAGGAAATTATGGTTCAAACTTGCAGTTAGGTAACATGTTTGGCCTTTCGTATGTATTAGCAATCTTATGTGTTCTATCAGGCAAGTTAGACTCCAAGACCGCTAATGAAATTATGGTATCAGATTTACCGGATTTCACCTATCAAGATTCAGTTCAGTTGATTTCTGCCTCAAATTATAAGGAAAAGTTCAAGTATTATGTAGTTGAGAGAAGTGATACTTTAATGAAACTTAGTATTGAATTCTATGGCAATACCTCCAAATGGAGAGATTTATACAGGTGGAATGAAGATCATGTTGGAGATGGTGGGAACTTAATTAGGGTCGGACAAACTCTAAGATATTTGGCACCTGAGGACCCTCCAGAAAAACCAAGCGGAAAGCCATATTTAATAAAAGATGGTGATACTTTAGGCAAAATATCTGAAAAGCTATACGGGACCACGGATAACTGGAGAATGATCTGGAAACATAATAGTAATATAATCAAGGATCCCGATTTAATCTATGCTGGTACCACCATATTTTACCCCGTCCGTAGACCTGCCTCACGAAATGAATAACCGATAAAATCAATTTACAAGACGCAGATTATTCCCACTAGTGTATCGCGCCGAGCGTTAATACTATGGAATATGACTAACTCAAAAAAAGGAATGTGAGTATGGAGCTCAAAAAAGATTTGGTTGATAACTCTTTGGGAGATAAAGATGCTGATTTTAATAAATCTCAAGACCAGATCTTAGATTCTCAAAATCAGGAAGATCAACTAAAAATAGAGCAAAAGCAGAGAGAAGTTGAACTAAAGAAAAAAGAGTTAGCTGAAAAAGAAGATATTCTAGAAACCCAAAAAAGAAAGAGTGAGGAGAAAAAAGCAACACTTAAAAGTCTTGATAGTGAAATATCTAGCTTGGAAGAAAAACTTAAAAATATTAAGGAACAGATTTCTGAAGAAGAAATAGAAAATATCGAAAAAAATAATGAGATATCTCAGAATCAAAACATAATTAAAAACCTAGAAAAAAACCTAATAAATTCAGAAAAACATTTTGAATTAATTTATCTAAGTAAAGTTAAGCATTCAGAAGAAAGTGATCAATTAAAAACTAAGATTGAAGAAATCCAAAAGGAAATTAATGATAGTAAGGATGTCCATACAAAAGAAGAAGAAGAGATATCAAAGTTACTTTCTACTATAAGTGAACGAAAAAAAATACTTCAAGAGAAAGCTCCTCAACTTGAAGCTATAAAGCTCGATATTGATAAAGCTCAATCAGAAAAGAAAAGTCAGCTAAAGAAACTTATTCAGGTAAATTCTGAAATTGAGAATTATGAAAGAGAGTTAGAAAGTCAAAAGTCATTAATTTTAGGAATAGAGTTAAAGTCAAAAGCAATAAAAGAAGAGGTCGAGTCAAAATATATTATAAAAGAAAACTTATATGAAAATATCAAAAATAAGAAAAAGTCATTTGATAGCTTAGAGGACTCCTTAAAAGGTTGGAATATTAAACTCCAAGAGTTAAATAGCATTATAAAAGACAGCTCTACAGAATTAAATTTATTAAATACCAAGCTTAGTGAGTATGAAAAGGAGTTATCTTTAAAAGAGGAGAATGCAGAAGAATTAGAAATGAAAAAAAATAGAGTTACTTCAGAATTAGAAAGAACTCAAATGTATAAAGATAAATTAGAGAAAAAATTAGATTCGTTATCTCAAAAAATTAGTCATAAAGAAAATGTAAATAAAGAGCTTGAGAAAGGAGTGGAAGCTCGAGAAAACGAAGTTAGAGAACTCGAAAAGACTATTGCGGATAAAGAAATCGATTTCGAACGCAATCAGGAAAATCATAGAAAATTTGAAAGCTTGATCACTCGACTTAACTCAAAAATTGAGAAATCAAGGAACAATAAAGAAATCCTAGGAGAAAAATTAGGTGATATGAAGATAGCAGTTGAGAAAAAAGCAACTGAAATCGAGGATAGGCACTCAGAGGTTGAGGACCTCAGAAGAATTAACAATAGTCTATCAAAGGAAATTGAAATTAATATCACTCAAGAAAGAGAATTTGCGAGTGAATATGAAAAATTAAATGAAGAATATAAAGTTATTTCAGAGAAGATTAAAGATCAAAAATCCTCTTTAAAATCTCTTAATAAAAAATTAGAAGAGCAAAATTGTAAAAATAAAGAACTAGAAAAAGATATCCTTTTTGCAAACTCTAAAATAGGCAAATTAGAGACTGAGAAAGAAAGTCTCATTCAAAGCCTAAATAAAGTCTCCAATCAAATTGATTCAAAACTTAAAAATCTAAATGAGTTGAATTGTGTGATAAAAAAATTGGAGGAAAAAGTTTTACTTGATGAAAGTGAAATAAATGCAAGAAAGAGTGAACTTCTTCAGATTCAAGAAAAAGTAAGCGCAAAAGTAAAAGAAAAGAAGGAGCTAGAACTTAAAAAAGAAAAATTAGAATTTCAAATAATTAATATTGAAAACGGAATAAAATCTACGGAAATGCTTTTTAATAATGAAGAAAGTGAATTATTTCATTTGAACGATGAAATTGAAGATAAGCAAAACGAAATTCAGATATGTAATGAGACCTTCAAAGATTTAAATGAGAAATTAGAGGTTTTAAAGGTTTCGAAGCTTGAGAGTCAACGAAAAATGGAAGCCCTTGAATCTCAACTTAAAAATATTAGAGAGAATGTCAAAAATGCAACTAACGAACATCTTGAGTTAGAGGATTCTGTTTATGAGCTTGAAGAAAGTTATAGGCTTTGTAGAAAGGATGTTTTAGAGAATTCACGGGCTCTTGGGAAAGTTGAAGTCGAAATTAAATCTTTAGAAATCAAAAAAGAAAAGTATGGATCAAGAATTAAAATAGACTCTCAGTTATTAGAAACTCTTAAGGCCCAGCTAAGGGATAAAAATGAACGGCTTGGTACTGAAGAGATGGCTTTAAATCGACTTATCATAGAAAATGATGAGCTGAGTAGTAATCTAATGGAATTAAAGGATAAGATTCAAGTTTGTGATGAGAAAAAGGTATCCTTGAAAAAAGCTAGTGAAAGAAATTTAATGAAAATCGAAAGGAATGAGGCTGAGATTAATGAGCTAGTGAAAGTAGAGAAAAAGCTTAATATGTCTATTTACAGTCAGAAAGAAAGGCTTAGAGGTGAAATAAGAAAGGGGCTTGATAATTTTTATAAGCTTAAGCAGTTATCAGAAATCATTAAAGAATTAAGAGAGGACATAGAATCTTTTGAGGATAAAATTAAATATCAAGAAGATAGAAATAACGATTTGTTAGATAAGATTAAAGTTATAGAAGAGGAAAAAGTTGGTATAAATAATGAATTAAATGAAAGTTCAAATAAATTAGAAATGATTAAAGAGCAAAAGAATCATTTGATTAAAGAGCTTGAAGAAAAACAAAATAGTCTGAAAAATATATCTCTGAAAAAAGAAGCCACAAATAAGTGTTTAAATGATTATATTTATAAAAACGGTGAAATTAAAAATCAAATCGAGAAGGCTATTGCAGCAGCGGAAAAATTAGATAAAAACAAAACGATAGTTGATGAAAAAATCCGAGAACAAAAATTAATGCTTAAAAATTACAAAGATGAATTTGAAAATATTAAATCAGAAGTTAAAAAGAAAATTGTGGCAGAAGAAAAACTAAGAAAATCATTTGCAAAAAGTCGAAAACAGCTTCAAATCCATAGAGAGAGTGTTGAGATAGAACATAAAGCTCTTCTTGAAAAAACAGACATTATTAAGAAATTAGAAGATAGTATAGCCGAACATGAAAAACGAATCTCTATGTTGATGATGAAACGAAATGATTTAGACCTTGAGTCAATAAAAATCAATGCCAAACTAGATGAATTGCAGCAAGCCTCCAAAGAAATCATAGAAGACTACGATGCTGGCTGCTTAGAGAATAACCTCCTCGAAACTAGTATCAAAGATTGTGAAAAAGAGGTTGAAAGTTTAAAAATCAAATTAGAGAATGAGACCGCTAATTGCCTTCGAATGGAAGAGTTGAACGAAAGTATCAAAAATGATCTTAAGAAAAAAAATAAACTAATTAGAGAAAAATTTGAGCTTATTGAAAATTATCAAAAGAAATCACAATCACTTAAATTAGAGCTAGAAACTAACAGAAAAGATATCCAAGTCATTGAAGAAAAAATCCTAGACAAGGAAGCCAAAATAAAAACTCTCGAAAAGTGTATCCATCGAGTCGAAAAAGCTTGCTATGACAGCGGGAATGAAGTGAATGATCTATCTAAAATTTTGGCCGAAAAGGATATTTTAGTTGAAAAACTGATTTTAGACTTTAAACAGAAAAAGCGAGAGGCTAATGTCTTCGCCTCCCAAACTAACCAGCTTTTCTTTGACTCTTTTAAAAAGGAACTCAATAGTTTGACTTCAAATAAAATCAAAGGCTTTAATATTTATTTAGGCGATGATTTTCAGTTTAACCTTGATCAAACATCAACTCTTTCTTCAATAATTATTTCCTTTACAAAATATATGATGGATTTAGATTTAAAGAATGAATTCGAATGTTTCTTCTTTGAAAAAAGAAGCAGGAGAGGTTTAGAGTTTGTATTTGAAGTCCAATCCAAGCACGACGACTTTATTTCTAATATTGAGGACAAGCTCACTTCAAAAATTTGGCATCTTAAGAATCACTTTAGAAAAAATGGTGTGAACATCAACTTTAAGAAAGTAATGACACCCTCTAATGTTTCAAAGGTTATACTTGAGGTTGTAAGCCTTAACCATTTAGAGGAGAGAGTTTCGGTGGCCAGTCTGTAGTACTAAAGCTGTATTAGCTCTATTGATAACGACATATTTCTTTATTCCAGTATAAGAGAAAAATAGCTCATTAATGATTGGGAAAAACCCTAATTACTCCAATTTTTACTTAGGGATGCATTTTGTTGCAAATAAATTTCAATCGGTTAAGTTCATTATTTACAATGAAAAGAAGATGCTGCGAAGCAAGATAATAGACAAGAGAGTACGCTTTTGATATTTAATTGAGCTTCTTGGAGAGTTGGCCGAGTGGTCGAAGGCGCACGCTTGGAAAGCGTG
>CBDUBC010000102.1:0-11079 GCA_965365285.1 uncultured bacterium
AGGAGATATTCGTGTCGAATCAAAAGAAAAGGAAAGTCATCCTGATGATCATGGTACAACTATGATCATCAATCTGCCTAAATACTTAGAATAATTTATTCTGGTTTTTTATAAACGGTCATACCCTCGTGGGTTGATCTTTCGAATTTAGTATCCATTCCAATGAGACTCTCACCACTTCCCATAAACATATAACCACCAGGCATAAGAGCTTCATAAATATTATTAAGAATCTTATTCTTATTATCCTTATCTTGATAAATAAGAACATTTCTACAAAAGATAATATGATAATAGTTCTTTGGGTAGGTACCGTTCAGTAAGTTAAATTCTTTGAAATCGGCCTTATTTTGAAGTTTATCGACTACTTTCCAATTTCCATCAGGAAGTTGTTCAAAGTACTTCATGAGAAGATTAATAGGAAGACCTCTTTGAACATCTAGTCCATTATAAACTCCGTCTTTTGCTTTTTGGAGCGCCTGAGCTGAAATATCACTACCGTCCACCTGTAATCTTGCAAAAAAAGCAGGAGGGAGTTTAGAATCAACTGTCATAAGGATTGAAAAGGCTTCTTGCCCTGTACTTGAAGCACAAGACCAAATTTTAAATTTTCCTGAATCATATTGCTTAATCATTTCCGGAATTACGGAAAGAGTAAGTGCATTAAATGGTTTAACATCTCTTAAAAAATAAGTTTCATTATTTGTTGAAACATTTAAAAGAACCGCATTCATATCTGGAGTTATAGTGCCCTTAAACAATGTGTGAAGAGCTTCCGGTGATTCAACATCAAAGAGTTTCATCATATCAGTAAGTCTTGTTTCAAGTCTATAATAGTCTTTTTCTTGATATAACATTCCCGATTTTTCATAGATTAAATCTGCGAAAAATTTGTAGATTTCATTAGAAATCATCTTCAACCCCTTTGAATTATTCGTAGTAACTAATCTATTATCGGCCGTAAAAAAACAAAAATTAATATTTTAAAACTGAGTATTACGATATTACTTTCTTTAAACTTGAGAGTAATTCTTAAGAATGCTAGAATTATTATTAATTATGAAAAATCGTGATCTTCTCCTAATATTTCTCATGATTTCTTGTTCAAGTTTAGCAAGTAAAAAGACCAACGAATTAAATCAACATCCACGAGTACTTTCTATTAAACCGACTCAACAGTTCAACAAAACAAAGGCCATAATCGATCAAAAGCTCTCCTATTTTTGTTACCAATCAAAAGTCCTAAAACACTTTAAAACAGAAGAGAGTTGTAATGCCTATGTCAATCTTACTTACAGAACATGTATGGATAAGAATGATTGGAAAGAAAGTGAAGATGTTCTGAATTGTATCAATCGTAATCTTAAAATTTGACATAGTCCTGCGTAAAACTGAAACTTTAGAAAAGGAGTTTTCATGAAAGTTTTAGGCTTTATTACCCTAGCAATGTTATGGCTATCCTCTTGTAGTTCTATTAATAAAAGTCACTTAAATTCTGGAATCCATCTTAAAGTTGATAGCGATATGACAGCAAGAATTGAGGTCGACACGACTAAAAAGCTTACAGGTTATGCTTCCGGAGTCTATCTTCTCCATCTCTTTAAAGTCAGCGGAGACTCCAAGTATGCTGATGGCGTCGATTATGGTGATGGAAAACCGGGCTTTATTGAAAGACTACTGAGTAAAGAATATGATGTTAAGGCCGCTGCTAGCTATAATGCTATTCGTACCAGTAATGCTGATGTCCTTGTATCTCCTCAATACATCATTGAAACAAATAATTGGAATCCCATCTATAAACAAATCAAAGTTAAGGTTACTGGTTACCCAGGAAGAATTATCAGCATAAAAAATAAATTATGATAAAAGTTTTAACTCTTATTTTTATGATTCTCATCTGCCAGAAGACTTTTGCTTTAGGCGTGGAAAATCAACTCATTCTAAAGATTTTATCTACCTCCTCTTCAAAAAGAACGATTTTAATTAATAAAGGGCAAGAAGAAGGGCTCAAGGTTGGAGATCAAGCTAAATTCATTAAAAAATCTGGCGAGACCTATGCTTTGGGAGTTGTCAGAAAAACTAGCCCCAGTCGAAGTTTGTGGTCTATTTTTCGCCTTAATAGCACTGTGGAGCTTTTTAAAGGTAACACGACAAGGCTTGAGATCATCAAACCTGTCACGATTACTGAAGACTCCTCTAAACTGATCCTGGGAGAAGAAACTGTTAAAGTCAGTACAGAAAAAATCCCTGTAGCCTCTCAGACCAGCCCTAAAGGTCTTAGTAGTTATCGTGATGTGAACTCCTATGAAAAGTATAGAAACTTCGCAAGTCTTGAGGACCGATTACCAGAACCAAGGTCTAGAGGTGTTGATTGGTCTACTCTTGATATTGATGAATTTCCTTACACTCCAAAAATAAAGTATCGAAATGTTAAAGTGAAAGAGAATTACTCAAACCTCCAAGTCAAGCCTCTATCGACAAAAGTGCTTCGAGAAATACCGGAAAAGTTTAGCTCCTTATTTGAGAGAGGTACTCTTAAAATAAATAAAGAAGAAATTGAAAAAGAATACGCTTCTCTGGAAGATTTTGATTATCGTTAAGGAAGTGGCTTAAAAAGAAAGTTCTCATCTCCAATGGACATCGTATAATAAGACAGATTTTGGGTTAGCTGCTTTTTTTGAGGATCTTTAAGTTCAGCAAAGATTTCCCTAAACGCTTTTCCATTAGCAATATGGGAAGAGAGCTTGGGAAGACCTAAGAACTCTTGAAAATGGAGCATGAGAATTAAGAGGATATCGAGAAACTCTGTACGAGAAGATGAAATCTGAAGAAGAGAAGTAAATTTTTTATCTTTTAGTTTTGCAAAGACTTCATTGGCATAAAGAGGGTCTTCTCCTGTAATTTGCCAAAGCTTAAAATAAAACCCCAGCAAATAAACTCTCGAAAATCCTTGCATTCGGTAATTTGAAAAGGTCTCTTCAAGGTCCGTCAATTCATGAATAAGTCTAATATCATAATCTTTCTTAAATTGGCCTGATTGGGCGTAAGAAAGATATTGGGCCGTCATCTGGTCACGAACGCCATGCCAGCCTAATTTTTTAAGTACAACAGCAAAGTCAAAATCACCATTATACTCCATTGGAAAAGTCATTTTTGCCAAATGATAAAAGGATTTATTATTTACAGCTTTAGCTGCCAGAGACTTAAAATGGACTCCAACACTCTCCATGTTGGCGATATAAAGTCGAGTAAACTCAACCGGCATTAAGATATGTTCATAATTAATCATAGGGTTAGTTTACAAGAATAAGGGAAATTAAAACAGGAATTTTTAAATTCGCTGATTTCGACTATACTAGGGATATATGAAATTACCTTTATTTGATGAACTTAAGATTAAAAACTTCGAAGTCGAAAGTCTTTGCGATCGTTTCAAAAGAAGTAAAGTTGGTGAATCACCTTACTTCATTGAAATTGATCATGCAGATGATTCCGCTGAAATAATCATATCTAACATTGAAAAGGCCTTGCGTACCATTGGAGTCCATCCAAGCATCCCCTACCCAACCGTAGTCATTACAAAGGCCAATCTTAATTATGGTGGAGGCGTTCAAGTGTTTAAAAACTCTGAACATATCACCAAATATTTCAATTCCCTCAAATCAAGAAGACTCAAAGGAAAAGAGATCGGCCTTCTTAATAAAGTCGATGCCCTTGTTCAAAAAATTATTAATTTGGATACCTATAAAATTCTCGATAACTTTAATCAAAAAATAGGAAATCAAAGGCAACTAACTCGAAACATTCAGCTTGTTGAAAAAATTGATCGGGCCATCGCTCAAACGAGAGAGGAAGACGACGAGGACACCTATGAGTAAAAAGATACCTAATAAATTAAAGAATGATCTTACTGGCTTTGAAGATGTACTTGATCTCGTTGGAGATAAAAGGAAACTTGGTGGTCAAAGAGAAGAAAAAATTGGAAAAGAGTATGATATTCAATCTTATCTGGAACAAGAAAAGAAAAGACTTGATAAAATCTACTCTTTTCTTAAAGCAGTCAATGACATTTTTATCAATTACTCTCAAATAAATCCATTAATCAAGAAATCTCAATCTGAAGTCGAAGAAAAGACTAAGATTCTTGTCGAGCGCCTTTATATGAAAAACTCCACATTTTTAAAGAATATGGAGCAAATTTATGATAGTTTTTTTCCAAAAAATTAATGAACGCTTAAGAGAAGAGGTCCACCAAGGTATTTGGCCTTTTCTTCGGTTACATCCGAAAGATTATAACCCGCAAGGTGAAAATCAATAAGGTATTCTAGATATCCGTTTACCGATTTTAGTCCACTAAGACCAAAGGATTCAACAAATCCCTTCAGATCAAGTTGATTAGCAAGTAATTTCTCAATAAGGTTTCGATACTCTTTAATTGTAATACCTAACTTACGATCCTCAGAGTTGTTAAGAGCGCTATTGGTATAATTGGCAAAGCAGCTTAATAAAAGGACTTCAAAATCAATATCATCAAGATCATAGTTAGCATAGTAGGTACTCATAACTTGAGAGTTTGCCTTTAATTTTTCAAATGTCTGTTGAAAGACAGAAAAGAACTTACACCAAAGTGAAAATTCCTGAACCATCGTGGCCCAACTTTCATAACTATTCAGATCTTCAACATTTTTTTCACTACCGTCTAAGTCCTTATAACGAACCGAAGTCTCTTCTAGGGAAGTTTGATAGAACTCAGACCAAAAAGGACCTACAAAGCTTGTTCCAAACTCTTGATTTTTTTTAAGAATTCCCTGGTTGATGCGAATAAGAGAGTTTCCAATTTTATAAAGCTCTCTAAAATCAAAAGAATCTAAAACGGATTCTTTTAACTTCCGTACATATTGATAACCAAGCTGAATTCTATTGAGAGTTTTAATGGAGACCTTTTTAAGAGCAATCTTTCCCTTTTTAAGACCCTGATGAAAAGAAAGACTTGAATTCATCATATATACTAAAGATCTTTCAAGATTTTCTAATCTTGCCCCATCTTCGATGGATTTTATTTCGCTTTGGATATCATTATTTTCCAAACTAGAAACAAGAGAAAATTCATGAGAGTGCTTAATTTCTATTTTAGGTAGAGCGTGAGATTTTTTCGTATGAATAAATGCATCAACTTGTTCGAAGCTTCGAAATGGCGCTTCAAACTCAAGGCTCTCGTAATAATCAATAAATCCAAATTCCTCTAGTCTTCTCTTTTTGGTGAGATAGGACTGCTCTTGGTAGTCCAGGAAGTCTTCTGCTACTGTTTTAAAAAGAAAGGCATATGCTTTTTCAACACCCATCTCAGAATAAAGGTCTCTTATCATCTCTTGGATCTCATCCGCAAAAGGAAAACCTTCATCGTATTCAAAAAGCAGAAGGTTATCGTCCGTAAGAAAAAAGTGATCGTGGTCCGGATACTCTGGCTCTTCTAAGTCAAAAGTATAGATATTAAATTTACCTTTCAGATACAGCTGAAACTGCTCACTTTTAATGAACTCTTGAGCGATAGAATGACCTCTAAGCTCTTCTCTCGAGTAGATTTGAACCCAGTAGTTAAAGTCTTCTGGAGATATTTCATCCTTTGACCAAAGGTCTATATCAAGCAGAGCTAGCCTTTGCTTGGTGCTGGCCATTGTTAGAAGACTTAAAGCAAAAGATTCCTCTGCACTTTTAAAAATATGATAAAAAGGAACTAAAGGGAGCTTTTTGACCTGTTCTGGTGCTAAAGCTACCGCATTTTCAGAGGAGTATTCATAAGGATTAAGCTGGATCATAGCTGCTATAATTAACTGAAAAGTCGTAAAAGAGAAAGGGCCTGGAAAATTATATAGTTAGCCTAAGTATATGAAATCTTATGCGACTTCTTTATCCACATCTTTAAAGGGAATGCTTATTACAAACTCTGTACCCAGATTAGGTGCTGTATTAATGACAAGCTGACCATTGTGAACTTTTATGGCATTTCGAACAAAGTCCATCCCAAGACCGATCCCCTTTTCGCCACTTGTCCCTTCGGAGGTCGTACTCTGACCTGTAAGAATCTTATGCTTTGTTTTATCATTCATTCCCGTACCGGAATCTTTAATATGAATGTAAATATAGCTATTATCTGATTTTACATAAACTTCTACTGTTCCACCCTTGGGGGTGAATTTAATAGCGTTAGTCCCTAAGTTTTCAAGGACTCGTTCAATTAAAATATCCTCTACATTTATAATAATACCGGATGGGATGGAAAACTCTAGGTTTACTCCTTTACTCTTAGCTAGCGCCTCAAGAACGACTGGAGTCTTTTGACTAATTTTTAAAATATGATCGATAATGGATTCAGGATAAACAACTTTGATAATGACATCGAATTGAACTTTATCGCGATCAAGAGTCCCATTTTCATCAGGGTTATCAACTGCGTGAATGATTTCATACTCAACTTCTTCACCTGAGTTCACCGACTCTCTAACTAAGTCGATAACCTTTGAATTTTTATCGATAATAATCATTTTTCTCACATTCTATTATCAAACACTTTCAGTCAGTTACTTGGCCCACTGATAGTCATAAAAAACATTTTCTTGGTTTTTTAGAAGGTCTAAATTTTGTTTAATTTCATTATTCCTAGGATTTAACCAATCTTGCCAACAGTTTTTATTGAGAAAGATCGGGCAGCGATCGTGACCCATCTCTAAAATTTCTTTTGGAGGTTCATCAGTAATCAAAGCAAAAGAGAGAATAGAGTATTTTCCACTAGGTTCTCTCCATAGATCATAAAGGCAAGGTGCCCACATGATTTCTCGATTTTTTGGATAAAAACTTATGAGCTTCTTCTTTCCCTCATGCTCTACCCATTCAAAGAAGCGTACAAAAGGAAAAAGCCCATGGTTTTTACCAAGTAATGGCCTCCATGTCTTTCTAGTTGTCAAAGAGTCTAGTCGCGCATTAAAGAGGTTATACTTGCTAGGTACCTCTTGCTTCGAATCATGGGGTCTTAGTCGATACCGCATAGGCGTTAAAATATTTTGATTATGAGAAGAAATAATGACTGGCGCATAGACGTTAGGAAAAATACGATTATCAGCGGCTGGAGTTTTATAAAGATCTGATTCTTCCTTTAATCGATCCAGTTCTAGAAAGGATCTTTGATCAATCTGGGCATTAAAAAAGTTTGAAAGATATTTTAAATCGCGATTGATTTCAACAGAAAAACACATCAATCCCTCCAAGATAAGATAACTTTTCCAGAGCTTTTTCTATTCTCAATAAATTCTTGCGCCTCTCCTATCTCCCTGGCCTTAAAAACACTGAGCGGAGGAGCATCTATATCAAAACGATCAAAGTTTTGAAGGGCCTTTTGCAATAAATCTGGATAATCAAAAAACCTCAGTAAGTTTAGTCCAGAAACTTTTTTATTTTCATTAATCAGTTTTACAATCCAAAACCAAGGCATTGATAGAAGAGTTTTCCATTTTTTAAAAAAAGATTTTCCTAGAGCATCACTAATACCAATAGAAATTAAATGTCCATTTGGTTTTAATCTTTTAAAGTCTTTTTTTAAGGAGATACCTCCTCGGGAATTAAGAATAATATCAAATTTCTGGTCTTTCAGTTCCTCATGAAGAAGTATTTGTTTACCCATATTTTGAAGACTGTTTTTTTTATTTGGTGAACTCGTAAGTCCTGTCACCCTCGCGCCGATTTTCTCAAGTATCTGAGAAGACATAATGCCCAGAGAACCTGTTCTACAATCAATAAGAATTTGGTCACCCTCCCTTGCTCTACCCTGCTCAATAAACGCCATATAAGAAGTTAGATAGCTCACAATTAGAGAGGCTCCTTGCTCTAAGGAATACTTTGAGTTTAATTCAATTGCATGATCTTCAGGAATAATGACTTCCGAAGCGTATCCACCAAAATAGGTTCCTGCCATAACTCTCTGGCCGACTTTCCACCTTGAATTAGAACCAACCTCGGTAATGATTCCAGAAATCTCATATCCGGGCACAAAAGGATAAGAGGGCGAATCCTGATAAAGTCCCTTTCGCATTAAGCAATCAGCAAAATTAACTCCTGAGTAATGAACCTCAACTCTAATATGGTTATTTTTAAGTTCTTTATCGGGAGAAAACTCTTCCATTCGAAAAACTTTATAATCTCCTGATTTGGGGAGTATTAATCTCTGCGCCATAAGGACCTTTTTATTGAATAAACTACCCTACTTTTGTATCATCGCTCTTCAGATTTAGAAAAGGTAACGTAATGAAGCAGGACTATAATTATACCAATCTTGATAATCCTCATATAGCAAGAGGACGAGAAATCCTCAAAAAATATCCAGAGGTAAGAAAGCTTATGGGACCTTATCCCCTTTCTGGGCTTTATATTTTCCTTATGGTTCTTATTCAGTTCGGTATTGGTTATCTTTTAGTCGACCGGCCTTTTTGGCTCGTTCTCCTTCTCGCTTATGTGCCTGGCGCTATCATCTCTCACGCACTATTTGTAATGATTCACGAGGCCTGTCACAATATGATCTTTAATAAGACTTGGAGCAATAACCTCATGGGCCTTCTTTGTAATATCGGTCAAGGTTTTCCAAGTTATTTTGGTTTTAAGACCTTCCATCTTCTTCACCACACCAATCTCAATGAATACGACTATGACGCTGACCTCGCCTTTCATTGGGAAGCTAAAATGGTCAAAAATAAATCCTGGCGAAAGATTCTTTGGCTGATTGCGTTTAGTTTTGTAGAGGCCATCCGACCTGCCAAACTTAAGAGCGGAAAGGTGCTCGATTTTGCCAGTGTCTTTAATATTTTGTTAATTTTAGCAACAAATGCCGCAATTTATATGTTTCTAGGACCTAACGCATTTTATTATGTATTTTTCTCGACCTTTTTTGGAGTTGGACTTCATCCGGTTGGGGGAAGATGGATCCAGGAACATTACACCTTTAAAGAAGGGCAAGAGACCTACTCCTACTATGGGGTTGGAAACAAGGTCGCCTTTAATATTGGTTATCACAACGAACATCACGATATCATGACAATACCTTGGATTTATCTACCTAAACTCAAAAGAATAGCTCCAGAATATTACGAGCCACTTATGGCGCACAACTCCTGGACCAAGGTCCTTTTGACTTTTCTTTTTAGTAAACAATTTGACCTTTACAGCAGAATTGTTAGAACTAAAAACGAGGCCATAGCAACGCCCCTATAAAAATATTTAGCACTGTCTAATTTTTTGTTCCCAAGAGCAGGGTAATCATGTATTACCCATTTAAAATTGAAGGGTTATGCGTAATGACAACGAATTCATCCTCCTCCATTGAGGAAAAAATTGAGGACCTTTACCACATCAAAAGATGGGGTGAAGGTTATTTTACAGTTACATCTAATGGAAACCTCGGGGTCAATCCAGCTCGCGAGGAAAATCAACCATGTATAGATATTCAAAACGTTATCAAAGAAATAAGGCAAAAGAATATTCAAATACCTGTCGTTATTCGATTTCATGATATTCTTCGTTCTCAAGTTAAACACCTCAATGAGAGCTTTCAAAAGAAAGTTTCTGAAGCAAAATATCAGGGTAAATATATTGGTGTTTATCCAATTAAAGTAAATCAAATGAGAGAGGTTGTGGAAGAGGTCCTCGATGCTGGTGAAGAGTATAGCTTTGGTCTTGAGGCCGGATCTAAGCCTGAACTACTCTCTGTTCTCGCTCTTAATGATAATAATAGCTCTCTTATTATTCTCAATGGTTATAAGGATAAAGACTATCTTCGATTGGCCCTTCTTGGCAGAAAGCTAGAGAAAAACACGATCGTCGTTATTGAAAAATATAGTGAACTTACAGACCTCATTGAGATTAGTAAGGAAATGAATATTAAACCTCTAATCGGTTTTAGAACCAAAATCACAGTTCGTGGAAGCGGCAAGTGGTCTGAGTCTGGTGGAGAAAAAGCAAAATTCGGACTTTCCATTTCCGAAGTTCTCAATGGTTTTGAACTCCTTAAAAAAGAAGAAATGCTCGATTGCCTTCAACTTCTTCACTTTCATGTTGGAAGCCAAATCACCAATATCAGAACCGTTAAGGATTCTATCTCGGAAGGGGCAAGAGTTTATTGTGAGCTTTATAAGATGGGTGCCCATCTTAAGTATATTGATGTTGGTGGTGGTCTTGGAGTTGATTATGATGGATCTCAATCCACTGGAGATAGTTCTCGAAACTATGATGTAGAAATTTACGCCTCCGATATCATTTATTCCATTATGCAAATCTGTGATCTTGAAAAGATTCCTCACCCAGATATTGTTTCTGAATCAGGAAGGGCCATCACTGCACACCACAGCTGTGTAGTTGTTGAAGTCATTGATAAAATTGATAGTACCCAAGTAGCCTACCCAGGTGCGTTTGAGATTCAAGAAGACGAACATATTCTTGTTAAAAATATTCGGTCCATCTTTGAATTTATTAATGAAGAAAACGTCCAAGAGTCTTTTAATGATGCTCTTGCCATTAAAAATGACACTGAGAATGCCTTCAAACTTGGTGTTATTTCAATTCGAGAAAAGGCCACTATAGAAACTATTTTCTGGAAGATCTGTAAGCATCTTAAAGAAAAAATTAAAACAATGGATTTTGTTCCTGAAGACTTCGAAAACTTTAGTGATCGATTATCCTCTCAATACCTCTGTAACTTTTCGGTGTTTCAATCTCTACCTGATATTTGGGCGATCGATCAGCTTCTTCCTATTGTCCCTCTTTCCAAACTCAATGAGTTGCCAGAGGAAAATTGCACACTTGTTGATATTACCTGTGATAGCGATGGAAAGATTGATAATTTTATTAATCTCGGAGATACCAAAAAGACTCTCCAACTTCATAACTTCACCAAAGACGAAAACTACTATATCGGATTTTTCCTAACTGGTGCTTATCAAGATGTTATGGGTGATATGCATAACCTTTTTGGAAGAGTGAATGAGGTTCACGTTTTCCTTGATGAGGAATCAGAAGACAATTTCTATATTGAAGAAGTCA
>CBDUBC010000103.1:0-9913 GCA_965365285.1 uncultured bacterium
TGAGATTTCCTAAAGGAAAAAGAAGGCTCTCACTCCCTTTAAACCCTTTGGAATCAAAAAGCAGGATATTGAGCTTTCGATTCATTTTGAGGTGCTGAAATCCATCATCGAGTAAAACAACATCGGGTTTTAACCGATTAAAAAAGATCTTTAGATTGTTTGCCCTTTTAGCGCCAACAACTACTTGAGAATTTTTAAGATTCCTTTTCATAAGAACGGCTTCGTCCCCATATAAAGCAGAATCATTATTTTGAACAAGTCCGCCTCGCCTCTCTAATTTTCCCTTGTAGCCCCTTGTAAGGATAAGAGGTTTGAGACCCTTTTCTTCCCAAAACTTCGCTATATAAAGCGTGAGCGGAGTCTTTCCTGTGCCCCCCAAAGAGAGGTTTCCAATAGAAATTACGGGGACTTGAAATTGCTCTTGTTTAATAAAACCAGTTCTATGGGCCATTCTCCTGATTTTTAAAATTAAAAACCAGATGATCCATAAAGGAGAAACAATAATGAAGAAAAGAATTCTAAATATTTTCATTTATTACTTTCGATATATAAGGGGCAACTTTAAGCTCATTACAATTGAGGAGCTCTTTGGTTTTTTTAAGTCGCTCTAATAATTTATTATACTCTGCTTCATTCTCAATCCAGAACTCACAGATCTTCATAAGATTATAGCTATTAACTTTCTCTTGTAAAAGCTCTGGAAAAACCTGATCTTGATGAACAATATTGGCCAGGGAAATAGGCCCTGAATAATCAATAAATGTCTGATAAATAAACTCATTTAAAAGCGAGCCTTGATAACAAACAATCGTTGGGATCTCAAGAAGAGCGGTAGAAAGAGTTACGGTTCCACTAGCGGCCAGCGAGAGGTTACAAAGCTCCATCGCCTTTTCTAAATCTATGCTGGGATAGGTGTAATCCACATGCTTAAGAAAGGGCGCGTAGAGGTTTTCATGAACATTAGAAGAGCGCACCAAGTGTGCCCTTACATCATATCGTTCTCTAAGTTTTAGAAGCGTTTCCACAAAAACGGGAAGTAAAAATTTAACTTCTGAGTTTCGGCTTCCTGGAAGGAGCAAAAGATCGAGTCTTTTTTTCAAGGTAACTCTTTCTGAGTGAGTCTTTTGAAAGAGGTGTTCATGGGCCTTTAAAAGAGGATGATTAATTGAAATAACTTTATTCATCCCCCTTTTTTCAAACCACTCTTTTTCAAAAGGGATAATCGTAAAAAGAGTATGAACTGTCTTTTGTAAAGTTTGAGCACGGTGAGCTTTCCACGCCCAAGCTTGTGGGGCGACATAATAGAGTACTTTTACACCATGCTGATTGAGCTTTTGAGCAAGTCTTAAATTGAAATCCTGAAAATCGATTAAAATGGCTACTTTGGTTTTTCTTTTGATCGCTTCATTTTCAATTCGCTTGAGAGCTTTAAAGTAAAAAGGTATTTTACCAATCACTTCAGAGACGCCCCAAGAACTAAAGTCTTTGAGGTGATATAGAAGCTCCATTCCTTTGGCCTCGAGCTCTTCACCTCCAACTCCCCAGAAATGGGTATTTGGAGAAAGGGCCTTTAGTTCATCAAAAAAGGAGAGGCAATGCTGCTCGCCTGATTTTTCACCTGCTATAATGAGACAATTGGATTCATTCATTAGTTTTCAATATCGACAAACTGAGGATCAGCAAATCCTTGTTTTCCCTGATTCCCTTCAATAAATTCCAAAACTTTATGAACACTCTGAACTGCAAGAAGACCATCGTGAACATCCACGAGAGCTCGATTCCCTTTTGTGATAGATTCATAAAATTTCTTATGTTCCATAAGAAGATGATCATTTTTTTCAAATTCTATTTTTTCAACATAGCCTTCCTGAAGACTTCCTTCGACTGTGTAGAAAATACGATGATTAAGAAGATCAATCATAAGGGAGCCTTCTTCGTTGACTACTTGGATAGTTCGAACCTCTTCCACGTGGTTTCGTGAAGATTCAATCACCGCTTTAGAGCCTGTAAGTGGCAGGATAAACTGAGCACTTACAACATCCCATTTACTCGTTCGATTCTTAATTCCATAAGCATCGACAAGTTTAGGGGTGTCTTTAAAAAAGTAAATAAGAATATCCAGATCATGAATCATGAGATCGGAAACGACATCTACATCCGTTGCCCGTCCTTTAAATGGCCCCATTCGGGAAATCTTAATTTGAGAGGTGGTAGAAAAATAATTTCTAAACTTCTCCACATGCTCCCAAGCTTTGTGAAAACGCTCAGAATGCCCCACTTGAAAAACTAGGTTTGAATTTTTAGAAATAAGCTCTTCTAGTTTTAAAGCATCGGAAAGCTCTGAGGTCATCGGTTTTTCACAAAAAATATGTTTACCATGCTCGATAAGGTATTCACAGATTTCAAAGTGAGTTGAAGTGGGAGTGACCACAATGGCCGCATCGATTTGATCAATGACTTCACTTATATCAACGGCAAGAGTTACCTCTGGATACTGTTCCTTAATTTTCTCGAAAATATTTTCAACATTAAGAAACTTATCAACAACGGCCACCAGCTCAGCCTCAGGAGTTTCCATCACTTTTTGAGCATGCCATTTCCCTAAATGTCCATGACCAATAACGGCTACTTTTACAGGTTTCATATGTAAGGCCTTCATTAAGCGAAAGGAGCAAGTCCTACTTCACTAATTTTAATTTCATGACTCATCTCATTAATAATTTCATTTTCTTTATACTCTTCCATCATCTCTGGATGATCCACAAAGGAGCGAGGAGAAATCTTAGAGGACTCCATGGCCCTGAAAAAATCTACGACTTCTGAAATTTGAGTTTTAGCGTACCCTCTTCTTCGTAAACCAATGATATTGATTCCTTTAAGTCTTACTCTGTTTCCAACAGCAGTACAAAATTGAGGTACATCTTTATCAATGGCACTCGCACCCCCGATATAGCTGCCCCGTCCAAGCTTCACAAATTGACTGATATTAGTTCCACCCCCAATAATACAGCCCTCACCTACTTTTACGTGCCCTGCAAAATTTGTGGAATTCGCTACAATACAACCATCTCCAATAGTCACATCATGCCCGACATGGACATAGGCCATTAAAAGAACTTTGGATCCGACTTTGGTAAGACCTTGTTCTTTCAGCGTTCCTCTGTGAATAGAGACATATTCTCTAAAAGTATTATCATTTCCAATCTCAACTCTTGTCGTCTCTCCTTTATAAGTCAGATCCTGAGGAGCCGCTCCAATGGAGCAAAATGGAAAGAATTTATTATTTTTACCAATCACGGTATGACCATCAATCACAACGTGAGCGGCAATCGTTGAGCCTTCACCAATTTCAACATTAGGACCAATGATAGAGTATGGTCCGATTTCAACTGTTTTGTGGATTTTAGCGCCTTCATTAATAATGGCCGTGGGGTGAATTTTCATTCGTTTTGTTCCTTAAAATTTAATTGAGGCAAGAACAGAGCATTCGCTCATGAGTTGCCCATCATTGTAAATCTGACAATCTTGACTAATCATTGGTCCTCGAATTTTTCTCATCACACTTTTAAGTTCGAGGTCCATTCCCGGGACAACGGCCTTCCTAAATTTGGCATTAGAAACACTAACAAGAGCAACGTCCATTTTACTGTTAAAAGGATCCTTTACAATTTTAGTCATTATAAAGCTCGAAGCCTGGGCCATCATTTCAATTTGTACAACTCCAGGCAGAATAGGATTCCCTGGAAAGTGACCGGCAAAGATCGGATGATCCTCACGCGTATGAAATTGGGCCACAACCGTGCCTCCAACAAGATCGGCAGTTGTGATTTCATCAATACTTTTTTCTTCTACAAGCTGAACTTGAGAAACTGTATCCACAAAGAGAAAGGGGTCACGATGTGGTAAATAGGACATGACCTGTTCTTTATTAAAGATCATTTAGGCCTCCTTATTTTTTTCAAGACTTGCTTTTCTTATATAGGCGAGTCCTTTCATCCATTCTTTCAGAGGACGTGCGGGATGTCCTCCAAGCTTTGTCCCTGCGGGCCAACTGTTATTAACGAGACCTCCGCCTCCTACCTGACAGCCTTGTCCAAGTTCGATGGAGGGTCCACAACCGGCCTTTCCACCAAAGACGACATAATCTTCAAGCTTGGTGCTACCACCTAATCCAACTTGTCCACATAGAAGAACGTGTTTTCCAATTTGACAGTTATGCCCAACTTGAACATGATTATCGATTTTAGAGCCATCTCCAATACGTGTAGGAGAGAAGGTTCCTCCATCCACACAAGAATTTGCTCCAATCTCTACGTTATCTCCGATGTCTACTCCTCCAAAATGCCAAACTTTAGCATGCATCCCTTGAGTGAATTGGTAACCAAAACCATCGGCTCCAAGAGTTACTTGAGAGTGGAATCGACATTTCTTTCCAACTTTAGAAAAAGGGTAAAGAGTAGTATGAGGAAAAATTTCGGTCTCTTCTCCAATATAAGAATTAGCCCCAATATGACAATGAGGATGAATTGTTGCTCCCTCTTCAATCACAACATTTTGACCAATAAAGCAGTGGTTTCCAATTCTTACTGAAGCATGAATATCGGCTGACTTATCCTCTCTCCCATCCACAAAGAGATCAATCTTTTCATAGGCTTTTTGATGAAAAAAACGGCTAAGTTCGACTAGAGCAAGAGAAAAGTCTTTTGCTAGGATGATCCAAGGGAATTCTTTCTTTACTTTTTGCCATCTCTCATCACTTTGAATCTTTAAAAAAAAGCTTTCTGAAAAAAGAAGTCCTAGCTTACTAGGCACCTTTTTATCCAGCGATTCAAGAAGTTGCTCATAGAATTTCTTTTCACTGATAAGAACCAGATGATCCTCTTTAAGATGGTCACTGGAGGCCACACCTAAAAAAGCAGCGCCTAAAGCGCTGCCATTGATAAACTCGAAATTTTGGTTCTGTTCAAACAGATTCATGAAAACCTACTTTGCACTATCGTATGCCTTGATCACTAGGTCTGTAAGATTCTTTTGATCTTTAGCATAAATGATAGGTGCAACGGAAAGTTCGAATGTGAGGTCCACGCCTTCTTTTTTAGAAACGTCTTCAACGATCTTTCTAATTTTATCAAGAAGAGGCTTTTTGAGTTCATTTTCAAGAGCTTGGATTTCTTTTTGGTAACCCATAGACTTTTGTTGAAGCGCCATGATCATTTTTTGAATCGATTCTTGTTTTTTTAATTTAGCAGCATCATTAAGAACAAGAGTTTGTTTTTTGAAATCCTCTTGAGCTTTTCTGATTTTATCTTCTTCTTTTTTAAGCTCACCTTGTTTCTTTTCGAACTCTTTTTTGAGTTTATCTCGAACCGACTTACCCTCTTTAACAGAGAGAAGCACTTTTTGAACATCTACGGTACCAATAAGTGTGGCAGATGCCGAAAAAGAAAAAAGCAAAGCCGAAATTAATAATCCTTTAAACATCATATACATACTCCTTAAAATAACTGTCCAATATCGAAATGGAATTTACTTCCCTCATCCCTTGGCTCTGGGTTGATAGGATAACCAAATTCAAACCTTAATACACCTATAGGAGAGAACCATCTAAAGCCAAACCCATAATCCATATTAAGTTTAAAATTATCATACTTGCCTGCATCACCGGCGTCAAAGAAGAGAACCCATTTAAGCCCTGCTTCACGGGCAAGAGGGTGCTCAAGCTCAATGGTAGTGAACCCTTCAAAAGTTCCACCTTTATTAAAGGTTCGAACAATTCCATTCACATCTGTAACGGTCTCTTCTGGTCCAATGGCCTCGTAGTTATAACCTCTTAGATTTTTTGGACCACCAAGCGTAAATTTTTCTGTTCTTGGTATTGGTTTTCCATCAACACTTTCAATTTTACCAAGTTTAAGTCTTGTTCGAAGAACCAGATCTCCCCAGACATTGTGATAGAAACGTCCATCAAATTCATTCTTAAACCACTTCTTATCCCCACCAAGGCCAGCATATTCCGTAGAAAAGCTTAGATAGTAACCTTTTGATGGCTCAAAAGAGTTATTTCTCTTATCTCGAGAAATCGAAGTTGTGACACTTGACGCTAAGCCGTTTTCAGTCGCTTCATCTACTGTTGGATCGGAAATATTCGTGATTTTTACGTCCTCAAGCTTGTAGGTAAGAAAGAGTCTAGTATATTCAAAGATTGGATAACCAATTCTGGCATCAAATCCTCTTTTTTTATAACGAAGCGATGTACTTTGTTTATTGTCAGTTAGGAAGGCATCCCCACCAGCAATCCACTTAGTGTCTCTAAAATAGGGATCTGTAAAGCTTAGGTTAAAAGTCTTAGAGGTTCTGGAGTGCGAAACACTAAAAGAGAGGTTTTGTCCTAGCCCCAAAAAGTTATTTTGAGAGATCGAACCTTGAAAGAATTCTTTACTTGCTGTTGAATACCCTGCACCAAGCGAAATTTGACCTGTGTTTCTTTCTTTAACTGAAATTTCAATATCAAGAACATCGTCACGATCTTTTCTAGTGACTGTATTAAAGATAACAGAGTTTGGCTCAAAGAAACCAAGTCGGTTTACGTTTTCTTTAGATTGTCGAAGTCCTGTTCCAGAAAACTTACTGCCTTCAATAATCTTTAACTCTCTTCGAACAACCTTATCCCTAGTCTTGGTATTTCCTTTAACAACAATTTTACCAAAATAGGCAATCTTCCCTTTCTCAAAGGAGAAGTTCACATTAACCTTATTCTCACCAGGGACCAATTGCAGATCTCTTAAAACGTTAGCAAACGCATAACCTTTATCTTGATACATTTCCGTTAAGAGCTGCACATCATTTCTAAAATCTAATTCTGAATAAACATTACCCGCTTTAAGAGAGATTTTTTCTTTAAGCTCTGTTTCAGGGAATAAGACTTCTCCTTGGAAGGTAATATCATTGATCGTGTACTGCGGTCCTTCTGTAACTTTAATGGTGATAAAAACCCATTTCTTATCTTCTGACACAGTAATTTCAGGGGCACCTAGATTAACTTGAAGGTAACCTTTTGATTTATAGAAAAGCTTAATTCTTTCAATATCCGTATCAAAATTAATTTCCTTGAAGTTTCCAGAATTGGACATAAAAGAGAAGAGCCCCTCTTCTCTAGTCTCCATGATCCCTTTGAGCTCATTGTCGGAAAAGGCTTGAGTTCCTAGAAAAGTAATCTTCTTAACTTTAACCTTATCAAACTCTTTGATTTTAAAGACAAGTTCAATATTTTCTTCTTTAATTTTTCTCAGCTCGTAATCGACACTAGCAAGAAAAAAGCCTTTCTCTTCATAGTGCTTTTGAATAGAGGCAACATCCGCTTTGACAGTATTAACATCGAGAATAGCAAACTCTTTAGTTTTTACTTGGGCAGTTAGATCGTCATCATCAATTTCATCATTACCTTCATAGACTATTTTAGTAACGATAGGTTTTTCTTTTACCTTAAAAATTAAAACGTTTTTGCCTCGAACCACTTTGTGGTGGGCCTCTACAGTTTCGAAGTATTTAAGGTCATAGATTCTTTGAAGATCTCTTTTAAGGGTGTAGTTATCGAGGACCATGCCCTTTTTAATTCTAATTTTTTCAAGGATTGCCTCTTTTTCAACTTTTTTAATCCCTTGGATAATGATTCCATCAACCTTAAAAAGATTTTGTGAAGGTCCAAGGTCTTCCTGTGCGCCAAGAGGAGAAGAAAATAATGTCAAAAGGACTAAAAGAGGTAAGAGGACCCCTTTCATCATTTTATATAAACACGACATGCGTTGTCTTTTTCCTTAATTCAGTTCAGACTGTACATTATGCTGACAGTCAAACAAGCGATTCTAAGAATGGCAATTTACCAGTAAGCTCACAAACTTACAAAGAAAAGATGTCAGGTAAATCTAATTAACAACGACACCATCTTGAATAAAAAATTGGTTTGAAAAATGTTTTGCAACTTTTTCATCATGAGTTACGACGACAAGAGAAGATTCTGTCGCAGAGGCTAAATCTTTAAGTAGCCCTACCACTTTCTCTGTATTGTTGGAATCAAGACTCCCAGTCGGTTCATCGCAGAGAATTAATTTTGGTTCAAGAGAGATCGCGCGAATAATATTCACTCTTTGCTGCTCTCCACCCGATAAACGCCAAGTTCTTTGGCCAGGTTTGTCACTTTACTTTTTATGGGTTCCATAGGGAGTCCACCAATTCTCGCAGGAAGAAGAATATTATTTAAGCAGCTCATGGAAGGCAAAAGAAAGTGAAATTGAAACACAAGGCCAATATATTGATTTCGGTAAAGACCTAGCTCTGCATCAGAGTAAAGTGCCAGATCTTTATCTTCAATCCATATTTTTCCAGAGCTGGGTCGATCTAGTCCGGCCAGAAGATGAAGAAGTGTTGATTTACCAGAACCAGATGCCCCTCGAATAGCATACTGCTGTCTATGTTCAAGAGTAAGGCTTGTTCCTCTTAGCGCAGAAATTTTTCCAAAGTTTTTTTTGAGGTTTTCTACTTTTACTAAATGGCTCATGCAAACTCTCTTCTTAGACCTTCGAGAATAGGTCTCTTTTTTAGTCGATACAGTAAGACTCCTGAAAGGACCAGTAGCCAAACCATAGCGAGTATAAACACAACGATATAATCTTTGGAATCAAGCATGATTCTAAGGTTAGTGAGGTGATAAACATCTGGAGGAAGCTGAAGAAAAGAAATATTTTCAAGTGCGTAGTTAAAAATACGAACAAAAAAGAGACTAAAAGCACAAGAGAGGAACCAAATTCCAAAAATTAAAAACAGCCAGCTTTGTACTAATTGATTTTGAGTAAAGCCCATCGCCTTAATCAAAAAAAGCTCTTTTGATTTTTCTTCATTTAAAAAAATAATAAAAGCAAGCACATTAAAAATGGCAATAACCACAACCATTTGAAGAATAAGTCCAATCATGAAACGCTCTACTCTCACCGCTTCAATCAAGCTGGCAAATTCCTGCCAATAAATTTTAATGTTAAAATCAATTCCGATTTCTCTAACTAGATTCTGCCTAAGAGCATGAAGCTCCTGATCTGATTTATTTTTTGATTTTATAAGAACAAGGTTTACCTTTTCATTAACGGCAAAAGAGTGCTGCATAAAGTTTCGATGAATATACACGGTTCTTAGATCTTTTTCGTAAATCCCGTGTTTTACAATGTCATCAACTCTTAGCCTTTTTAGTTCTGGCATACCTGAAAGCGCTTTATTTTTATTTCCAAAGGCCAGGGTAATATAATCTCCAGTCTTTAATTGTAGATGATTGGCGAGTTCATCACCTAATGCAACTCCTTCCTTGGACTCTAAATTCACATTCAGATCTGTCACTTGAGAAAATTCTAAAGGCTCGATTCCTTTTAATAAGACACCTTTGGAATCTGGTCCGCTTAAAACAAACCCCTGAGTTTGATAAAGACCGGTGTAGTTTTCAATTTCTTTTCGATCAAGAACCTTTTTAAGATGATCATCGAGCAAAAAAGGAGCGGATTCAGAGTAAAAATAGAGATCGCCTTGCGCGCTTCTTAAGCTTTGTTTCATGGAAGTTTCAAATCCATCCATAATGCCAAAAGTAGCGAGAATAACAGATATAGAAAAAGAGAGACCAATAATGACGCCGATTGAAAACTTCCAACTTGTTCGGTTGTTAAAAATGACGTCTATAAAGGTCTTAATCATCTTTTTGTACTCTCCATCTTAAGAAAGCATCCATGAACCCATCAAGGTCTCCATCAAGAACTCTATCAGGATTGGTGGATTCAAAGTTGGTTCGATGATCTTTTACAAGTTTATAAGGATGAAGAACATAAGATCTAATCTGGGCACCCCAACCTATTTCTGATTTGGAGTCTTCCACTTCTTT
>CBDUBC010000104.1:0-9859 GCA_965365285.1 uncultured bacterium
GTCATCTCTAATATTGCTACTGGCTAAAAGGCGGCAATCGGCCCGGAGAGGATAACCAGAGTAATGTGTTTTCTCTTTAGGAAAGTAGTCTGAAGATTGTTTAAAACTGATAAACACTTTATCTGCAAATAAAGAGCAAATTTTATTGGCAAGTCCTACTCGTGAAGTTTGTTCATGGATATAAATCTTCTTTCTCGTGAGAAAGGCCCCTAGCACAACCGGGACAGAAACAAAGCCTCCCGTGGAAAAGATGAGCGTATTTTTTCTTGAAAACTTTAAAAGATAAAAAAAACTCTGAACAATTCCCCAAAAAATTCGAAAAATATCAATAAGGTTTTCTAAAGAGAGATAGCGGCGAAGTTTTCCTGTTTTAATTGGCTTATAAGAAATCCCTCTGGAGCTAATGAGCTCTCTTTCGATCCCCTTCTCTCCGCCAATATAGTAGATCTTATTTTGAGGATCCTTTTTAAGTTCAGAAATGAGGGTAACAGCTGGAAGGACGTGCCCTCCACTTCCTCCACCAGAGAATATGATATTTCTTTCCATCCTCAATTTATAACACAAGATGTCTGGATTAAAAAAGAACTTTAAAATAGAAATAAAAGATGAAAAAAGAATTTAAATCCCTCAAAGAGTTTTATCCTTTCTATCTCTCTGAGCATGGAAATAAGATCTGCCGAAGACTCCACGTTGTTGGGACGACTTTATCGATCATTCTTTTCCTCTACGCTCTTATCAATAAAATCTGGCTTCTTCTTCCTATTGCTTTTGTGTCAGGATATGCATTTGCTTGGGTGGGTCATTTTTTCTTTGAAAAGAACAAACCGGCATCCTTTCGTTGGCCACTCTATTCTTTTATTTGTGATTTTATCATGATGAAAGATTGGTATCTCGGAAAGATTTCTCGCTAACCACCAATCTTTTTAAATTTAAGAGACTTTTTTTCAAGAAAGGTCATCACTTGATCCATTTTCTCCCCGTGAACCTCTACCTTGTCATCTTTGTAAGAACCACCAACTCCTAGAGACTTCTTTAACTCCTTAGAGAGCTTTTTACACCAGTTTTTATTGGAGGGAAGTCCAGAGATTTCAATGACTGTTCTCCCCTTACCTGAAGTGAGTCTTCGAAGTTTGAGCTCCAGATGATTTTCATCTACTGGAGCATCGCTATTTTTATCATTCTTTTTTCTATTGTCTCCAGACTCTGAAGACCAAACTAATTTCGAATCACTCATTAAAAACTCACTGAGGCTTCAAGAGACCACCCATCAAATTTGGCGTTTTGATATGTCCCAGAGGTATAGTTTTTATACTTTTGAGTTACATACTCACCCTTCATGAGGATAGTATCCGTAATCTTATAACCAAGACCTAGCTGAGTTCTTTCTACTTTTTTATTAGTGCTCACGCTATTTTCTTTTTTATGTTCAGCAACGTTATACCTTGCCGCTGCATAAAATTGATCTGTAAAATTATATACGATATCCCCAAAATACTGCATCCACTCCTCTTCTTTTGGATTGGTAGTTGTGGTTCCATCGCTGTCTTTATCATTTGCAACCTCATAGTTTGCAAATATTTCTAGAGATTTATATTGTATGAGTAAGTTGAACACATACGCGCTTACATCTTTTTTAATACTTGGTTTGATTTGTCCTGCATCCGATGTACTTCCAAAAAGGTTTTGATATCGAGCACCAGACCTATTTCCTGAGTAAAGAGAAGTTTTCGACAAAGTTGCGGCATTTTTAGAGTGATCAACTTGATAATAGGAACCAGAAAATCTCAGTCTAAAATCTGAAAAGACTTTATCATATGCCAACTTACCGTAGCCGGCGGTACCATGATTATGATTGGTATCTTCTTTAATCATCCCATTTGACCCCGCAACCATAAGCTCTATATCGCCAATATCAAAAAGTATCTCAACCCCTGTTTCAGTTGTATTGGTATCAATGATTGTATTACCAATTAAAGGGTTTCGAGAAACATCAGCATTATCACTTCTTCTTAAGTGCCAATCTCCGAAATTGATCTCCATTTGACCGGCCTTAATTGTAGTGAACTCCATGATGCTATTGAGCCAAGGCAGATTAAACATAGGGAGTTTTTCTACTAGAAGATACCCCTCCTTCATAAACATCTCCGTATGATGTTCACTTGAAAGATAAAGCTCTATATAGGTGGTAATTCCTCCCAAAAGTTCAGCGTCTAGATCTAGGTTACCGGTAGCATTTTGAAAACCAGCATCTAGATTTGAAGGATTTGCTGTTCCCTCATTTTCAAGGTTTTGAAAGACAAGAGCAAAATCCATTCCGATTCGCATTCTTTGAACATAATCATTTAGTAAATCGATCTTAAACTTTCCCTCGGCTCCACGAGGTGCGTGAGAATATCCAATTTGCTCCGCTTGAGCTGAAAAAACTAGAAGTAAACCTAATCCTAATAAAATAAGTTGTTTCATTTATTCTCCTTAAAAAGAATCTGATATTTGAGTTCTATTTCATCACCACTCCTCACCATTCCTAACATGACTGAAGGTGGTTCAATTTTAAACTCTGTCATTTTAACTTTATAATCACCTTCTACTTTTAAAAGGTCCTCTCCAACGTAAGGAAGGTTTCCCTGAATAACGACCGTTTTTTTTATTCCAGAAACTTCAAACTCTCCTTTGAGAGTTACGATTTTATCCTTAATCGACTCTAGCTCCTTGAATTGAAAAATAATTTTGGGAAATTTTTTTGAATGAAGAGCCCTATAAGCATTTTCATTCAGCCCTTCGCTATCACTTTTAAGATCTTCTACATTAATTCTAAGATTTAATAAGGCAATATCCCTCAACTGATTATCTTGAATAGTAAAATTGGCATCCCCTTCAGTTATGGGACCTTTCATTTCCCAATCATGAAGTGTGGAGGTTCCTTTTATGATAAGATAAGACTGCTCTTGGATTACTCTATAGGGGGAGGCGAGTAAATTAAAACTAAAGAGTAGGAATAGAATGTATTTCATAAGAAACACATTCTATTCAATTTTTTCTAAGACTCCAAGTCTGCTTTTAGTGCGTCAAACTGATTTTTGGAAAGTTCCATTTCGTGAGTGTAAAGGTCTAGATCGCATCCAATCGCCACGGGATGTTGATTTCCGCAACTAAATTTCATAAACTGAACGGAGGAAAGCCTTTTATCTCCCACTTGTCTGGAGTCAAACTCTGCATAGGCTTTTTCACCATTATCTAACTTGAGATAAATATGCTCTGGCATCTCTAACCATTGAGATAATTTTTCTGCTCTCTCATTTTCATCATCAATTTCAATGAGAAGCGTGCTAAAGATTTCTCCCTTCTCATCCCCTAAAAGCTCGTTGTAGGTAGAGAGCTCGTGTTGAATCTCTGATTCTTTAACAAGTCTTTCCGTTCTCACCATCTCAAGAACCTGATAGCGAACCGTATCATGATTTTCAAACAGGAACGTGAGATTTGGACCAAGGTGTATTCTTCGATCATTCTTTACTTTAAGAGCATGATCTCTAATTTGATCTCTTTGCTCTTCATAAGTTACATAATCTAAAATTTCGTCTCGACTTACCTTTTTCATTTTTACTCATCCTTTTTTATTTTCTTGGGAAAGCCGTCTTCCTTGTAAGCGTTTGCCAAAATACTCATGGGGTGCATTGGTTTAACACCTGCATGCTGCTGAAACTGCAGCGCTGCAAGAGGACAATCAGTGGCCCAAACTTCTGCACCTGAATCTTTCATTCCATCAAAAGATTTTTGACCTATTCTTTTTGAAGGCTCAAAACCTTCAGTTTTCATTGCGTAAGTACCGTCATGTCCACAACACTCCATAACCATATGCGGAGTTGTTCCAGGAATTTTTCGCAAAAGATCTCTTCCCTTAAATCCAACGGCCTGAGCTCTTAGGTGGCAAGGAGAATGGTACCCCACTTTTTCCCCCGGAGAACTTTTGAAATCTGTATTAAATCTTTCCTCGTTTCGAATACTCCAAAGGAACTCCCCTGGATCATTAATTGCTTGAGAAAGTTTTTCTGCTCTCTCACGATCTTCTTTAGGGAGAAGCTCTTGATATTCTCTTCTCATCATCATGGAACAAGTTGGGTTGATGGGAATTACCTTTGCTCCTTTTTCAATATAGGGCATAAGGATATCTAAGTTATGTTTTGCATTTGCCCTAAGAGTCTCTAGATCTCCATGTTCCCAGTTAGGCATTCCGCAACACTTGAGCCCTTGAGCACAAGTTATATTGACACCATTTTTTTCCATAACCTCTACGGTGTCTTTACCGATTTGAGGTTCATTATTTTCGACGTAACAAGTTTGAAAGAGTACCGCTTCCGCCTTGTGATCCTCTTTAATCTTCCCTGCTCTCTGTGCCCAAGCAGTAAAGGTTTGAGAAGCAAATTCTGGAAGAAGCTTATCTCGATGGATACCTAGGAAGGCTTCCATGAATAACCGGTGGAGTTTTGTTCTATTCGCCCTGTTCGCAAGACCAAAGCTCATTCGTGCCATCTTACCTGCAAAGTCGGCAGCAGCGAGAACTTTGTCTCTAAGCTTTACTCCTTCTTTTTTCGTCTTAATGGCGGTGTAACGGTGAACAAGTTTTGGAAAATCTAATTGATACTGATGCTGATCTCTAGGAGTATAAGGACATTGAACTTCACAGAGCTTACATTGAAAACAGTCTGTCATAACGCTGTCAATTTGGCTCTCAGTAAGTTTAGTTACGTCACCATCCCACTCATCGTCGATATATTTGAATAGGTTGGGAAAGGAGTCGCAGAACTTAAAGCACATCCGGCATCCATGACAGATTTCGAACGCCCTCATAATTTCTTTGTCTAGCATGTCTCTATCCCAGTATTTGGGATCCTCAGGGTCATAAGTTAATCCCTCTGAAGGCATGTAATCTATATTACCTGATTTTTTTGACATACTTTTTCCTCCTTAAAAAATTGGGCCTCACGAAGAGGCCCCCAAAATGTCTTTTAACTAATGCTATCAAGCATTTGTTGAAATCTCCCTGCGTGGGACTTTTCTGCCTTAGCAAGAGTTTCAAACCAGTCGGCGATTTCCGTAAAACCTTCTTCTCGAGCTGTTTTTGCCATTCCTGGGTACATATCAGTGTACTCATGAGTTTCACCCTCAATAGCAGCTTTAAGATTAAGTAATGAATCTCCAATCGGAAGATCTGTTGCTGGATCTCCTACTTTTTTAAGGTAGTCTAGGTGCCCGTGAGCATGCCCTGTTTCACCTTCTGCAGTGTCTCTAAAGTTAGCGGCTACTTCTGGATACCCTTCAACATCCGCAACTTTCGCGAAATATAGGTATCTTCTGTTAGCTTGTGACTCACCCGCAAATGCATCTTTTAGATTTTGATGCGTTTTCGAACCTTTTAAATCGGCCATTGTGTTCCTCCTTAAAAAAAACCATGTTTCTAACGTTCGTATACTTTAACAAAGGATGTTGATAAATTAAATTAAATTACCCTTATGAAATAATAGAAAAAACTTATAACGCTAGATAACAATAAAATTTATTGAGAAGAGTCCATCTCCATTATAGGATGATCAATAAATTCTAAAAAAAGGACCAATATGAAAGGCAAGATTCTAAACGGGGACAAGCTCGTCGCTGAACTTAAAGATTTCGACCTTTACACAACCCAAGACCGCGTAACGTTTAAAACCTCTGAGACCATTTCAACGTCCTCTGAATACACTCTTACTCTTGAGAACGGAAATATTCATAAAATTAGAATTACGAGTGCTCCTACGGAAGGAAACCCCAATATTCTAGTTCATGCTGGAATCATCAAAGACCAAGATCCTACTTAGACTCTGTTTTTTCCTCAAAGAGTACTTTAACTCCGGTCTTTCGATATCGATGCGAGATCATAGTCCAAATTGAAGTACTCTTTCTTTTACTAATTTGATTTTTATTCATGGCATTGCTTGAGATATTCCATTTCTTATCCATATAATTAGCTTTATCCTCTTTTACTCCCGCCTCAAAATCAAATTTTGGTTTTACTGGCTTAGTAGAAGCCGAGGATCGTCCTGCCGAGGAAGGATTCGTAACTACATTTCTTACATTAGAGTCAATATCCTTTGCCTCTTTTGTTAGAGCTAAGGGTGGTCTCGTTTCTACAATATTGCTTTGACCTCCTCCGGCCCAAGCTTTCGCCCAGTTTTGAGGAGTTGTTCTATCTAGCATTTTACTCATAAACCCAAGTTGATTACCAAGGCTTACATCAGGAGCTTTCGCCCCTTGTTTTTTAGCCGCATTATTCATTGCTCGAATCATTTTATTAGCTTTTCGCTTAAAGTGACTTGCTAGTTTTAAGTTACCTGAAACGGAATCAATATTTCCATTTTGGACTGAACTTTGTCCCTTCAAGTAGCTGTTAAGTTTCTTTTGTAGAATAGCAACTTGCTGAGCATCGATTTTGTTTTGTGCCATAGGGGTGTTAAGAATACTCGTCATATCCATTTTATGACAGGTATTAGAAGCTTGGCAGGCACAATTTTTATCCATAACGGCTTGACCGGATTGAGACTTGTAGCAATTCACATTTTTAACACCTGCTTGTACATTGCTAGTGTTAACAGCTCCGCTAGAACTTGCTTGGTTGATATACATAGTGTTTCCTTTATTTCCTCCACCACTACTGTCATCTTCATCGTCATCATCTTTTCCACCAATTTCATCATATCGATCCATGAGATCACTGAGTTTTTCATAGTTTTCATCCAAAGCCTGATATTCAATTGCTGCATGAGAGAGATTGAGAGCAGCGACAGTCGTTTCCATGGCCTCAAGAAAGAGGATACCAGGAGAGGTGCTAAGTCCTTGTCGTACTCCTTTGGCTATGGGAACTTTTGAAATTAGCATTTTAATCAGCATGGTTATACCCATTGTTGCTGCCGTTGTGACAACCGTTTTTCCTTTCTCTTCGGCCATCATATCGTCAAACGATCGATCATCTGCCGAATCTTCCCATTCTCGACCTTGTTCAGCCTGCCACTGATCCATAAATGGACTAATGATTTTATCAATAAAGGCATGAGATTTAGGAAAAGCGATATCCATAACTGTTTCAGGAAGATTTCTCGAGTAGGTCATGGCCCGTTCTACAATATCCATTCTTTGATCATTACCTGAGAATTGATTATTTTCTTTCATAAAATCATAATGATTGATACTAGGAGATTGAAGGGCACCACTCATAAGATTCCTTTTTTCCATATCAATAAAAATGACATCTTCCATCGAGTTTACTTTTTCAACAGTCTCAAGAGATCGCATCAAAGCAAAGTCTTGGTTGAGCTTTTCGTAAATTTTATAACCAGGAAAGACTTTCAAGAATTTTTCTCGAAGTTTTTCTTTTTCTTTAATCAGTCGATCAAGCTTTGCCATCATGATGTCCGCTTTGGCTTTTCTCATTTCATAAGCATTATCTTTATTGGTCCGACTTTCTTCAACTGCCTGCCTCCACAGCTTATTTCTTTTTTCTACAAGCTTTCTGATTCGGGCACCTTTAGAAGCTCTTTCCTCCTTAGTAAGAGATTTATTAGTTCTGATTTCTCTTTTAAGCCTTTCAATCTCATCATCGAGAACGAGACATCTTGGACAATCAGGCTCTGTATCTTGTACGACAGCAGGAGGAGCTGGTTCAGGCTCTGGCTGTAAGGTTGGATCGACACAAATAGCAGCATCAGGATTTTTAGAGCACACACACTCTTTTGAATCAGGTGCTGTTGAACAAATATCCTCATCAGCAACCTTACAAGCTTCATTTTCTGGATCGACCGTACAATCTACACTCGTCACAACCTTAGTTGGCTCTTCAGACGCTACTTTTCTATCAGGACCTTTATCATTCTCTTTAAAGAATTTTTTGTAATTAACCATTCCAAAGAGTAGCTCTCTTGCAACAAATTTAACACCTCGAGTGAAGAATCCATCTTCTGGCATTTCTTTAAGCCTTCTATGAGCACGGTTTAGGAAGTTTAGAGAAAGAAGTTCGTTTCCAACCTTTTTCATTGTTCGCTTAAATATTCCATCATCTGGTGATTCATCCCAAATTTTTCCTTTATTAAATCTCTCAAGACCTCGACCAATTTTACCATCATCCTCACCAGTACCTTTTTTAAAGTACATATAATCGTCATCAATATTAGCGAGTCGTTTTTGACCATCCCAAAAATCACCATCTTTTAATTTCTTTTCAAAGTACGCAATCTTTTTATCAATGGCCTTGGTATCAAGATTTTCAAGTTTACTGAGTCGTTCAATTTCTGGATCAATACTAAGTTTTTCTTTAGTCAGATCAGCAAGCTCTTTTTTCTTCTGCTCCATAAGATCTTTAATCTTGCCTGTTATAAATTTATCGGCGCCATCTCCACCTGCGATTTTTCGTCCTTTAAACTGTTCATCTTGAAACATGTCTCGGTTTCGGAGATCATCAAAGAACTCTTTATCAGCGTTGTTCTTTTTTCCTAATGTATTGGCAAGGCTCTCATCATCGAGATCTGGTTTAAAGTCGGGATCATTTTTATTTTGCGTGATTATGTCCTCTCTAATTCTATCTAACTCTCCGCTTTTTATTCCAATATCCTTATTGACTTGATTCCTTCTTCCTTCAAGCTCTTGCTTTCTTTTTAGGAGATCAGCCTGAGTGCTATCTAGGTCACCAGCATTTAGTTCATCATCTAAAGAAGCAAGCCTTTTTTCATACTCTGCTCTGAGCTTATCTCTTTGATTATTAAATTTAGCTTGAGCGTCATCACGAACTTTGGCAGAGGCTTCATATTCGGTGACTTTATTATCAAGCTTTCCGTTAAAGTCATTGACTGCATTTCTCGTATCGCCTCTTAATTTTCCAATATTATTTTCATCAAAGCTAAGATCAACTTTCCCTCCATTTGTCCCAAGTTTATTATTGGCAAGCCTATTGTTAATATTACTAGCCAATGCAGCTTTTTCTGCCTTGATCCTCTCGAGGTCAAGAGTTGGATCTAGGCCATCAACTTTACTTCCATTTTTGAATTTCTTAGCATCGGCATCGTTATCGGCTATTCTTTTATTAATACCATTTTTTAGATCATTTCGAGCTTCAGCAAAATCTTTTCTTGCTTTTTGCTTAGAATCAAAGGAGTCATTGTAATCGGACTTAGTTTTCTTGCTTATGCCATTTTGATAGTCATCAATATCAGAAGATACTTTTTGTTTTGTTGCAAGAGGGTTATTAGGGTCAAAGGAATAATCTACTTTTCCCCCAAATTTATTATTTCCCCATTTGTTTTGATCAAGTTCATTTTTTATTTTTCCAGAGAGATCATCTTTGTTCTTTTTAAGTTGATCGAAAGTCAATTCGGGTTTTGGATCATTAGGAGGGAGGAACTTATCTCTTTCAGAAATAAGCTCTCCTTTCTTTTTATCATTCTCAACTATCGTATTATTTTTCTCTTCAATATCATCTTCAAGACCTTTCTTCTTAGTATTGAGTTCATCGTTGACAGATACTATATCGTTTTTTTCTTTAATGAGATCTTTAATTTTAGATTCTATATTTGGCGGATTAAAATCAAAATCCTCTATTTTATATTTCATAGCATTCTCTCTAGAAATAGCATAGAGTTCTTCAATCCGTTTGATTTCAAGAGTGAGATCAGCTTCAACTAAAAGTGATCCATCACTCGCTCCTGTTTTGTCCAACTTCGTCCTATAAGTATCTTTTCTTATATTAGTACTTGAATTCTCAGCAGAAACTTTCTGTTGCAGACGTTCAAATTCTAATTTTAATTCTGGAGGTAAACTATTCTTATATTGGTTTAGCTTG
>CBDUBC010000105.1:0-9630 GCA_965365285.1 uncultured bacterium
GATAAAGGCGGACGAATTCTAGTAACCTCCTTGACAAAAAAGCTAGCGGAGGAAATCTCAAATTATTACAAGTCCGTAGGACTTAAAATTCAATACCTTCATTCTGATATTGGTACGATTGAGCGGATGGAAATCATTAAAAGTCTCCGAGAGGGTGAAATTGATGTTTTGGTCGGTATTAACCTTCTTAGAGAAGGGCTTGATATCCCAGAGGTTACTCTTGTGGGGATTTTAGATGCGGATAAAGAAGGTTTTTTAAGAAGCGAGAAGTCTCTTATTCAAACCATTGGTCGTGCAGCACGAAACTCTGAAGGAAGAGTTATTCTTTACGCTTATAAACAGACTGAAAGTATGAAAAAGGCGATTCGTGAAACTCAAAGAAGAAGAACTGTTCAAAACGAATATAATGAAAAAAATGGAATTATCCCTACAACCATCGTTAAAAGCATTAGTGGCGGAATTATTGAAACTCTTCGAGGCAAATCTAAAAAAGGAACTAAGGGTAAAATTAAAATTTCCCTTGATGAAAACTTCAGCCTAGAGCAAATAGAAGAAAGTATTAAAGAACTCACTCTTAAAATGAAAGAAGCTTCAAGAGAGTTACGTTTTGAAGATGCAGCGAAAATTCGAGATGAAATTAAACTTTTAAAAGAAACGCGATTACTTATTTAATAGAATTTTATCAAGTCTAATCTTACAGTCCCCAACGTCAATATGATCGCTTAAAAAATCAATAAGCTCTTCCTCGAGACCAATATCAATTACAAATTGATCTGCTTCAAATTGACTATCTAGAATTGAGATTTGTCTTTTGGCATGATGATTAATAATATGACCAATTTCATGCGCCAAAACAGCGACTCCTTGAGGAAAGTAGGGACCCTTAAGAAGTTTTAAAAGATCATTGTAAATGATAACAAAGCTTTTCTTATGAGGAAGCTCTAAAGAGCTAGCATATTGCCCCTCAACCTTGATAAAAACGAGTTTATTTTTTCGTATAAGTTGAAGTTTAATATCAGAGGGAAGACATTCAAAGAGGAGAGTGAAGGCCCTATAATAGTCCTTGTCTTTTCTAATCCAATTATGCACGGATTCTGAAAAAAAATGTTTAATAAAATTTTGATCATCACTTTTAATTATTAAATTAATCATAGGTATTAATCGGACTTTAATCGATCCAACGTAAATCGATCATCTTTTTGGGGCAAATTATTCCTATTAAAGAGAGTATGCTACTCCAGTTGATAAACTAGAATAGTGAAATTATTCATTTTTTTTATCTTATATATTCCTCTTCTTTGCTTAGGTTCTGAGCAAGTTGATTCCTTTATCATACGATTTCATCCGCATAAAGTGATCGTTTTATCTCCACGTCATATTAATGCTAATCTCAGTGTGATTGTTGAAAATAAAACACTCTCAAAAATCTTTGCTCAGATCATCACGAAAGAAGAAAAGATTATTTACTCTTTCACAATTAGACCAAATGGTAATATTTCAATGCCTTTGAAAATCAGTAAGAGTGATGAAATCTTTTTAATGCCACTATCTCCTGCTTTTCAAGCAGTTCCTTTAAAGATTGGATCAAGGCCCTATGAAATCCCCCAAAGAGAAAGGGAATAAAAAGACTTATTTGGTAATATCAGATATTCATCTTGGAGCTGGTAAAAAGTGGCAAAATAATCCAAATCCCTTAGAAGATTTTCATAAAGACAATGAGCTTGTTTCATTCCTAAAATTTTATCAAAACTTTAGGGATGTTGAGTTAATCATCAACGGCGACTTCTTTGACCTTCTCGCTGTACCTTATGTGAATTATTTTGACGATGAGTTTTGGCGAGAAGATGCATGCTTAGAAAAATTAAAAATCATCCTAGAGGGGCATAGGGAGGTATTTGAGGCCCTTATTGATTTTGTATCAAGACCATATTCCAAAATTACCTATATTATCGGCAATCATGATGCAGAATTAATTATTCCCTCCCTTCAAAATTATTTTTTAAGTTTTATTCCTCATGAATATAGAGGTCACTTTGTATTTAAATTAGATCAAGATCATCCTTATTTTGCCTCAAAAAAAATAGCTATTAAGCACGGACATGAATATGAGTTTCCTCATTGTTTTAACCAACAGGATTCTCTCTGTAAGGATGATGAGGGAAGAATTCATTTTGTACCTCCATGGGGATCCGTCTATGTCTCCAGAATTGTAAATAAATTCAAAGAAGAGCAGGATTATGTGAATCAAATAAAGCCTGTGAGCACCCTTGTTTTTAGAGGTCTTTTAAAAGAACCCCTATTTATCTTAAGATTCATAGTAAGTACGTGCTTCTTCTTTTTTATGGTTCGCTTCCTTTCTTTTATTAAAGAAAGCGGTAATATCTTAGGAATATACCGTAGAGTTCAAAAAGAGCTTAAAATGTTTCATTGCCTAGAAGAAGAGGTAACTCATTTTTTTGAGGATTTTCCTGAAACTAGAGTTTTAGTATTGGGTCATACCCACGAAATTTACCAAAAAAAGATTGGGACTAAAACTGTTTTAAATCCGGGGACGTGGACTCAAATGGATATCACAAGAGGAAGACATAAAAGAAGAGGTACAATTCTATCTTACGCGCTTATTAGAGAGGAAGGTGATTCTCTAGATTATAATTTAATGGAATGGAAAATAGATAAAGCCTCTATCTATTTAGGGATGTCTGCGTAGCAAATTTCCATGAACATTTTTCCATGAGTACAATCAATTGGAATCTCAATAATAGTTGTCCCCTTAGGATAGTTGATAGAGTGATTCTCGCCTTCAATCATAGAAGGAATGGCCATATTGGAGGTATATCCCATTTCAGAAAGATCCCTTTTTGCATTCCCCATGATCATATTGACAATCTCACCGCCGACGTCAGCACATTCATCATTGTATTCGGTAAACTCTTCCATTAGCATGGCACTTGCGATTTTGAGGTAGGTTTGTCTCGGCCAGGATAAAACGAGCATGGCCTTATATTCAATTGTTTCACCACTTTCACCCGTTCGATTACCATTTAAACCAAGGACTGAGGAGATATCTCCATTGGATTTGAGGTCCACCTTAATTCCTGGCTTCTGGGTCTCCAATGTCGTAAATACCATTGTTTCAAAGACATTTTTAGCGGCGGCTACAAATGGTTTAGAAAAGGCAATAAATTGTTTTACATCAATAGTCATATTTTATCCCTTACAATCCTAGCTCTGCGATCAGGTCATCAATAGAGGACTGATCCATATTATCTGATTTAGGTTTAGATGTATCTTCTTCTTTATAAGATACAGAGGCCCTGTCAATATGTTTAAATTTGTCTGAAAGCCACTTAAGTCGTGAAGCAAAGGCTTCCGTACTCAGCCCTTTGAGAGATTTATCGTTTTTATTTCTGATTTGTTCCACCATAAGCTTTAAGAGTTCAGTAGCGTCAAATAAGATGGCGACAACAACGTTAATTAAAGGAGCATCATTAACTTGAGAGGATTTATATCCAATAATTTTACCCAGTTCACAAAATGTAGCGATTTCTTGCGCACCAATAGATTTAGCGGCCCCCATAACTCGGTCAATAATCTGGCCATACTTTTCTAAAAGAGGAGAGTATTGAGACATATCGTCTTCAAGGTCATCAAGGATACTTTCAAGTTCATCAAGAAGGGTGTTTGTTTCCTTAACAAAATCTTCTACAATTTCTGGATCGTCCATTAGAGACATGATTTCTACGTCCTCTCTGCTTATGGAAATTTAATTTTACTAATCTTTTCTTTCAGTACCTGCGCGGAAAATGGCTTAACAATAAAGTTACTAACCCCGGCCTTAACAGCAATTACAACGTTTCCTTGCTCGGCTTCTGCCGTAATCATGAGAAAAGGTAGATGTTTATAGTTTTCATCGGCCCTAATTTTCTTGAGAAGATCCAGTCCACTCATTTGTGGCATGTTCCAGTCAGATACAATGAACTCATAGGGTTCGCCTGCATTTCGGGCCTCTTCAATCATAGGCCAAGCAGTTGCACCATCATCCGCTTGAGTAATATTAGTGAACCCAATTTGACCAAGCATATTCTTGATAATTTTTCTCATTGTGGCCATGTCATCAACAACTAAAATTTTCATGTCAGATTTAAGAGGCATTTTAAAACTCCTAGGAGGCTAATCTTTCTTTTTCATCATTAAAAATATGAAACAGTGTTTCTATTATTGTATCGCCAAATTCAAATTCAAGTCCAGCCATAATATTTTTATTTTTCATAGAGTGGATGAGACGAGGAATTGATTTTTGACCATCTCCAATTTTTCCACTATTCCACTCAAAAATAAATGAGACTGCACCAAGAATGAGCGCTAAATTATCGATATGCTCGGCCTTTTTATTATCTGGATAGCCAGTTCCATCAACTCTTTCATGATGTTGGGCGATTATTTGAGTTACTCTATCGGATACATCCAGTTTACTTTTTCTTAAAAGGTGAAGAGTAAGCCCTGGATGTCTTTGAAACCTCCTTCTTTGTTCACTATCAAGATCAAGTAATTTTTTCCGTGAGCAATCGAGCTCGACCTGTGAGTAACCAAGATGATAAAGAAAAGAGGCATTAACGAGATCAGACAAGTCCTTTTCAGATTTTATATTAAGTAGCTTAGCAACAAAATAACTTACTGCTACCACTCTGTTATTAAATGAATCCTTTTCCATCAATGTTTTGGCGAGGTGAACACTGAGACTTACTGAGTGGGAGATTTTTAAACTAAAACAAACGATTTCCTTTCTGGCCTCAAGAATGAGAGGAAGAAAGTCATCCGTTTCAATTGCTTTTTTTAATTCTGAAGAGAATTGATAGCCTTTGTCTTTTCTACTCATTTCAAGAATTTTTAGATCCTGCTCTCTTTCTTGCTCTTCTTCAGAAAGAGGCGCTGTCGTAAGCCCTGGTACATCATTTTCATCGAGGTCTTGGCTTCTTAAAAATGTTCGAGCTTGGCTCTTAGGGATAGCTATTTTTCCATTTTTATTCAGTACAAATTCCAAAAATTGTTTTTTATCTTTTGTTAAGGGACTATTAGCATATATGAATGGAGCATACTTCCCATTGCTTGGATTATAGAGGAAAATATGAAAAGGAAAAATTGTTTTTCCTTTTATAAATTCATAATCAATAAAAAAGTATTCATTGTTTTCCATTTAACTTGCCCTATTGAAAAACTTAGAAAAGAACCCTTTTTTCTTTTCTTTGCCTTCTTCCTTTTTTTCTTTATTGTAGCTTCCTTTTGTTCCAACATCTCGAAGGTTCTGGAGGTAAACGGCACGATTCATCTCCATATAAAGTTCGATAATGGAGCTTTGTTCTTCATCGATTTTGGAGTTGAATATAATAACTCCAAGACCAATTCGGGTGATTCCTTCAAAAAAAGGATAAATAAAGAGATTGCTTTCACTTTGAAAAGTAGGATCCTTAAAAGTTGGAACTTGGATACTAACCCAATCTTCGAGGCTTAATTCCTCAAGAGCTTTCCATTGTTCATATTCCGGCGATTCCTCCTCTAACTGATTGTAAAGTAGTTTTGCCTCTTCTTTCTCTTTATCGTAAGTATAGAAGGTTAAGATCCCTCCAGTGAGATCTAATATGTTTTTTATAGATCGAGATAAAATCTCTTCTTTTGAAACATTTTTATTCAGAATCATATCAAGAATTTCTACGGCGTTTTCAATTCCTTTAGAGTCTACTGGGAATGGATCCTGGTTTTCCTCAACTTCCTCTTCTTCTATTGCCTCTTTAATATGGGATTCAGCATCGTCATCTTTTCTTTTTAAAAAGGCATTTGACTTTTGCTCACCCTCTTTATATTCATGCTCTTCTAAAGCATCGTAGTCCTTTTCCTTTTTATTAAGCTCCAGTACTTCTTCTTGATTTTTTCTTTCAAGAGATAACTCTTCTTCTGCCTTTGAGTCTTTAGCCTTTTTTCCAAAATCCCAATTTTGATTAACTTCGCGCTTTTTCTTTTTTCGCTCTTTCCCCTCAAATTCAAGTTTGGACACCGTTTGATCGGTATGTTTTTCATTTTGAATTTCAAGGTTAATTTTATCATTTGCTTTCGATTCTTTACCACCCGTAATATTTAGTTCATCTAGGGACTTTGCTTTTAATTCATTTTCTATATTTTCTTCATCGAGCTCTTTAAGGGTATTATTTTTAAGGAGATCTAAATTGGACTCCTCTTTTGATTTTTTCCTTTGTTGGTCAATTTCGAGATCTTCTACTGTTCCAAGTTTTTGAATATCATTGTTATTATCTTCTATGGATGCTTCTTTTTTCTTTCCTTCACTTAAATTAAGGTCTGGATTACCAAGCTTTTTAACCCCTTCAGCTTCAGCGAGGTTAAGGTCATCCTCCTTAGATGCTATCTTCTTAGCTGATAAACCTAAATCCTTATCCTTTTCTTTAGCACCTATTTCTTTGGGAGTTAAATTGAGCTCTGCTTCTTTTTGAATGGGTTCTTGGGAAGACTGGATATTAAGTGCACCGATGTCATCAAGTTTCTTTATTTCATCATCAGGTGCTTCTTCTTCATCTTTTGATTTGAGTGAAGAGACTTGGTCAATCTTTAGATCCACATCATGATCCTCTATTTTTTGATTAGAATCGAGAGGATTAAGGTCATTGTCATCGGCCTTTTTGGTGGTGCCTTTCTTTATTTCTAATGAATTCTTGGATTCATCAAGTTCAGCTTTTTTTTCAATATTGAGGGGATTTTCAGAGTCTTCGGTGACAAGGTTTTTTCTAGATGGCTCAAGTTCTGATTTTTTGGTATCTGTAGGAGATTTTTTTTGTAGATCGATTTGTGTTTCTTCTTGTGATTTAATTTTGGAATGAGAATTCTCTAATGGAAGGTCTGTTTCAGATTCTTGCAGTTTTGAATCTACCTGTCTTAGTTTGAGCCCACTTTCAGATGTCTCCTTTTTGGTTAACTCTTTGCTTTCCTCTGGAGATTCCTTATCGAGAACTTGTTTACTTGAAGTAAGCTTGAGTTCACTAGTCTTATCGCTAGAGGAACTTAACTTTTTAGGAGCAAGATGAAGCTCTGTCTTTTTTTCTTTTGGCAAATGATCATCAATATCATCTATACCACTAAATAAATCGTCATCCAGCTCAAAATCTTCAGGAGAGTCAAATTCATTGTGATCATCAAGATCCTTATTTTTTTTCTTAGGATCACTTTTTCGATCCATTTTTAGAGCAAGACCTTCTTTTTCTTTGATCTTTTGATTTGTTTCAAATGGATTGCCTTTTGAAGATGTAGCAGGATCTTTAGTAGGTTCCTTTTTATCTGCAAAATTAAGTGTGATCTCTTTTTCTTCTTTTACGGCAAGCTTATTATTTGTTTTAATTTTCTCTTCGCTTTTGAAATGGAGAGGAGTTTCTTTTTTCTCTTCTAAATCGTCAATATTTTGAGGAGGCGTAGGAAGGGCCTTAATGAGAATATTTGTTTTAAACATCAAGGATTTTGGAGAAACAGGTTCTATGATGAGTTCCGTAAGACCAAGCTTTTGAAGATTTAAAAAAACCTTTCTCGGAAGATCCTCATTTTGAAGTAGTAGAATTTTAATACTATTGGCCTTGATTATTTTTCTATTCTCTTGAAGGATCTGAGCACATTTTTTTAGATCACTAAGGAAACATACACATGGCCCTATACTCCCAATAAGTTGTTTCGCCTCTGCCACCATATCACATTCCATAACTTCAATTTGTTCTTCTTCAGCGGATTCTTCTTTCACTCTTTTTAAGTTTTGAAGAGAAGAATTGAGAGGATAAATAAATATAAGAGGCTTATAGACACTCATGTCTTCTTATCGAATATTTACTTTTAATAGTTGAGTGTAATACCCTAGAAACATTCGTTTTTTTGCGCCAATTTCAGAGATAATCGGGTAAACTTAAATAAAAAGAGTTTAGTCATGGCCGAAATTCTTGTTGTTGATGATTCTGAAACATTTCGAATACAACTTTCTAAGGACTTAGAAAGCCTAGGGCATACAGTGACTCAAGCTAAAGATGGACGGGATGCCATCGAAATTATTGAAAAGCATCGAACTCATTTTAATCTCATTTTTTGTGACATCAACATGCCAGGCATAACTGGAATTGAGACTTTGGAAATCCTAGAAGAGAAGCAGCTATTAAAAAATCTTATGATTTTCATGCTTACCACTGAGGGAAGTAAAGAACTCAAGGAAAAGGGAAAGAAGCTTGGAGTCAAGGCTTGGATAACAAAGCCTTATAATAAAGAGCGCGTCCTGGCCGCCGTATCGAGAGTTTTAACCGACTAGGTTAGACCGGTAAAAATAACCAAAAAAGTTCGTTTTGACCCTAAAGGTATTTTTTTCCTAGCCGAATTAGTAGGTACACAAGCTAACCACTTTGGTTAGTTTGAAACACTCAAGAAAAAAAGCAGTAGGCTTATTAATTCTCAAGGTGAGAATTAAACTCCAAGGATCGGGGGCACAGGCATCCAAGGAGGAAATATGGGCCTTAGAATCAACACAAATGTGCCTTCATTATCGGCACAAAGAACTCTCGGAAAAAACAATGGAGATGCGGCAAGTTCCCTCGAGAAACTCTCTTCAGGAACTCGAATCGTACGGGCCGCAGACGATGCAGCTGGTTTGGCAATTAGTGAGAAATTAAAGGCCAAGATCAGAGGACTCGAGCAAGCAGATCGAAATGCTAATGATGGGATTTCTCTCATCCAAACGGCGGAAGGCGGTCTTAATGAGATTAGTAATATTCTTATTAGACTTAGGGAACTCGCTATTCAATCAGCTTCGGATACAGTTGGTGATGCGGAAAGACAGTTTACAAATTTGGAGTATCAAAACCTAAAGGAAGAGGTTCAAAGAATTGCTCAAGTTACTGAATTTAACGGTAAAAAGCTTTTAAATGGAGAGGGAGAAAGTTACGACTTTCAAATTGGGGTGAATAACGATGATTTTGAAGATAGAATTCGTTATAACGCTTCTATGACCAATTCGACCCTTGAAAGTTTGGGTCTCACCGAGCTTAGTGTGGACAGTAAGGAAGGCTCTCAAGAAAGTCTTAATGCCATTGATACAGCAATCCAAAAAGTTTCAGGTGAAAGAGCTGAGCTTGGAGCTGTTCAAAATAGACTAAGCTCAACCATTCAGAACTTGAAGTCTGGTATTGAAAATCTCTCTTCTGCGAATTCAAGAATTAGAGATACAGATTATGCATCGGAAACGGCAAAATCAACAAAATTAGGAATATTAACTGCAGCAGGAACTTCCGTCCTCGCTCAGGCCAATGTGAGAGGGCAACAGGCACTCAAGCTTATTGGTTGATTTCTTCCTTGATCTTCCCTTGGGGTCCTCTCGTGAATATGAGAGGGCCTCTTTTATTCTTAAGACTTAGGTTCTTTATAAGGTTTATAGGTATCAAGGTTACCAGATAGAATTTCTCTTTTTGCCTCAAGAATCGTTTTAATTTGAAACGCCAATGAAGAGGCAGCTTCTTTTTTGTTATCATCTAGAAGGTATTTTTCAAAGTCTTTAAACTGATAAACCATTAGATTGACCGCTTTATCCAAAAGACGATTTACTTT
>CBDUBC010000106.1:0-9588 GCA_965365285.1 uncultured bacterium
AGAAACGTCGATAATTTATATCGTAGGAGAGAATCCCTGCAGCATCTTGCCCTCTATGTTGAAGAGTCAATAAACCGCGGTAGGCTTCATAAGCCGCCCAAAAGGAAGGTGTTTCTTCTTTACTTGCTTCAATACGAGGACCAATGACCCCAATTACACCACACACAAATAACTCCTCAATAAGGCTATGGAGAAATCCCTTGAAAATAGAGACGGGATAATCCCTCAATAGGCATGCTATGGCCAGTGATTTTAATTAGATAATTGAACTTTCTAAAGCTCTTTGTAAGGAATACAGAGTGCTTTTTGAGAGGCCTAAAAAACACTAATTTTTATAGAATTTTAAAATAATTTTTGTTGAAAAAAGTCAATAATCCTCAATGTTTAGGGCGCTGCATCCGAAAAAGATGCTATAATTTAAAAAAGTTAAAAGGAATTCATATGAGAAAGCCTATCTTTCTATCTCTTATCGCCCTTTTCCTATCTGGCAATGTGTATTCTTCGCCCAATTTAAAAACCACAATTCTTATGACCTCAGGGCCTAATACCTTCTACTCCTCTCCAAAAGATCTCAACTCCGTCATAAACAGGGTCAAAGAATTTCATAAGCTACTACTCGAAAACCAAAAAGCTGAGAGAATTCGAAAAGAACAAGAAAATATAGCCTATCGCCCCAAAGGATGCCCATTAAAATCAGGAAGTTATCAAAGTCTCTCGGCAAAAATGAGCCTTGTAACTACGGAACTAGAAAATAACCCTAAGTGTACCAACGCTATGAAAGGGACACTTGATAACATCTCCTCGAGTATAGACAAGCTCAAAAAGCTCGAAGAAGAAGCTAGGAAGAATGAAGCTATCTTCAATCCAGATGCACCAGCTGCAAGTGATGAAGATGCCGCTGCGGCGGAAGCTGAGCTTCTCAAGCGAAACACAATCCTGAAAGGTGTTCAAACAATGCTGGGCTCATTTTCAACCATAGCTGGTAATGTAGAATGTCAAAAAACAATGAATGCCACTCAAATTACTTCAAATCTTGCGGATGCCATTTTTGGAGTGTCAGGTATGGGTCTTCTCGCTCCTGGACCAGCAGGATATGGAACTGCTATTGGTGGTATGGCCGCAGGTTCACTTTTAAAAATCATATCTTTACTTATCAAACCAACGTGGAATTTTGATAAAGAAGAAGACAGGAATGGATTTGTAAAAATTAGCTGTAGCCTTTTTGACATCAAAAGTGACATGGAAGAGGTAGGTTTACTCCAACATAGAACAACAGAATCAAGCTCTGAAATCACTTCGATTGATAGAATTTTAAATAAAATTAATAATTTTATTGGAGAACTTAATGCCTCATCTGAAATATACACTCGAAAACAAAAACTTAAAGAAATACCTATTATACTCAGAGCGCTAACAACAACTAAGCTTGGTTTAGAAGATCCAAATATCAAACTTTACAAACTCTTTTCGGAAGTTCGAAGAATTCTAAATGGACCTGCCCTTATCGCAACAACAAGTGATGAGAGGGCAGATATTATTGTCACGTTATTTGAAAAACACAAAGAAATTTTAAATATTTTAAAAAATAGTGGAGATAAAATTAATCTTGGTAGAGTTTCGCGATTAAGAGATCTACCTGCAACACTTAAAAGCTTTCCAAAGGTTGTTCGAGGTGCAAACAGTGGAGACGCCCTATGGCAGATTGTTCTTTCTGATAGAACAAAAGAAAGAGAAAGTTTTAAAGAATTCACATCAAGTTTTATGAGAGATATAGCCTGGCTAGAGGCTAATCAAAAACTTAAAATTTTCAAAGCAAAAGGTGGTTTAAAAGCGGTTGTTAAGGACCCACGAGTTCAGGCGCAAATACTTATTCAAAAACTTGTCCTCATTAAAGATAACTTTAATAGAAGGAAAGATTTTTTAAGTAATTTAAAAGTAGGAAGGGTATTCTCTGATGCTGACGATGGAGAACTCATTAAAGCAAATATTATGAAAAACTTCCAAACCATCCAAGATTCTATCTATGGAAAGACTGGCAAAAAATTCATGGAATTTGTTTCAGATGAAGGCATGGATTACATTAAAGATTTTATTGACCGTTATGACAATACAAGAAATTTTTTAGATAAGAGAGATAAAAAACAATGTCCTAATTTTTTAAAACTTCGATCTAGTTTTATTACGGCACAATCCTTTGCTAATCTTGGATATGATTTTCTTCAGGCAAATAAAGACTCATTCTATGATTCCGCAAGAAGCTGGTTAATCGGTACAAAAGGATGGCATCAATCAAGATTAAAAGACCATCTTACGACTTCTAGAGAGGTTGTAGATCTCATTAATCAAAATAGAGGGAATATCCCATTTACAGTAAAAAATAAATACAAACGACCAGCATTTAACACTCTTGGAGCACTTATGTTTGAAGTGTCACAAAAGTACAAACACCTTGAGCACGTTCAAAAGTTTATTAATAACAATCGATGTGCCTCAAGAAAAGCCACAACTATTCTGCCTAATTGGGTGGATACCAGCGAGAGATAATGAAAACCTTACCGCTCCTACTTTTACTTTCATTGATAAGTGGGTGCGGTTCTCCCCTTTTCAAGAAACATGTTATTAAGCATCCAAAGGGTGTGACTAGACAGTTTTCTACAACAGATGCGACATTTACCCCTTTTATCGAGGAATTTAAAAAGGCTCACCAAAAGGTATTTGGCCAACCTAATCTCATCAGCGTTTCTCATATTCCCATTAACTTTGGTAATCCAGAAAATGAAGACTACGAAGGTGTTTGCCATATTTATTTTGATAAAACGCGAGAGATTCTTATCAGAAAGGACTGGTGGGACCGGTATGCAAACGAAAAAAGTCAAACTCATCGTAGACTAATGATTTTTCATGAACTAGGTCATTGTTATCTTGATCGAGAACATAACAATGAGAAAATAACTGTAGAAAATGATGAGTATAATTTAAGTCTTATGAGTTCAGTCTTAATACCTTCCAATGATTACAAAAATTTCATGAGTTATTATGATATTGAGCTCTTTAAATCCGATGACACCCCTCTTCGATCAGCTTTTTTAAAAGTAGATTAAATCTTGGACTCTACTAAATAATCTGAATAGATCCAACCTGTTTGTACTTTGTTATTTGCGTAGTCATGTACCCTTACTTGAACCCATGGACCTTTTGTACTGAGCTTCTCTACAGTTTGGTTAGGGCCGATCATATTCATTTTTTCACCTGAGGTACTCGGCTTATTTCTCATGTGAACAAAACTCGTTGTCACAAGCTTTTCGGGACCTTTTGTAACAATCGTCTCTGGAGAAGGAGCAGTGCCTTTAGCTGCGACTTGAACAGGAGGCATCACAACCAATTTTTCACTTTTAAAATATGGAATAAGGATTCCAACGGATACAGCAAGGAGAATAAAAAAGGCAAAGTATGTGGCCTTCTTCACTCGATCGTCCTTTGTAAAATCTTTACTCTCCCAAAATTTTTCTTCAACAAAACGAGTTTTTCTTAAAACTTTATTACTCTCTTCTAAGAGATCCTCTAGTTTATTGACGGTACCCTCAAGCTTTGAAAAGCGATCCATAATCAACTCTTGGGTTGTTACAAAGCGCTGATAACGAAGCTCCTCCAGCTGTCTTTTCTCTGCATGGGGCTCTACCGAAAGATTAAAAAGATGTTTAATCCCTTGGTGTTCAACTTCTTTTTCATTTTCCTGAAGAATCTGAGCTATATTTTTATTGAAGACGGATCTTCCTTGATTGGTATTTAATTCATTATCCATTGAACTATTCCTTTTCAATAAGAATAAAGAATTAATTTAAGGCTGACAACGCTCCAAATTTTATGAGGATTTTCTGGATAGAATTTTTTCGGCACCTTGTTCCAGAATTTGATCTATTTCAAGAAGCCAACCTTGGATACTATCCAAATCGTCGAGAAGTTTATAGCTACTAAACTGACTTGCCCATTTAAAGGCAGAATAAATAATATAATCCGCATAGGCTGGATTATCTCCAGAAAAAAATGGCTGATTATGAAGAGTGAGTCTGAGAGGATGAAGAAACTGTCGAAAGATTTCTAGGTTTTCTCGGCTGTCGGCTTGAATATTTTCCAAAGTATTTCCATAACGCTGCTCTTCAATACTTCTAAAAACAAGTTGGTCCCCTTCTGGAAGTTGATCATGAAAGTCAGCTAAAATAAAAACGAAGATATTTGGGATAAGGATACCGTCCACCCAGCTTTGAATGAACTTTAAATGGGATTTACCCATTTCCCCACCCATGAGAGTAGGTGGGTTTACGTAGTTTCTTTCTAAAAAATTGGAAATATTCCATGACCCCTCAACAATCCATTTACCATCAATAATGACAGGAAGGTCCTTAACCTCAAGTTTGGCGATTAGACTAGGCTTATCCGTCATGGAGACCCCAATAGGCTGGTAAGGTACGAGAAGGTGTTCTAAGGCCAGCTTCACTCTGTGGCACTGAGGAGATATAATCTTGTTCTTTAACCCACGTAGGAAGTAGAATTCTAAGTCCATTCCTTATCATACTTCTTTTATCGGTTATTTCCGAGGTAAATATGGTCTTATTTAGTCATTATTTGGTAAACTAAAGAGGTGGATACAACAACAATAAAAATTGGGCCAAATGAATTTAAAAACTTAGTGAAAGATCTTCTTTCTAAACAAATTTCCTATGACCTTTTAACTAAGAAAAATAAAATTAGTTTTTATAATGATCAAAAACTATTGTTTACCCTAAGACCTCCGCTCCATTACCCACATCTCACAGAAGATATTCATGAGTGGCTTATGATGGATTTTTTAGAGGAATATGTCATTGTCCTTACTCGATCAGGCATCGCCTCTCTAGGACTTTGGTCGGATGATCATTTTAAATACCACAAAGTCTTTAGAAGCTATATGAATAGAAAAAAACAAGGCAAGTCCCAAATTACTTTTCTAAAGACTAAAGGAAAATCTAGGGCAGGATCCCGCGTGCGATTAGAGAACGCGAAAATCTTTTTTGGGGACATCTCAGAGTACATTAATAAAATAAATCCACTGCACCAAAGCCCTATTTTCTACTTTGTACCAATTCCTTCTTTATCTTTTTGGAGAGAATCCAATACTCCTCCACCTAAATGTTTTCATCACCCAGAGTCTAAACGAATACCCCTAAATGTTAAAACCCCTAATTTTGATGAGCTTAAAAGGGTGAATCAAATTTTGAGAAAGGCTGAAATCACAATCACAGATCCTCTTGTTTATAAGGAATGGAAAGAGTTTTTCGAAAGGAGCAGAAATTAAAATCTATCTTGTAGGTGGATATGTTCGAGATGAACTCCTTCACCGTCCTTCTGGTGATAAAGATTTTGTTGTCGTAGGTGCCACACAAAAAGAGCTTCAAAATCTAGGCTTTAAAAAGGTTGGAAAAGACTTTCCTGTATTTCTTCACCCTGAAACCAATGAAGAATATGCCATGGCGAGGAAAGAAAAAAAGGTTTCCGCCGGTCATGATGGATTTGATTTTGATTTTAATTCCAATATCACCCTTAAAGAGGATCTCCTAAGAAGAGATCTCACCATAAACGCTATTGCAAAAGATCTCGATTCTGGAGAGCTCATAGATCCTTACAATGGCAAATCGGATATCGAGAGTAAAACTCTTAGACATATCTCAGAACATTTTTCAGAAGATCCCCTTCGAGTTCTTAGAGTGGCCCGGTTCATGGCGCAATTGGGTGACTTTACGATTTCTCCAGAAACAATTGAAATCATGAAAGCAATTGTAAAATCAGGAGAACTTGAATCTCTCTCAGGAGAGAGAATATTCATGGAACTTAAGAAGGGACTATTATCTTCAAAGCCTAGCCTCTTTATTAAGACTCTCGACGATGTAGGAGCATTGGAGGTTCTCTTCCCTGAGCTTGAAAAACTTAAAGGAGTTCCCCAAAAAGAAAAATATCACCCGGAGGGTGATGCCTTCGTTCATACCCTACTTGTTCTTGATTCCTCCGTAAATTTGAGTAATGAACTTGATATACGGTTCTCCTGTTTAGTTCACGACCTAGGAAAGGGACTCACTTCTGAAGACCTTCTGCCAAGCCATAAGGGACATGAGAAAGCAGGATTAGATCCTATAAAAAACTTATGTGAAAGGCTTAAGGTTCCCACAAAAATGAGAGACCTGGCCCTAAAAGTTTGTGAATATCATCTGCATTGCCATAAAGCACCCGAACTTAGAGCAAGCACTGTCCTCAAACTCTTTAAGGGATTAGATGTTTTCAGAAATCCTGATATTCTCGAGAAATTTCTTATCTGTTGCGAATCAGATAACTTAGGTAAACTTAGCCAATCTTATCCACAAAAGACATTTTTCAAAAAAGCATTCAATGCCATCAACTCACTTGATACTTTAGAGGTCACTAAAAAATTTAAAGGTAAGGAATTGGGTGAACAGATTGATCAGTTGAGAATTAAAGTGATTAAAGATATTCAAACAAATTTTATTTGGCCATCTAAAGAATAAACATCACCGTCTAAAATCTTAACAATACTTTTATCTATTAACAGATATTTAGGTCCCTTATTTTGGCATAACTTTTGAACATATATTTCAAAGGAAATGTTTATGAAAAAGCTATTACTTCTACTTTTTATGATTGCTGCCATACCTTTGGCAAGGGCCGAAAAGATTGATAAATCCGAGATTTTCGAGCCCCTAAATAATGACTGCATTGATTGTATGGTAAAAAAAGAGAGTCAGGAAAAAATATCTACACTTAATGAAGATATCGTAAAGGGAATACTTGCCTATTATGATGCCTACTTCTTTGTTCAAGACATACTTAGAACGCCGGCCCAGTTGCCATCGATCAATATTAATGGATTGCAATTACCAAACAGTTCTGATTACAAAATTGAAAAGTTAGAAATGCCAGTATGGAAAGAGGATCCAAGTCTTAAAGAAGATTATAGACTAAAGTTTAATCCTACCTATTATGATTTTTCTAGAAACTAAGGCTAGTCCCAAGCTGAGCGCCTTCGTGAACCTGCTTATTATCCTGTAGTCCTGAAGCAGTCGCATTAAAATAGAGGTTTTCCTTAAAAACTTCTAAATTAAATCGGATAGGTCCCAACTCGAGAAAGGGTGAATAGCTAAACCTTTCCCCTGTTAAGGAAAAGTTTTGTGGTCGAGTAGAAGAAGTTAGATATTTATAAAAACCTAGTTTTACCCCTAAAAAGGGCAATATATATAAAGCGCCATTTCCACCAAAAAATTCTTGTTCAAATTTACCATAGGTTGTTACATTGAGATTTCTTTTTCCATAGACGAGATTGATATGAGTAGTTTGTTTGCTTGTGCCTAAGATTCTAAGAAGTACAAGAGCAGAATCTTCTCTCATTTGTTTTTTGATGAAAGAGCTTTCATAACCAAAACCGATAAAATAGATAAATAGGTGAGAATAAAATTGTCTTCCAAAATACTCTTCCTGCGTTCCTTCATCAGAACGAGATACTTTAACTCCACCTTCACTCCATCCTAAATCAAGCTCAAAAATCTGGTGACTTGAATGAAGAGCAAGCCATTGATCCATCAAGGCCATTTTCTTTTTTGTCATTAACCAATCCGCTAAAGTCCATCTGGTCTGCGCTTTTTCTTGTTGTTTTTGTACAATGATCGTATACACGCCCTCGATGGCGTAACAGGTTTGGATAGAAAAAATGAATACAAAAAGAAGTGCTCTCACTCTCCTATTTTATGATATTTGGACCTATTAATTTAGGGAGTAGATACTGCCTTATATAATATTTAATTTTTTATAAAAATCAGGCGTTTGTGGTGGAAGATTACCATATTCTTTAATATATTCTGTCTCTTGTTTTATTTGCTTAATCTCATTTCCAAGCTTAACAATCTGGGCCGTCTCATCAGTTGTCGATTTGGTTTTTAAAGTTGAATTAGTGTAATTTCCATAAAGAGCTTTAATCATAACAATCTTTTCGTTCATTTTACTGTTAGAATTAACTAAACGTAATTTTTTGAGATCACAACCGACGTAACATCCTGATAACACCAAAATTAACAGAATAATGCCCATAACAAGTATCAACCAAAGATTATTTTTCATAAGATAGAATTTTAATGAATTATTCTCAAAGACGGAATCGGGAAAGCTTTACCTTAGCTCATCATTTGATTTTTCTTTTGTTGCTGTTCATTTAAAACTTTAAGATCCGCTATTGTATTTTCATAATACCTCTTAAGATCATCCAGTTTTTGCTCGTAGTTTTTGATCAGCATTTCTTTTTCTAACTTACTTTCATGGACAAAATCGGAATGCATTTTATTGATTCGTCCAACTTCAACATTTAGCTTTTTCTTATTTTCAATATTTAATCGAGTGATTTCTTCGGAATTTTGACGTTTCATGCTTGCCATTTCTCGCTCATGGTCCTCTTCAGTTTGCTCAAGTTTTTTATTAAATGCAACCCTCAATGCTTCATTCTCCGCATGAAGACTTCTTTTTGTAAAATGAAGAGTATCCATAAGATTATTTTTTTCATCTCGACGAACATTCGTCTCATATTCTTTAAGAGTTTTAAGCCTAGTCTGATAGTCTTTTTCGATTTGATTCATTTTATTATTGAGCTCTTCAACCTGTTCTTTATGTTGGTTCTCCATATACATGATCTTGTTTTCAAAAGTCTCAACGGTCAATCGAAGCCTTTCACCAAATTCTCTAGCATTCTCTTGAGTTGTTTTTGCCAATCGATCAGCACTTAATTTTTTAATCTCATCTTTTTCTCGATTAAAATCAGTATAGAGTTCTTCGTAAGCCTTTTCATTTTTTTCGGTGATATCTACAATCGTCTTGTTAAAATTATCTCGTTGTCTATCAATCATTTTTTGATAGGACTTTTGTTGGCTTAAAAGTTCGTCCTGAGATTCATTTTTAAGGTTCGTATATCTAGATTCTGAGCTACGATCATGGTCATTAATTTTACTTTCTGACATCTTTTGGAAATCAGTAAATCTCTTTTTAAAGTCAGAATTTTGCTTATTGAGTAGCTCTGATTTTTCTTGATTGAGCTCATTAAGAGAGTCAGTGTATCCAGAACTCATTTCATCTGTTGTTCGATTGTAGCGTTGAAAAAATTCATCATTTCTTCGACCCATAAGATCAAGTTGTTCTTGATTTCTTCTTTTTTCTTCAGCAATAAGGTCGGCTTGCTGCCCAAGCCCATCCGTGACTAGAGAATTTAACTTTTGCCTTTGATTAAAAAGATCTTTTTCATAGCTTCTTTTCTGATTATCAAGAGCCATTCTTTTGTCATGTAATAAATTATCTTCCATATCAATCGACTTATCCGATTGATCTTTTAGCATTCTTCTATAATTAAAAATGAGATCTTCTGTATCTTTGTTGCCTTGGCTTCTGTACGTTCGGCCAGCAGAGCATCAATATCGGCCGCATCATCGCCAGCGCGCCCAAACCAAATTTGTGGGTCTTGCTGTAAAATGCCAATCAGCTTACCTGTCGCTTTTAAATGTGCGCTTA
>CBDUBC010000107.1:0-9442 GCA_965365285.1 uncultured bacterium
TATTCTCTTTAAGGTAAGCGATATTCGTATCACCTTTTAAAAACCAAAGGAGCTCATGGATAATCGAGCGAAGATGAAGTTTCTTTGTAGTTACAAGAGGGAATCCTTTGGTGAGATCAAATCTCATTTGATGACCAAAAATGGAGATAGTTCCAGTTCCTGTTCGATCCTCTTTTTTGGTACCTTCGTCTCTAATCTTTCGCATTAAATTATGATATTGTTCCATATTTTCTCTCTTGGTAGATTATTCACTTATGTTATAACCAGAAGCATACAAAATTCCACTATGCCACCTATCAAAGAAACAACATGGTGCAATCTTTTCTGGCCACCCATTTATTTTTATTAGACTATTAAAAGAAAAAGGAGTTTTTTTGTCTAGTGTTATCATCGGATTAGAACAGCTTATTCAAACAAAACCTTTACAAAATCGAATTAAAGGTAATGTGGCCTATCTATGTCATAGTGCTTCTATAGATCGGAACTTCCATTCAGGGATAGATCACGTCAAAAATATCTTTGGTAAAAGACTAATCAAGTTATTTGGTCCTCAGCATGGTATTCGAAGTGATGTTCAGGATAATATGGTTGAAAGTGATCATTTTCACCATCCCTACTATGACCTACCAGTTTATAGTCTCTATTCTGAAACCAGAGTCCCAACAGACTCAATGCTAGAAGGAATCGACTCATTCATTGTTGATCTTCAAGATGTTGGCACTCGAGTCTATACCTATATCTCAACTCTTGGTCTACTTATGGAAAAATGCCAAGGAATGGGAATAAAAATCATCATCCTCGATAGACCAAACCCTATTGGTGGTAAAATTATTGAAGGAAACGTTCTTAATAAAAATCTTCAAAGTTTTGTCGGTCAGTATGAGATCCCCATGAGGCATGGTCTTACCATAGGAGAATTTGCTCGTTGGGTTCAAAAATTTCATGCCCCTGACGTTGATCTTAATGTGATTCCAATGGTTAACTGGTCTCGAGAAATGATGTTCCCTGAAACGGGACTTCCGTGGGTAAATCCATCTCCAAACCTTCCTACATTTGAAGGCGCCTTGGTTTATCCGGGCTCAGTTCTTTTTGAAGGAACAAATCTCAGTGAGGGAAGAGGAACCACAAGAAGTTTGGAGATTATAGGGCATCCGAAACTTAACGCATTTAGCTTCGCAGATGATATGAGGGATGTGTTTCGTAATCATAATTTAACTGGCTTCGAAATAAGGGCAATTGAATTTATACCTACCTTTCAAAAACACGCCGGTAAAATCTGTGGTGGAATTCAAATCCATCCCACCAACCCTCAAGAGTTTCGCCCTTGGCAAGTAAGCCAAGTGCTCATGCAAAAGCTATTCAACCTTCACTTAACCAATGTATTTTGGAATAAAAATCCCTATGAATATGAGTTTGAGAACATAGCAATTGATCTTCTCAATGGCGATGAAAGGATTCGAACCTATATTGAAAAGAACCAAAGTTTTCAAACACTTTTAGATATTGAAAATGAGAGAAGAGATCATTATCTAGACCAAATTCAGGATGTCCTACTTTATTAAAGATCGCTTACAAGTCGGGCCAGCTCTTCTAATCTTTTATTTTTAGGAATATGCGAAATATTAATATTGAATCGCTTTTCAAAATAATAAATATTACTAAGACAAAGAGAGCGAACGGCAAGGGTTAGATCATTATCGTGAGTGCAATCTTTTAAAAATTCAATTCCACTTGTTAGATTTTCGGGATGATTAATAATTGCCTTTTTAAGCTTTCCAATTTCCCTCGCAAAATCTACATACTCTTCAGAAAAATAATGATGATTATTAAGAATAGAGTTTCGATCCGGAACCTTAATATTAGTGATTTGTTTTTTAGATGTCTCTGAAGATGAAGAAAGTTGCTCTTCCGATTCATTAGCGCGAACCTCTTCTTTAGACTTTGGGGTAAAAACCAAGATAGTTAGAACGAGACCTAATAAAACAACCAGATTTTTCATTAACGTTCACCCTCTGGTTCTGTAGGGAGAAGATGATCCTCAAAATCCCCATCAACAATGACTCGAGATAGAGAATCAAGGATTTTTAATTTTAAAACCTCCTTTACTTCCTCATCACATTCTTTACAATTCCAGGATAGTTCGTAGGCTAAATAGGCATCAACAGAATAAGGGCCATTGGTTGAACGATCGCAGGCCCTTTCACCGCTAAAGTCGTGACCTTCAGGACAAATACTATGAAGAAATCCAAGAGACTCTCCATGCCCATCGCTATGGCGAGCTTCATGAAAAAGAGTTGAAATTCGTAAAATTCTATAATCAATATAATCTCTTTCTCTTCTTCTCGCACCCATCCAAAAGTTGTCCCCTAATCTGATAAGGCCAACTCTGGGGCTTCTTAAAATAATTCTCTTTTTGTTTTTTTGATCATCCTTCATCTCAAGTGCTAGAAGAACTTTTTCCATTTTTCCGGAAAGATAAAGTCCTGTCCCCACATTCGTCATTAAAATTCCATTTCTACCTCTAGCGAGATAGTTATTGCCAAGGATTTCACTTGGAAAGATATCTGGGTAGGGATAATCAAAAACAGGGCTTTCTACCTCAAGGTCCCGATTGAGATCGAACTCGGAAAATTCCTCTCTATCAAAAATATATTGGACCCGATCAAAAAGCCACTTCATTAAAAATGAAGAATCCATTTTATCTGTTTCAAAAATCATTAAAGTCTTGGGATCTTGAGGTTTAGTAAACTTAAGTCTTTTAAGCCATTCCATATCTTTTTGAATGGCCTCTTTTTTGGATTTATTGACTTTATAGCTGTAAATAAATTCAGGGTTGGCAAAACTCTTAAAAGAGAACAAAAATAATACTAATATCCATTTCATGGGTAGTGACTATCGTCCTAGAATCGACAAGCGTCAATGCTTATTCATGAAGTTAACATTTGATTTTTTCGGTCAGCACAAAAGCGACCCCTTTTTCATAATAAGCGGCTTCGTTTACAAAAATGGGATACCCTTCATATTGGTCATTATGAATGATTAGGTTTTCAAAGGACTTAAATAGTGGGTCTCCTATTTTTAAGTACTTAAAGCAACTATCTTGGACATATTTGTGTACATATCCCATAATCTTTCCATTTTCACCGCGAGGGTAATCGACCTTTTGGACAACTTTGTAGGCCTCCGCAGGGAAATCGCCAATACTGCCTTCTGCGTTAAAATCTGCAACACTTTTTAAAAGTGCCTCAATGCAAAGGGTAGTTTGTTCAATAATAACATCCTTTAAAACCCCTTGGGGACAGGGTCCAACTTCGATTATGACTCCCTTTTTTGCGTAACTTACGAGGTAGGGATCACCATACTCAAAAATAATTTTAATTTCGGGGTAATACTTTTGGGCCTGCTTGCACACCCTCAAGGTCTCTTCATCTTCTCTAGTAAGAATAAGGGTAGGACCCATTTGGCTTGTGGTTGTATGAAGATCGATTACAAAATCATAGTCCCTTACATTTTGAGCAATATCTTTTGCCTGACTTTGTTCCCTATTTTTAAGTTCTAAATTTTGAATATCCTGTTTTTCAAAGCATCGGTTAAGATCGGTATCCAAATACCTCTTATTTTGCTTATAGGCTTCTTCGTTGGATAAATAGGTATCAACCAAAAGTTTTGGGTGTGAAAATTTCATATTTTGGACAATGAAAACTCCTGTCCATTCATTACCATGTGTCCCACCATAGATTGCTATTTTCTTCATCATAGTATATTCCTCAGACGTGATGTTAAGAACTTTACTTTTAGCCCTATTCACCCTTTTTGGTCAAAGCACATATGCTAATTCATGTACGAATTGGGAAGAATATCTTCAAGAATTTAAAAATGACCTCAACCGCCCTCATCTGGTAAAGGTAAAATCTCCTAGGGCCTTCATGATTCTTGTTCATGGTCTTAATAATAAGGCCTCCTCTTATGGACCTATTCAAGAGCTGTTAAAAAAGGAAGGAATATCTTCCTTGGCGCTCACTTTAAAAGGTCATCGCAGTAAAAAAGATAGCAAAGAACTACTAACGGCCGCTGACTGGGAAATGGATCTGGATCTGGCCTTATGTTTAGCTAAAAAAGAAAAGCTTCCTCTATATGGTTTGGGTTACTCGCTAGGTGGACTACTCATTATGAATCGAGATTATGAATTTGAGAAAATGATCTTTCTTTCTCCTGCTTTTGAAATTAGGTGGTACCTTAAATTATTTTCCTATTTAACTTTTCTACCAGACTCTTGGAGAATTCCGAGTCGAAACGTAAAAGAGTATAGATCGTCTCCTTCTATTAGTTTTGCCCATTATAAAGCTGTTTTTAAGCTAGTCGAAGATTTCTACTGGAGAGATTTAAGCCGAGCTCTCTTTTTCGTTCACCCCAATGATGAACTTCTAAATACAAAAAATATCGCTGAAAATGCTAGAAAACATCATGCAAATGTATTTGAGGTTGAACCCAAGGAAGTCACCACATCGAGGGAATTCCATCACCTTCTTTTAGACCCTGCTTCTTTTGGAAATCAGTGGATATTTTTTCAAAATCAGGTCCAAAATTTCCTCAAAAATTAACTGCTCTGCATTATTATCCTTTCTTTACACAATGTTCCTGAATGCTAATATTCCTCAGTTATTTTATTAGAAGGGGAGATTTAATGAAAATTTTGAAATTATTATTAATAAGTGCATTTTTCGCATTTAGTTTACAGGCCGAAACCGTAAAAGTAGGTGCCGTTTTTCCTATGACTGGAAATATTGCAACTTACGGACAAGAAAGTGTTAACGGAATGAAACTTGCTCTTGAGAAAATTAATAGCAAAAAAGTTAAAAATAAAACGATTCAACTTATTGTAGAGGATAATAAAGGGGAACCACTCGATAGCGCCAATGCAGTTAGAAAGCTTATCAGCGTGGATAATGTCCTCGCAATTGTTGGGAGTGTTGCTTCTTCTAATACGCTTGCAGGAGCTCCTATTGCTCAAAAAGAAAAGGTTCCTATGCTTACACCGGCCTCAACGAATGAAGCGGTTACAAAGCAGGGTGAATTTATCAGCCGAACTTGTTTTACCGATGCCTTTCAAGGTGTGGTTATGGCAAAGTTTGCTTATGAATCCCTCCAAAAGAAAAAGGCCGCAATTATTGTCGATATGAGCTCTGACTATTCTAAAGGGCTTGCAAAGGTTTTTACGGAGAAATTTAAAGAATTAGGTGGAGAAATCATTGACGAGGACTTTGCTTATCAGCAAAAGGATACTGATTTTAGATCTCTACTAAGAAAAGTAAAAAGAAAGAAGCCGGATGTAATCTTTCTACCTGGTTATTATACTGAAGTTGGTCTTTTACTGAACCAAGCACGAAGCATGAAAATTGATACTCCTTTTCTTGGTGGAGATGGTTGGGATAGCCCAAAATTACAAGAACTCGCTGGAGAGAATGGTATTGTGAATAATTATATCTCATCCCATTTCTCCCCTGATGACACCGATCCAATGGTTCAGGAATTTGTAAAAGAGTATGAAAAGGCCTACGGGCAAAAACCAGGGGCCATGGCAGCTCTTGGATATGATGGACTTATGGTCCTTGCAGACGCTCTTAATAAAGCAGGTGATCTGAGTTCTGAGAGCATTAAAGCGGCAATTAATAAAACGACTGACTTTAAAGGAGTGACTGGAAATATCACTCTTAATAAAAACAGAGATGCCCAAAAAAGTGCTGTTGTTCTTGAAACAACAAGTAAAGGAAATATCTTTAAACAAAAAGTAAATCCATAAATAAGAAGGCCTCGCAAATGCGAGGCCTTCTTTTATTTATCTTTTGCCTTTTCCACCGCCGCCTTTACCGCCGCCTTTACCGCCGCCTCCGCCAGAACTACTAAATGTAATTTCAACCGTATTGGAGGAAGAAGATTTATTTCCATAGCTATCTACAGCTAGAACATAATAAATATAGGTTTGACCTGAGGAAACATTACGATCCTGATACGACGTATCTCCTGGTCTTGCTAATAAAGATCCATTCCTATACACCTCATAAACAAAGGCATTACTCGTACCAGTCCACGATAAACTAATCCCCTTTCTTCCTGAGCTAGCAGTAAGATTATTTGGTGCCTCTAGCCCAACTTGAATTAGGTCCACCTCACCTATTTCTTCAGCAAAATATTGCCCATCTAAACTATCGATTGCGCTAAAGGTGAAGTGATAAATCCCATTCATATCGGATCTTGTTGTGAACTCAACCGTTTGCTCATAAGATGCACCCGAATCAAGTGCTAGAGAAGTCGTTAAACTTGATATACGTACAAGTCCTGGATCGGAGTAGATATCCAAATTAAACTGTGCTCTCGCACAAGCAGAGGAATTATTATTTTTAAAAAGAAGTTTTGCCGTTACATTAGCACCAGCTGATACACTTTGAAGTTTAGGTGTAATGCTTACTATTGGAGATGCTTTGATACAGTTTTCCACACTTAGATTAGCTGAATCATTGACTTGAACACCTGTGTTTCCATGAGTAGCAGAGATAGAGAACGAATACACTCCGTTAGAAGCGCTTAGACTAGAGGCTACATCAAAAGAGAGATTAAAGCTTTGACCATTATCAAGCAAAACACTAGACGGAAGTGCGCTCAGAAGATCAACGCTCGAACTTGAATAACCTAAAGAAAAGTCTGACCCATTACAACTCCCACTATCATTATTTTTAATCACCAGAGTGTAGGTTTTACTCTCCCCTGAACTGGCCGATTGAGTTACCGGAGAGATGCTCACAGAAGGAGAAGACCGGTAACAAGGCTGATCGGTTTCTACTTTAAAGGCAACAGAGTTAGAGTCATGAGATATTTGTGTGATTAAAGTATCACTTCCAAGCATAAAACTCTCGCCATCTATTAATGTTTTGATGTGCTTAGTTGTTGCTCCACCATCTCGACTTGTATGAATGGCAAGCCCCTTTATATACTGACCAGAATTGATACTAGAAAGAGTAGCATCATATTTAATAGGTTGACGGTAAGAGAAATAATAATACTCACTTGAGTCTTGAGGATTCAAAACTTGAATCACTTGGGCAAGATCTGTTTCCTCACCGGTAAGATTAAGAGGAGCTAATTCCATTTGTCCGGACTCAAGAGATGTAATGACTTTCCCTGAAGAGATCCAATTCTTTTGTACTCTATGAGCAGAATTCACCTCACGAAGACCAACCCCCGAGAACCCCATGATATCACTAAGATCCGCGTATACACTTGTACCACTTCCAGAGTGTCTCATTCCGTAGTTGTGTCCTAATTCGTGGGCATAAATATCTCCTTCAGTACATCGACCATTAACCCAAATATTTTTTCCATTAATGGAACCTAGCCCCCACCAATTACAATCTTGGATTGGAGGAAGGTGATAGATAAGATGATCATAAGAATATATATCATATCCTAACTTAGAGGCTTCACTTCTAGCGGCATTCAGAAATCCGGAATAGTCGCAAGTACCTGTTGAGGAGTAACCAATATCGACATTAGGCGTGACTTGACCACTTAAGGCAAAGGCGCCATGAGTGATTCCATCATAGAGCTCACTAATACTATTGCCAGATCCTGAAGGAAACATCACTTTTTCAAGCGTACTTTGGCTACAAGGATTAACAGCATCCGTAAAATTGGTTCTAATCACTAAAACTTTATAAGTCTGGGCCGCTTTTTCAACCAGTGGTAAACTCGCCTCTTCTTCAACGACAAAAGAACCATTAGCGGCCGATAATTCAATGGAGTTATTCTTAATAAGACCTCTGGCCCGAATAATGTCACCTGTTTTTACATGGGCAGGAATTTGGTCCGTCGAATTAATTTTATAAAACCTTTTGGTTTTAATATCCTCGACCATGTAAAGTACTTGCGATTTTTTATTCTCAAAATCATCCGCGACTAAAACATGAATCCTTCCCTTAACCTCACTATTATTTTGAGCAACTACAACATGTGATGCCAGTAATAAAATTAGTACCATTAGACTCTTCATAAATTTCCCCTTTCCCATGTATTCGGTCTCTCGGGAAAAAAACATAAAGCGTCAATTTTAATGGGGAAAAATATTTATAACATCCAACAAAATATGTTAGGCTTTCTGGATGAATGAAGATCTTCTCTATTTTTTCTATGATTTCATGCAATACCTGATCAATGGACTTGCACAAGGTTCTATTTATGCCCTCGTGGCTCTTGGTTACACCATGGTTTATGGAATTATTAAGCTGATCAACTTTGCTCATGGCGAGTTTTATATGATTGGGGCCTTTTTAGGCTTCTACCTCATCTCTGCTGGTCAACCTTTTGGGATCGCCTTAATACTTTCAATGGTTGGTGCAGGTGTCGTTGCTGTTTTAGTCGAGCGGTTTTTTTACAGACCAATTCGTCATGCAGGAAGAATTCCGGCATTGATTACAGCACTTGGGACCTCTTTTCTCTTTCAATACCTTGGTCAAGGTCTTATTGGAGCCGACCCAAAACCATTTCCTAAAGTTATTGAAAAGCAAACTTATCAAATTGGGGAAATCTTTGTTGAAAAAACCCAAATCATCATTATGCTTTCCACATTCATTCTTATGATTTTTCTTTATTGGTTGGTGAATCACACCAAAGTCGGTAAGGCAATGAGAGCGACAAGCTTTGATAAGAATGCAGCTGAACTCATGGGGATCGATACAAATAAAATTATTTCCTTCACGTTCTTTATTGGTGCCTTCATGGCCGGAGCAGCGGGAGTCCTCGTAGGAATGTACTACAATACTGTTGAACCAATGATGGGACTTATCCCTGGTCTTAAGGCCTTTATTGCTGCTGTTCTTGGTGGAATTGGAATTATTCCTGGAGCCGTTCTCGGTGGATTGGTACTTGGTGTGGCAGAAAATATGGTTGTAGGTTTTTGGATCGCGACTTACCGAGATGCAATCTCATTTTTAATTCTAATCCTCATTCTTCTCGTCAAGCCTTCTGGTCTTTTAGGTAAAAATACTAAGGAGAAGGTCTAGTAAATTCAAACCTTCTGTTACCTCCTATGGGTAAGGTGATGATAAGCTTTTCCTTTCCATCTTCCGTAACATATTGAAAATTACATCGTAACTTGATGCCACGATTAAAAGACTTAGAGTAGATTACCCTAATTTCTTCATCCTCAGTTACAATAAGTTCATCACTAAATTTTAAAACCAGGGTTCCTCTTTTATCACGAGGCTTCCAATCGATGCTGACTACTTCATTATAAAACCTTCGATTTCCTATTTTGAGAATAAGAAGACCAGTGTCGTTATTGAAAAAATTAATAAGCTCTGATTCTAATTGAACTTCCGATCTATCACTAATAAAGAAACCTTTGAAATTATTTCCCGTTGGTCCCCTTAAGAGATCTATATTTTTTTTA
>CBDUBC010000108.1:0-9404 GCA_965365285.1 uncultured bacterium
GTTTTAATAATAAAAAATAAAGGAGTGAATATTTAAATCACGATTGTTTTTTTATAGAAAAACCATGCTTCAAAAAATTATCTTAAGGATTTACAAAAATAGCAAGAAGTTTTTATCGTCTATGCTTAATTGATAACCTCATTATCTATATCTAAAACTGAAATTTTTTTACTGATCATTAAGGAGAAGACATTCTTTAGAATGTCTTGATTTTATTCTAAGCCTCAATTCATTTCTATGACTAAAATACGAAGAAAAAATTACATTTGATATGGAGGGATAGGGAATGTTCCTTCAGGACATCTATGAAAGGCGTCCTCCAGTAGCTTTGAAAGCATTTTTTGATCTTTTGGAAGAGTGCCTTTCATAGGCATTTGATTGCTTACGTGATTGGCCCTAAAAATGACGGGGTTTAATTCGAAATGAGAGTGCTTTATTAAATAAAACATCTCCTTATAGAGCTCTTTCACGGTTAAAGGTTTTAGAATTCCTCTTTTGACCATTCGATAATAAGGAGTTTCGGGTACTGCAAACGTCGTTAGAAAGGAGAGGTATTGAGGACAGGTCTTTGAGAGAACCTTTGTAGTCTCTATTTGATGACTTTCACTCCATTTTTGTCCGCCTACACCAATCATGACGATGGTGGAGAGTTTAATTCCATGACTTTTAATTTTAAGACTTGCTTCAACCATTTCATTTGAGGTATTGCCTTTGACAATCATATGAAGAACTTTATCACAGCCTGATTCAAGCCCCAGATAAGCAATGCTGAGTCCAAGTTCTTTTAGTCTTTTAAGTTCATCATCCGTTTTTTCTATGATATTTTGTGCTGTTGCATAAACACCAATGGATCGAACATTGGGAAAGGATTCTTTTAAAGTAATAAGAACTCTTTCAAGAATTTCCATTGGAGCACCAAGGGCGTCTCCATCACAAAGAAAGATTTTTTCTGGTTCAAGACCACTGACTTTGCAGCGATGAATATCTTTTAAAATTTCATTGATTGTTCGAACTCGATAAGTTTTCGATCGATACATATCACAGTAAGTGCACTTATTATTGGAGCAACCTATAGTGACTTGTAAAAGAAGTGATCTCCACTCAGAAGGTGGTCGATAGACTGGAGGTTCATACTCTAGAGGCGAGTACATTACTTCTCCTCGTTTACCTCAAGGTTGTGATATACGGTAACGACGTCATCATCGTCTTCCAGGAGATCAAGAAGCTTTTCGATTTGAGCTCGATTTTCATCATCTACTTCTTTCGTTGAAGTGGGAATTCGAATCAAAGTCGCCTCTTCAGGAGTAATATTGATTTCTTGAAGTTTTTCTTGAATCGTTCCAAATGATTCCACAGGTCCCGTGACTTCATAAATTTCATCATGAAGTTCTACTTCATCGGCACCACCATCAATCATATTGAGAGTAAAGTCATCTTCATCGATCCCTTCACTTGGCACAGTAAAAAAAGCTTTTCTTTCAAAAAGGAATTCAAGGGCGCCTGCCGTTCCTAGGGATCCGTTACATTTATTAAAGTAACTTCTAACATTTCCAACCGTCCTAGTGACGTTATTGGTAGAAGTTTCAACAAAGACAGCTACGCCGCCTGGTCCGTACCCCTCGTAATTGACTTCATCATATCCAACGCCGTCAGCGCCTTGGGATTTTTTAATCGCTTTTTCGATATTATCTTTTGGAACGTTATATTTTTTACAACGATCAAGAGCTACTTTAAGAAGAAAATTTGATCCTGGATCGGGTCCACCGCGCTTAGCTGCTATAAAGACATCTTTAAGCATCTTCGTATAGATTTGACCCTTGGCCTTATCATTGGCCCCTTTCTTTGCTGCAATTTTGGCTGATTTTCGTCCCATAGCATTATCCATTTTATTTAGAGGGCCATAATTTCTAATTTCTTTCTTCATTTGTAAATAAACAAAAGAATATTGCATAGAGTAATATTGCCGTATTCCATGATCAAGATTAATATCCTCCCAAGGAGATTCAACCATGAACTTATTCATTTTGAGCTGCTTAGCAGGACTCGTTACTCTGATTTGGAGTGCAGACAAATTTGTATCTGGCGCCTCTGGAGTCGCAAAGCACTTTGGTATGTCTCCACTTCTTATCGGAATGCTTATAATTGGATTTGGAACCTCTGCTCCTGAAATGGTGGTTTCTGCTATATCGGCCTTTGAAGGAAATCCGGGGATAGCTATTGGTAACGCCTATGGGTCTAATATCACGAACATCTCTCTCATTTTAGGCTTCACAGCTGTGATGTCGCCCATTCATGTTCATTCTAAGATTTTAAAGAAAGAACTCCCTATTCTTTTGGCCATTACTGTTCTCTCTATTTTTCTTCTTCAAGATCTTGAAGTGACTCGTATGGATGCTCTCATTCTAGCTGTCGTTTTTATAGGCGTTATGGGTTGGTCTGTTCGAGAGGGAATAAAAAATAAAAATGATGCTCTTTCGCATGAGGTTCAAGAAGAGTTACGGGCCAGTGCTTTGCCTATTGGAAAATCGATAACTGTTCTAATAATTGGACTTATATTTCTCATTATAAGCTCAAGACTACTGGTATATGGTGCAGTTGGAATTGCTCAGGCATTAGGCGTTTCAGATATCATTATTGGACTCACCGTTGTAGCAATTGGAACGTCCCTTCCTGAACTTGCCTCATCGGTTGTGGCGGCCAAAAAGGGTGAACCTGATATGGCCATAGGAAACGTCATTGGATCCAACCTTTTTAATACTCTTGCGGTTGTCGCTATTGCAGCTGGAATCAAGCCTTTAAGGATAGACCAGGAAATCTTTCACAGAGATGTGACCGTTATGACGGTTCTCACAGCTTCTCTTTTTATCTTTGCCTACGGTTTTAAAAGAAAGGGGAGACTCGGAAGAGCAGAAGGAGCAGTTCTTCTTGTTTGTTATGTCAGCTATACAGCCTATTTGATAACAAGGATTGTATAGGTCTTTTTCCTAAAATAATCATTAAAAGAAAGCCTAAACTGATAGTAATAAGGAATTGAAATGGCCCTTTTCCTCCATCGTTATCGCCAATAGAAGCAATAGTTCCACAACTTCCGAGAACATCTAAGCTATCCGCCCGATTAGGATAAAGAAAAGAAACGGCCGCAATATCATCTTCACTAAGTTTTTCTCTTGTAGGCACAACGGAGTAATACATGAGAGAATCGGCTTCACTATGACCAAGTCCAATAGCATGACCGATCTCATGAGCAAGAACTGCGAGCCTCTCTGTTTTTGATAAAGAGTCATAAGTACTGCTTGCACTTCCATCAATACTTACATATGCCTTTGTAATCGTGCCATCTGGAAAAGCAAGAGAGTTTCCACCAACAGCTATCGCGCCAATAGAAGCAAAGTCAGCTTCATTTTTACAGCCAATAAGAATTTCTCCCTTCGTGGCGCCACTGGCACCAGTGTTCACACTATAGGCATCTACCGCCTTGGTTTCTCCTTTTCGAAAGCGTAGCCTTGAGGTAGGTGCTTGGTTCCAATATTGCTCTGCTGCTTCGAAAGCTTCATTTAAAAGCTCAGCATGAGAGATGCCAGCGTTTGAACAACTATCGTTGGTTGCAACATTTAGAGGGATGGAGTCGCTCGGAAAATGGGCAATACTCCCATTGGCTAGAGTCCATGCTTTAAGATTTGAACAAAGAAGAAAAAAGAAAATATAATATCTCATCATTGATCCTTATAAATTAATCCCTAAAGATAAGGTGTAGCTCATTGCTCTTTTTTCACTATCAAGAGGCGAAAACCAGTACGTCATGAGGGAAAAGCTCATTCTTTTTCCCATTTCTTTTTCAATTCCAAGGTTAAAGGTCGAAGTAGTAGAAGTAACGGTTAAGCCAGGATAGTAATAAGTTGAAGTAGAGTTTCCATTACTAAAAGTTTTTTGCCCGTAAACGGATTTAATTTTCTGCCAGAAGGTTCCCACTCCAGCGTTTATATAAAATTGATTAAAGATATCGTAGCTAAAATTAACCAAGAGAAAGCTATAGGAGATGGATTGGTTTTTATTATCCTCTAGAGGTTTATAAGCAAAAACGTGTCCGACCTCTGGCCTCAAGCTTAAGCGATTCCAGAGAGCTATCCTTCCATAGGCACTAATATATGGTTTTAAATCAAAGGTATTACTTCCTCCATCCTCATCGACTTGATAGACACCTAAAAAGGGAGAGAAGCCACCAAAATTTAGGCCTGCCGAAAAAAGGTGAGATGAATAAAAGAAAATAAAGAAAAGAAGTATCTTTTTCATAGCTGCCTATTGTTCAAAAATGAATTGATTAAAGATTAATATAATAAAAATTGATTTGGAAATTTTAACTTTTTCTCAGAGCGCTATCCGAGTTAGAATATTAAGAATTACAAAAGGATTTGTTTTGAAAATTATACTTCTATTTCTTCTATTCTCAGCTTGCTTTTCTAATACTCCAAAAAGAAACCCAAGCCAGGAACTCAGGTATCTGAGTGAATTAAAAGATTTTGAGAACGCTCAATCATTATTTGATCAAACAGTCGGTATTCGAAGTCTTAAGTATACAATCTTTTTAAGCGATAAAGATCAAATTGAGGAGTCTTATTTTCAAAATACTAATCTTTATAAATACCATTTAGACTTTTTAAAAGAGGAGAAGGGCTTTCTTCTTTCTCCCGAAGAATTTACTGAAAGACTCTTTAATCCTCATAATAAGATTTTTGCAGGTACTGTATATCTATTAGATAAGGATTCTCTAGGTATTCAAATCATCGCTCATGAAAAAACAAAAGAAGATGCAGAGCTGATTCAGAATTATCTCAACATCATAAGACCTCTTTTTCAAGAATCTAAAAAAATTGTTTATCTTCATAATGATGCTTCCGAAATATTTCTTAAAAATTCAAACTTTGAAAAGATTTCGTTTAATGAGGCCTTTAAGTCTAAGAAACCAATTATCTATAATCATGGAAAAAGTTATGGCTATATTCGCATTTTAAATCGAGCGCAAGCTGAGAAGGGACTATACGGGCCAAAGGATATCCTCATCCTCGACTCAATTCCACTAAACCTTTCACCTGTTTCAGGAATTATTACTCGTGTACCTCAAGTCCCTAATAGTCATGTTTATTTAAGGGCCAAAGAGCTTAAAATACCTAATATCTATCTACCAAGTGAGTATTTTGATGAAACTATTTTTTCTTATAAAAATAAAATGGTGGAGTTTTGGGTCAATAAAGAGGGAGACTTGAGTTTGATCGGACCTGAAAAATTCGGTCTTAATGAAATTATGGTACGTGCGGATAAGTATTATGAATCGAGAAAGCCTTTAGAAGCAAAACTTCAAATGGGAGTCGAATTTAATTTTTTTCCCTTCTCCTACGATAAAAAACTTAGAAAAAATATGCCGATTAATTATGGAGCAAAAGGTACTAATTTCTATCTAATCTATCGAACTCTAGAGCAAAGCTCTGATTTTCAACATGGATTTTTAACTCCCTCACGTTTTTATCTTAATTTTATTAAAAGTAATCGCTTAATGTATCCTGTCTGCTCGGAGGTCTTTAATTTATGTGAAGAAAAAATTAAGAGTCCTTATTGTCAAGATTTTTACTCAATATGTGAAGAGAGGGCATTAAAGACAACTCCAGCATCTCTAAAGAAGCAAAAAAGTGAGTACGAAAAACTTAAAATTAAGAAGTTTACCGATAATGAATTGAATGAGAGGCTCCTAGCTATTCAGAGTTATATGAGTAGATATGAAAGATACGGACAAAATGCTGATAGACTAGATGAATTTATAAAATACTTTTTAATTAAAGAAAAGAATGACTTAGTTGCCAATCCTGAAAAGAGAAGGAGCTTCTTGTTTTCTCTTAGAGAAGTCATTAAACGCCACCCTCTTAAAGATCTAAATCAAATTACAGAGAGAATGAACAAACTCGATCCCAAAAGAAAGTGGCGAATGCGCTCCAGTACAAATGCTGAAGATCTTCCATTTTTTGTAGGTGCCGGTCTTTATGAGTCTACAGCTGTTTGTGTTCACGATACTTTCAATAATTATGAGGGAGATTCTGCCTGCCGAACTAAAGATGAAATTGAAAGTATAAAAAAGAAAGTTTTAAAGGCAAAAGATGAAAATAACAGTGCTGACGAAAAATACTTTCAATCCAAATTACTTAAAAGATATCCCATTATTACAAATATGAAAAAAGTGTTTGCAAGTATCTTTAATGATGAGGCATTTCTCTTTAGAGATTATTATGGGCTTGACCACGATAAAGTTTTTATGGGGGTGCTTACTCATCCAAGCTTTGATAATGAAAAAGCGAATGGCGTCGCTATTATAGAGCCGGAACAAGGACTCTATAACTTAAGCTCTCAGGTTGATGATAATCTTATAACTAATCCCTTTAGGCCTGGAGAACTACCGGAAGAAGTTCAAATAAAAGATGGAAAAGTAAAATACACGGCTTACTCAAATATACTTGAGGAGGGAAGAAAATACGTCCTAAAACCTAATCAAGTTGTAGAACTTAAACAAAAGGTTGATCTCGTCATAAAATCCATGGAGGATTTCTATTACCCCGGCTATGGAAAAAAATACGATGTAGAGTATATTCTAACAGAATCTAATCAAATCATGATCCTTCAAATTCGACCAATAGAACAAAATCCTAGAATTATAAAATATCCTAAAAGTATTTTAGAGTTCAATCCCAATAGAGCAGATTATATTACTAATAATCATGGATGGAGCGATTTTATAATTCACTCACAAAGTGGAATAAGTCTCGCATTTAGTACCGAGTATAATAGCCTGAGAAATGATTTTGGATTTGCTCGTCCTATTTATAAGTATACTAATTTTCGAATCTTTAAAAATAATGTTATGATTTCAGAACAAATGATGCCTCTAAGAGAAGGTGATCAAAAATATAAAAGGGGAGATGAATGGTATTCTAGTCGCGCCTTTTGTCAGATGATTCTACCCAGCGAAGGAAGGCTACTAGACCACTTAGATAAATTTAATAATTTTAAATTAAAAGATAACAAACTTTGTGAACATACCTTTAAAAAGGAAAATTTCACCATTTTATGTTTTGCTAACTCACCGATGGGTAATATTGTTCTTATTTCTGAGAAAGGTAAAACACCAACGAAGGGAAGAATAGATATTAATGAACCTGATTTTGATAAGTACTGGTATTTTGATGAACTTCAAGATCTTGCAGATCATTATGAAAATTATAACGTTATAGAATATCTACCTGAAAATATTTTCTTATGTCTTAATAACGAAAAAATGAAGATTCGCTCAGGCTTCAAAGTAGACAGCTGGTCCTATTTTCGAGGAAGCAGAAGTGATAATGGTGCGGCCAAAATAGATCTTGCCGAAAAGTCTAGACTTCGTGATGCAAGACAGTAATACTGATTTTTATCAATTTTTATAACCAAATTCATTGTTTTTATTTTAGGCGTTATTGTTGTAGTATCACTGCATTAAAGCAAGGAGTATCCGTGAAAAATCGGTCACATTGGAGTAGCTCATTTTCCTTTTTCCTCGTCGCCGTGGGATCGGCAGTAGGGCTAGGAAATATTTGGAAATTTCCCTATATTGCTGGCGAAAATGGAGGAGGGGCATTTGTTCTTATTTATTTACTTTTTATTGCACTGATAGGTTTGCCTATTTTTATTGCTGAGCTTTACCTCGGTCGTCAGGCACAATCAAATATTGTCCATGCTTTTAACGTCATTGAAAAAAAGAAAAGTAATTGGAGAGTGATCGGACACATGGGGATTATTAGTGCTTTTGTTATCCTTTCCTTTTATAGTGTCGTTGGCGGGTGGATCATTGACTACTTTTTAAAAGCGCTCACCTTTTCCTTTGAAGCTCAAAGCACCGAAAATATTAACTCGATGTTAAATAATCTTTTCGCTTCTCCTGTAAAACAGATTTCTTATCATTTTATTTTTATGCTCCTTACTTTTCTCATTGTATTGGGAGGGATTAGTAAAGGTATTGAAAGGTGGAGTAAAATCCTTATGCCTGCCTTCTTTGTTCTTTTGTTAGGACTATTCTTTTATAGTGCGACAACAGAAGGGTTTTCCAAATCACTGAGTTTCCTATTTTCTCCAAACTTCACTAAACTAACTGCTTCAGGAATTCTTGAAGCTGTTGGGCATTCTTTTTTCACACTCTCTCTTGGAATGGGTGCGATCATGACCTATGGTAGTTACCTAGAGAAAAAAGAGGACCTCATCAAAACAGGCTTTTTTATTGGTGTAGCGGATACCGTGATTGCTCTTATGGCCGGTATCGTTATTTTTTCTATTGTTTTTACCTACGGAATGGAGCCAGGATCTGGTCCAAAACTAATGTTTCAAACTCTGCCAGCTCTTTTCTCTAAAGATGTCTCGGGAAGTTATATCGCAATTTCATTTTTTGGTTTAGTGCTTTTTGCCGCATTAACGAGTTCCGTTTCGCTTCTCCAAGTTGTTGTTTCTTATTTTGAAGAGACTTCTAAACTAAGTCGAAAAACTCTAATATCTCTCATTAGTTTGTCTATTTTTTCGTTAGGAATTCTCTCTGCTCTTTCAACCAATGTTCTAGCAGATTTTTATGTCATTGAAGGTAATACCTTTTTTGATACTTTTGATAAACTTTCATCTCATTATCTCTTACCAATCGGTGGATTTTTGATGGCCATCTTTTTTGGCTGGAAAGTTGATCCTAATCACATCAAAGAAATCTTTCAAAAGCATCCAAAAACAAGGTTTTATTTTTTTGTTTTGCTTTGGTCTAATAGGATTTTAGCCCCAATGGCTATTTTTATTATGATTCTTAATTCAGTCTTAGGTTAAAAAAAAAGGGGCCTAGAAAGGCCCCCTCATATGATCTATCTTCTAAATCTTCTCATTCTTCTAGGATTTCGAGGAGATCTTTCTCTTCTAATTTCTTCAAAGCCCTCAAGTTGATCTAAAAGCGTATCGAGCCTTTCTGCAACCCCTCTAAATCGTGGAGTTGATTCAAGATAAGTAATGAAATTATCTAAAGCAGAAGAGAGCATGACAATTTGATTTGCGTTCATGCTTCGAGCTCTAGAGCGACTAAGCATGTTATCAAGTCTTTTTGTTGCTCTCATAAAGCCTCTCGCTTCTCGTCCTCTTCCCATTCGTCCTCGAGTACTTCTTAATACTCTATCAACTTCACCATCAATCTGATTAAGAACTTGGGCAAGACTCATAGTTGGTCTAGAGTTTCGTCTCTCTTCTTCAAGTCGTCTTTCTTCTTCAAATCGTCTTTCTTCTTCAAGTCGTCTCTCTTCTTCAAGTCGTCTTTCTTCTTCAAGTCGTCTTTCTTCTTCAAGTCGTCTTTCTTCTTCAAGTCGTCT
>CBDUBC010000109.1:0-9111 GCA_965365285.1 uncultured bacterium
TATTTACTAGTGAAGCTAGATTACCAATACTTACAGCAATGGAAATAGATAATTTAAGTGCAGTAGGATTATGGAATGATATAGACTTCTTCAACTTAACGGCAGATCCTGAAGATTGGGAAAACTTAACAGGTCTTAGTGGAACATCTGTTCTTGGAGGAAGAGCTCCTGCCTATAGTTTGAATACCTATTGTTTACAAGGAGGTTAAATAATATAAATTTGCGAAGTAAGAGTAATTAAATGTTCTCTTTGGCTTTAGATGACTCAGATTTATTCTTCAGGTGTTTTAAATAGAATTAGAGTTTGTACTTACAGGGGCAATCGGTCGATCGATAATTTGTAACTAAATTAGGCAAACCTTTTGAATAAGGTTATTGAGAAGTTCTCTTTGGTCCTTCATGAGTTCATCAAATTCTTTTTGAGCAGCTTCGACTTCTTTAGATGATTTGTTTTGACGAATGGTATTGTATAACTCATTAAGTTTTTCAGTTTGACTATGGAGTTGTTTAAATGATTTTCGAGCGCTACTGAGTTGTTCCTGGGCCATTTCGAATTCAAGAATCATATGGTTTAAAACCTTAGAGGCGTGGCTCATTTTTTCCTGCTGTTCTTCAACCTCTTTAACGAATTCTTTAGATATATGATTACTGTTTGCAATTTTTTCTTGATGATTTTCTACTTCACGTATAAACTCATTTTCAAGTTTATTTCCGGACACCTTTTTTTCTTGAAAGTCTTCAATTTCTCGTACGAACTCTTTCATCGCTTTATCTTTTTGAGTATTTTTTTCCTGCTGATCTTCGATTTCCCGGACAAATTGACTTTCTATTTTTTGATCGTTTGTTAGATGTTCCTGATATTTTTCAATTTCACGAATAAATTCTTTGGCAAGTTCAGACGCTTCGTCTTTATTTCGTGGAAATCTTAGAATCTTGCCTTCACTATTTTTAGTCGATTCAATTTCCTTGAGAAGTATTTCGGAGTCTGGGGAGTTTTCAAACTCTTTTACTAAGTGTTTGATTATCCTTTCTTTATCCATTAACTTATCCGTTAGATCAACTAGTGAACTCTTGGTAAGGTCTCTAAAATCATCAATGGAAATCTTTTTTGCACCCATAGAAAATCCTCTCAATATTCTATCATTCTTATCGGGTAGAGGAGTGTAAAATTAATACTTAAAGTCTTGTTTAGCAGTACTTTTGAGGTTAAAACAACCAGATATGATTGAAAAATTAAGACCTTATAAGCACATCATTTGGGACTGGAACGGGACTCTTCTGGATGATCTCGATCTCACTCTAAGTGCTATTGAGACTCAGATAAATAAAAATAATTTAACCATGCCCACTAAAGAGCATCATAGAAACCATTTTGGTTTCCCTATTGAAGATTATTATGCAAGGTTAGGTTTTGATCTTAACAAGGTTAGTTTTAAAGAAATAGCCGATCAATTTGTGAAAGAGTACTTTGATCGATTTCCTGATGCAACTTTGTTTCATGGGACTATGGAACTTCTAAAAGAATTAAAAGATCTGGGGCATGTCCAATCGATTCTTTCGGCCTCTTGGCAAGAACATCTTGATTTTGCAACCAAACATCATAGTGTGGATCACCTTTTTGATAATATCTATGGAATACACCACCATCTGGCAGACTCTAAGCTTCAAAGAGGACTTGAACTAATAGAAAATAGTCATATTCCTAAAGAAGAAACTCTTTTAATTGGTGATACAGATCATGACCTAGAGGTTGGTTTGGAAATGGGGGTCGATGTTTTATTGGTTGCGGACGGACATCAATCTTATGAAAGATTGTCCAAGGTTCATCATAACGTGCTTAAATCTAGGTATCTTAAAAACGATGATCTCTAAAACAATCGTTCATTTTCTTAAGTCTTTTTAGACCATGAATATTTTCTACACTTTTAATACAATTATTATAGGCAGTCCTAGCATCTGAAGTACTGCAACCTCCAAGCATTAGAATTAAAGGGATGAGGGGAAGCATCTTAAGTAGTGTCTTCATAGTTTTCCTCCTAATTATTAATCTCTTGAAGCTAATATGGCACAACTTACTAAGGCAAACGAAAATAGCATGAGAGCGATATTCACGAAGTAAAATACTTCAATGGCATCTGAACACATAAGCTCCATACCTTCGATAAAAAAACATCCTCTTCGGTAGTGAATAAAAACCCAAAAGGATAGAACGAAAGTAAAAAAACCACCAAGAATAAATAGACTTCTATGATTTCTCATTCTGCCTTCTCTATCGGTCTTTTGAGGAAGTTTCTAACGCTAAAATAAATAGGCGGAAGAATATTCCTCTTTGGTCCTCTCTTTTAAGCGGTAATCATTTCATGACGATGAGAACTCTAAAGGAGGGCAGGATGGCCTCACTAAATAAAGTTTTTCTCATAGGAAGACTAGGGATGGATCCCGACCTAAAAACGACTACGAATTGGAACATACCTGTTTGTCATTTTTCCCTAGCGACAAATGATTATTTTAAAGACAAAAATACTGGAAAAGAAAGAGAAGAAACGGAGTGGCATAATATCGTTGCATGGGGGTCTCTCGCTGAAATTTGTAAAGATAATCTTAAAAAGGGAAGTTTAGTACACATCGAAGGGAAGCTCAAAACAAAATCCTGGGAGGATAGAACTACTCAAAAGAAACAATATAAAACTGAAATAGAAGTGGTTCATATACAGTTTCTGGAAAGAAAATCATGATTAAATTATTAATTTTCCTCCTTATACCTTACACGCTTTGGGCAGGTCCTTTTAAAATTACGAACAGAAACCTGGGCACTAACCCTGCCCTTGAAGCTCAAATCAACACTCTATTTGATCAAATAGAAATTGAAGTGAACGCTCAGCTTCCAGATGCAGACCAATCGACTTACCTTAAGGGTATGGCAAATGCATCTGTCATGAGCACTAAGGGGATGGGAACGAGTTATACAAATGAAATTATTTTCACAGAGTTTAAGTATAGTACCGGAATAGGGGTGGATTTAGGTGCTGTAGGTTTTTCCGAACTCGTAGGAGGTGAGGTTGATTTTGAAACCGCGAGAGGAATTGGAATTCAGCAATCCTTCACGTTAGGAGTAGATCTCTCTGCTTTTGGTGCGTCAGGATTTCTGTCTGATTTGGAGCTTTTCTTTAATTACGGAACACTTGATCCACGAGTTTATTATGCAAGTCTAAAAGGGCGCATTGAAAATATTGGCTTTCACGGACGTTATAGACTTGGGGAAAAAAATGAGATTTTATCCTTTGGTTTATTAACCTATGGAGGATTATTTTTTCATTTCGGTTATGAGCAAAATACTGCGGATGTAAAATTAACTGTAAGAACAAATTACTCTCAAACTGCAGCAGGATTAGGAACGTTATCGTCTTCTGGTACAGCAGTAATTGGAACCAAAGTACAAACTTATAGTATCCCTCTTGAGTTATCTACTTATTTCGATTGGTTATCTTTCATGACAACTCACTTCGGACTTGGTCTTGATTTAAATTTTGGTACCGCTAAAAGTATTGTAGAACTTAATCAATCAATTACCTACGATAGTGATATCACGGTAGGTGGAGATGCATCTCTTGATCTTGGACAGTCGGGTGAGCCCAGTTCTTTATTGGTACGCTGGTTTGTTGGGCATCAAATACATTTAAGTCTTCTTAAGATTAATTTCAATTTAGGTCATGTTCCTGGTACGGGACTTTGGAATGTAAATGCTGGAATCATGTTAACTTATTAGTTTTTCAAAAACTGTAGTCAAGAGCAATGATATCTTCAATATGAGGTTTAATAAGTTCATTGAGCACTTTCTGATGATCTTCATGAACTTGGTATTGATCAAGATCCTCTTTGGATTTAAAAGTCACTCTAAGACCAATTTGAAAACCTTTGTTGCGTTCACAAAAGTTTTCTCCCACTGATAAGGATTCAATACAATTAATTTTTTTAGGTAGCTCATTAAGAGATTCAATGATCCTAGATATATAATTAGTATTTTTTATTTTGAGGAGTACAAGATGTTCGATCATAATTTATCTAAATGCTTACTAAGGGTGTCCAACACCTTAGTCACAAAGAGATCTCTTGAAAAGGGCTTAGCAACATAATTATTGGCCCCCTCTTTAAGAGCTGTTTCCACTTGCCCTCTTTTTATTTCGCACGTTGCCATCATGAAGGGAATTTTATTTATATCTGAGTTTTCGCTAGCTCGAATGTATTTTAAGACTTCGAGTCCATCCACAGGATCCATATTCCAGTCACAAATAACCATGTGAAATTCATCCTGATCCATATTTTCTAAGGCATCTATCGCTTCTTGTCCGTTCTTTGCTTGATCAATCTTTACAAAACCATCGAGTTCTAAAAACTTTTTTATAAGGACTCGAATTGTAGTGCTATCGTCAACTATTAGTAAGCGAATATCCTTTTTTTCCATTATCCATCCAAATGTTTAATAAAATAAGTTTGTTGTTATATAATACAGCAATGGAAGAAAATATAAATTACCAAGTAAATTTTGGCATATCGAAAATCTGGTTAGATGAATTATTTCCTTTTCATTTTGCAATAGATGAATGGGGGGGAATCATTGATCATGGCCCCCTTCTTCCAAAGGCTTTCAAGGATCTTGAGCTTAATATGGGTGTAGATAATTTTCTCGAATACGATGATATTGAGGAAGGAGAAGATAAAGAAATTTCTCCTGAGAGCATGCAAACCCAAATTGGAAAACGTATTACCATGATTGGAAAAATGGCACCATTAAAGTTGACTGGAGAGCTTCGTTACTTTGAGGGACCAAAATACTATATCTTTTTAGGTACACCCATCATCCAAAAGGCAAATCAACTTACAAGATATGGAATTCAATTAGAGGATTTACCTCTTTCGGACCCTTGTAGAAACTACATTCAGTTAGCTGATCAAAATAGTCCAGAGGTAGAATAGTCAAGCCTCATACTCTGTCATAAAAATGTAATAATTTCTAAATTTTATCCCTATTTAGCAGATAAGTAATTACTAACACTAAAGGAAGTTTGCTAAATTAAATGATTACTGAAATTAATCACGAAGAACATCTTGGGATTTCAAAAGAATGGATTGAGTCTTTATTTCCATTTTATTTTGTTATAGATGAATACTTAACAGTGTTAGAATATGGTCCTTTTCTTCCAAAAGCAGTACAAGATATTTCAAAAAATCAGGGTCTCGATAATTTCTTTGAAAATCTTAATGGTGATGAAAAAGACATTACTTTCGAGCGACTTAAAGAAAATAAATCAGTGCAAATTATTGGAAAATTAGCACCTCTCAAATTATGGGGAGAAGCAAAGTATTTAGAAAAAGATAATCTAATTATTTTTCTCGTGACTCCATTTATTGAAGCCGATAATGAACTTAGTCGATATAAAATTTCCTTAGACGATCTTCCGAATAGTGATGCAACAATGATGTATTACGAGATCCTTTCAGACGGATCTGGTAGCGGTGGTAGTGGTTCCAAGTATGCTAAAGATGATGAAAAAAAAGAGCAAGGCTTTGTTGTTCCAGGCTTAGATGGTTCTGATATTGAAGTTCCTGAAGATTACAATATTCTCAAGGATATGTATAAGAAAATGGCCTATGAATTCGGAAAAGTGGCCAGGGCCTCCACAGAGCTTCAAGATATTATCCGTGATAAGACTCAAGAACTTGATATGCAAGTCGTAATGACCCAAGAAGCATTGAAAAAAGCCGAGGCCGAAAGAGAGAAAGCAGATAAGGCTAGAGTAGAGGCCCTTACAGCAAAAGATGAAGCTGTTAAAGCACATGAGGAGGCACTCGAAGCAAAAGAAGAAGCAGAGCGAGCAAAGAAGGAAGTGGAGGTAGCAAAAGAAGAACTTGAGCAAGCCTATGAAAAAGTAGATAAGGCTAGAGCAGAAGCAAGGGCCGAGGCTGATGAGGCAATTGCAGATATTGTTGTCTTGAAAAATAAGGCAGAGGAAGATGTAGAGATTCTTAAAGAAAAAGTTAGTCGAATACTTCAAGTTGTTAAACTTGCTTCAGGAGGAGACCTTCGCCAAAAAGTTCCAGTTTCTGGGGAAGACCCTATTGGACAAGTGGGAGATGGACTTAATGAATTTTTTTCTAATTTAAAAAATAACCTCAAAGAAATTGAGTCTTGTTCTTCGGCCCTTAAAAAAGCCTCTTTCAATTTGAAAGAAAATAATCGCGTGATGAAAGATAACTCTGCTGAAACTAATAAGCAGACCTACCAGGCAACGGAAGCTAGTGATAAAGTGACACACGGTATGCGAGAAGTTGAAGGTAGTATGAAGAATATGATCAAGGCGATCAAAGATATAACACAAATTACAACTGAAGCATCAAAGCTAGCTAATGATACAAGTAATCTCGCTACAAGCACTAACGAAACCATTACTCAACTTGATACTTCTAGCAGTAAAATTGGGGAGGTTATTAAATTGATCCAAGGGATTGCTCACCAAACGAATCTCCTGTCTCTTAACGCTCAAATTGAGGCCATGTGGGCCGGTGAAGCAGGAAAGGGCTTTAGAGTTGTTGCTAATGAAGTAAAAGAGCTCTCTAAACAAACGGCAATGGCCACTTCTCAAATTGAAAAGATGATCAATAATATCCAGTCCGATTCTAAAAAAGCCATCAATGCTGTCAGTCAGATCAGTGACTCTATTATGACGATGACGAGCTATACACAACGAATCTCAGATTCCATGGAACAGCAGTATTCTTATACTGGTCTTGTTAGTGAAGTTGTTTCAGGAGCTTCAGGCTCGATTAAAGAAATTAATGAAAGTATTGTTCTTGTTAAAGAGTCTGCTAAGACAACAGATTCTGCAATCGACACCTCTCAAAACAGTGCTGAAAACGTAGGGACTTGGTCTGAAAACCTTGACTCTCTTGTTGCTCGATTTAAGATTTAAGACTATCAATCGTTTTCTTGATCGTATCAATTCCCTGCATGATTTTATTGATAAAACTCTCTTGGCTTCGTATTAGGTGAAATCTAGGATGCTGAGACCAAATACCTTCTAATCTTCCATCAAGCTCAATCGCCTCTTTATCACCTTCAGTTCTAAAAGGGTTACCACTCTTAAAATTCGATCCCGTGCGAGCTGCAGTTTCGAAAAAAATAACTGCATGATAATTGCTTAGTTCTTTTTCAAGAGTCGTCCCCATAGTCTTAAAAAAGTCTTCATGAGAATCCGGCCAATATGCAATTCCATCTAAAGTTCCGCGGTCACAAAGGATGATGGAATGTCTATTAAGGCTTTCTACAAGAAATTCGTTATTTTTTTGGAGGTGATAAATTGCTTTTTGGATGCATCTTAAGTCATGCGGATCATGCGTGCGACCAATTCCAGAAGAAAATAGCATAGTTGCGGCCTCAGGTACAATAGAGATTTCTTTAGAGAATTCTCTCCTAAAGAGATCTGTTGCCGTTGTTTTTCCACCACCTGGGCCACCAGTGAGAACAATCTTTTTCTTATTCATACATATCACCGTTTTCAGTTATTTTTGAGTCTTCGTAAGAGTTCGTTACTCTTCGAGTAAACTCCAGTTTAGCACCTTCAAGGGCGCCAACGATGTCGTTAATGGCTTGATAATTACCCTTATTTTCCTGATTAAAATAGGATTTAATTATTATTGATAACGCGTAGTTTAATTCGCCAGCGTTCTGGATTTGAGAGATATTAATTTTTTCCCCAGAGTAAATCTCAGATCGTCGATCTTTTTTAATGTAAGGCATGAAACTATCCTTTTAATGTCTTATAATCATTCTATGAAAAAATATATTTTTATCCTAATGTTATTTTTTTCCTGTAAGAACTCCTCTACGACCTTAAGAGGAAAGTTGCAAGGTCAAATGATGGCCATTGGAGGAGAAACAACAGGAAAAATTCTCATTCTTGAAAATGGTGAAAGAGTAGAAATTGAATTTGAGGGAAATGTAGAGAGTGGTCAAACAGTTGAAGTTAAAGGAGAATTCTATCAAAAGCAAGGACCTGAACGAGGAACTAGGAAAATTTTAAAAGTTAAAGAATTAAAAGAAATTAGTTTTTAATAAAAGCCTTAACAAAGGCTTCAAAAGGCTTTTTGAAGTTTCCCCGATTAAAGTTTTCTGAGATCTCACCCTTAAGTTTTTGGATTGTTTTAGCGTCTCTACCTATTGTGAGTAAGCCATTAGCATAATATTGAGAAATGATCATAATACAGCTTAATGGAGAGATTTTAGCTGCTGCCATAGATCTTGGGAATCCAGTTCCATCAGGCAATTCATGATGTTCTAGAATAATATTTCTAATATCAGGACTAAACTCTTCAACTTGGTCTAATAGTTTCACACTTTCAAAAGGGTGATCCTTAACAATACTTTGCTCTTCTTCAGTTAAAAGTTCAATTTTGGGATCAGAAAGACTCATGATTTTACAATGATTTTCATTTTCAAGAGAGATATCCATCATGATCGCTGCTAAAGCAAGCTTTTCATAGGTTTTCTCAGAAGCCCAATCTGTCTCTTTTGCTGTAGCAACACTCAAATAGCTGTTGATCATACTAAGTTCATAGATATAGTTTTTATCCTTCACCAGTTTACTTAGAAGAAGAGATATATTAGGGCTTTTGCTCAACACTTTAGTGCAAGATTTATAGATTTTATCCGTCATTTCTTTTACTTCAGAGTCTAGTCCAAGCTCTTTTAGACAATCATGGATAGATCCAATGGTTTCTATTTGAGCAGAAACTAAATCTTCTTCATTATTTGAGTTTGTTAGGATATCTGAAAGCTCATTGTTAATTTCATTCATAAAATCAGTATAAGCTTCTCTTTTAAGGTAGAGATGAGTAATACCTTTTCGAGCATACTTTTCAATAGTCTCTTTAACATCACCGTCTTTAGAATCTCCAGCTTCAATGATTTTAACGAATTTCTTGTCCGATAACTTAATGAATACATCCATTTTGGATGAAGCATATTTAAAATATTTATCAATTGAGATTTTATTGTAACCAGGTTTTTCAATACTTGTAGCACTTGCTTTGTCGTTAGGAAGATCAAAGTATTCA
>CBDUBC010000110.1:0-8910 GCA_965365285.1 uncultured bacterium
TTTGATATTTTTTAAGCTTATGAAAGGCGACCAAAAGCGACTGATCGGGATAAATAGTTATGAGATTTTTATGACAAATGTCCTCAATCGTTTTATTCCCCTCACCTCGTATAAAGGCCTGCCCAATTTCATTAATGGCCACTATTCCATAAAGAAGACCTTTACGTAAAACTGGATAACCTGAGATTTCACTTTCTTTCATTTTTTCCATGACCTCTTTAATGAGAACTGTATGGCCAAGTGTCTTAGGTTCATGAATCATGGCCTCTTCGACAACCATCGTTTCAAGGATCTCATCATCGTCTCGTGTCGGAAGATGAACTCCATCTTGTTCAGAGAGAAGTTCATAAATAGATCCTGCTTGAATTTTACTTGAAATCATGTAGGCCGAAATATTAGAAATCATCAAAGGAAGGATAATATTATAGTCCCTGGTCATTTCAAAAATCATAATAATACTGGTAAAAGGCGCGCGAATAACACAAATGAAAAAGGAACCCATTCCTACAAGTGCGTAGGCCCCAACAGAGATTGCCTGACCTGTAAAATAAAGCTTAGCGAGGGAACCAATGAGCCCTCCAAGAGTTGCCCCTAGAAAAAGAGTGGGGAGAAAAATCCCTCCACTCACACCAGAAGCAAAACAAAGTCCAGTTGCAATAAATTTAAAAATAAAAAGCCCTGCTAGAACTTTCCAATCGGTCACAAGGCTTAAAAGAACGTTGATGATGGACTCTTTTCCACTACCCAAAATAAGCGGATTAATCGATGCCATCCCAACAATGAATAAGAAAGTAAGGATGATCACAATAAGGGGTTTATCATTAAAGTAGTATCGATTAAATGATCGAACACCCATTATGAATTTAACCCAAAGGGGAGCGAGAAGAGCAGAGCTTAGCCCAACTATTAAATAGAAAAAATATTCATAGTTATGAAGAAGTTCATATTGAAGGTCAGCAAAAGTAGGATCATTTCCTCTGAAAGCATGACCAACGACAGAGGCAATTACAGAAGAGATGATAACAGGACCTAAAATCTTAGAATTAAGATTTCCCACAACTTCTTCTAGAGTGAAAAGAACAGCGGCAATAGGTGTATTAAAGGCCGCTGCAATTCCTCCGGCGGTACCTACAGCAACTAGAGATTTTACTCTTTTTTTAGAAAGATGAAAAAGGTGACCGAACTTAGAGCCGACTCCAGCACTAATCCTTACCGTAGGTCCTTCTAGACCTAGGGAAAATCCGCTGGAGAGACTTAGAATGGTTGCCACGAATTTTGCTAGGCTATCCCTAAATTTTAGTCGCCCATGGTTTACCGCAAGAGCAAGTTTTACCCCAGGAACCCCAGAGCCTGCAGCGTCGGTAAAGTATCTAGTGGTGATTATTCCAGAAACAATGATAAAGCTCAGTCCTAAAAGAAAAGAGGTCCAGGTATAGCTTTGATTGGTTTGGACAAGATGAGTTAGAAAGTGCGTCGATTTCTCTAATGCAACAGCAATTAAACCACTTCCCGCACCTCCTAGGAGGGTCAGAGTAAAAAATAATCGATCTTCTCCGATCTGACCTTTAAAAAAGTTCTTCATTGCTTTGCATTATTTTTGTACATTGATGAGTAATGAGTTATACCTATTAAAACATATTTTAAACAAATTGAACCTCTATGAAAAAATTTTTCCTCTACTTCCTTTTTTTAGCCTCCTCTCTTATTCATGCTGACGAAAGTATGAAAGTAAAGCTTTTAGGTGAGGTCCTTTCACCAACTGAAAATAATACTCTTAATGAGAAGTATTATTTTATCTTTAATGAAACCTCTGAAGATGGAAGCAAAACAGTTAGAGCATATCCCATAGCAAACAAAGACAAAAAGACCCTTGAATTTATTGAACAAAATAAGGGAAAACTCATCTTTATTCATGCTAAAACCGTAGTCCAAAAAAAGCAGCTTAATGAAATCCCTATGGATGTAACTTACCTAGAAATTGACGATCTCAAAACAGTAGAGCTCAAGGATATTAAAACTAAAGCAACTGATCCCAATCAACCTGATCTCATTGAAAAAAACTATTCTCAAAAATCAGATCGACCGGTTATTCAAGGAGTTGATGATACTGTAACCAATACCCTCATCTTCACCGGGGCCGCTCTTATGCTTGGAAGAGCACTTTTAGGCTTCTAAACAAATTTTATTTTTTATCTTATAAAACCGATAAAGTCCCTAACTAAGAGGGAGTTTTATGAAGTTTAACAAAGAATTTTTAGAGAAGGCCTGGGTTTCCCATCAAGAAAAAGCTGAATTAATTGCCGAATATTTTTACGATATCCTCTTTCATGAAAATGAGGGTACTGATGAACTCTTTAAGAGTTCAGAAATGCACTTCCAAAAAATGGAGTTTAAAAAAGCCTTTAATTATATTCTTGCTAATTTAGATCGTCCTGAAAAACTAAAAGAATATCTCAATGATAGTGGTATTCGTCATGTTTGTTATGGAATTGAACCAAAACACTATGTTGTAGTTGAGCAAACGCTTCTCAAAACCTTTGAACGAATATTTAAAGAGAGCTGGACCGATGAAACTAGGGATCAATGGTCTGCTCTAATAGATCAAATTATTAAACTTATGAAAGAAGGCGCAACCTCTGTAAGACCCGAACTCATGGAGCAAAAATGAACGATAACAAAACCCTTTTTGAACTCCTTGGTGGTAGAGAAACTCTAGAAAAGGTTCATAAGAAGTTTTATGACGACCTTTTTGCAGATCCCAAACTGAACGTATGGTTTGAAGGAGTTGAACAAAAACATATTGAAGATCAACAAAGTGATTTTATGCAAAAAGCGATGGGGGGCCCTCCCGTTTATTGCGGTAAAACTCCAGGGAGTGCTCATAGAAATATGCTAATTACTCTTGAACATTATGAGCGAAGACACAAGACTCTCGAGAAGGCGATACGAGAATTTGTCAGTGAAGAAGAACTGATTCAAAGATGGTTAAAAATTGATAACTCTTTTAGGGCCGCAATTTGTAAGAAAAGCCTAGATGAATGTGAAAAGGCCAATCCCTCTCAAGAGATCTTGGCCTTTGATATGGATGGCAAAAAAATCGCAGCTTAGAGTAATTCTTTTAAATAATCGTTAAGCTTTTTTAATCGCTTGGTCCAGATTTGATCAAGTTGCTCAGGAGCATCCACTGCTTCCCTTGCTGAAAGATATCCTGAAAGAGTTGCGGTCTCTTGAGTCTCCTCACCGACAAGCGTCCAACCTCCAGCAAAGTGAAGACCCGAAACTGATTTTGTCTTTTTTCTTAACTCAGTCGTTAGAGAATAAAAATCTGTTTTATAGAGAGGGTGATAGAATCTTTCCTCGGCATAAATCTTAGCATTATTTCGAATGTCTTGCACCTCATGTTCTTTTAAACCACTTGTAAGATAGAGACCTTTCATATTTTTATCAATTTCACCCAAATCCATAGTTGTAATTAAGCTATAGTCATCTCTTTTGATGATATTAAGAAATCGAGAATGTTTTTCAAGAATATACCTCTTATCATTATGAAGAACACCTCTTGAAGGATGATATTTTAAACCACTAAGGATTCTTTTAATGGCAGGGTATTTATTAGTTTTAAGAAACTCAAGAGCATGATGTGGATGAGTAGCAACGATCACCTCATCATAGACCTTGGTCGCTTTTGAACCATTGAATCCAAGAACCCATTTTCCATCTTTCCTCTGATCCATATAGGTAACTTTAGTGTTCCTATGAATTTTTCCTCTCAAAGATTCGGCATCTACTCTTGTCCCAATTCTTTGTACCCAAGTACCCATACCAGGTTTTGAAGCAAGTAGTTTTTTAAGAGTGAGTGGACTTCTAAAAGTCGTTGTATACATAATAGGAAGAATGGCAAATTTATCTGCTTCCTTAAAATCGGCAGTGTGAAAGGAGGTAAAGATTGGAAATAGGATTTCTCTAGCAGTTTCTTGATCTACCCCTTTACTATTCATCCACTCTAAAATGGAGGTGTTAGGAGAAAGGGTGCCTTTTTTAAAGTCCTTATAGCTTTTTTGAAGGATAAGTGCGACCTCCAAAACCTTTTTTAATGCCTTGTCTTTATAAAGGTATTTGAGATAGTTAATATTACCTTTTGGAGTTACAAATGTAGGATGCTCATTCTCTCCTTGCTTCCAAACAGCGATACTTCCTCTAAACTTATGAAATTCTCTTTTAGTGATGCCGTAGTACTCGAGCATATCAATATAGAGGTCCCACGGACCAGTCGCAAAAACGAGCGGTCCCATATCAACGTGAACGTGTTTTTGAGTTACCGGATTGAAAACTTTTGGACTTCTTGCATTGCCACCAATAATCGGCCTCGCCTCAAAAAGATCCACATTATGCTTCGTCTCGGAAAGGAAGGTAAAGGCCATTGTACCAGCAGTCCCACCACCAATAATGGCGATGTCTTTTGCCTGTAAAATCAAGGGTAGAAGAAGGAAGACTAAAATCATTTTTTTCATAAAATATCCTCAAGGTCTTAAAACTCTATTTTACCTCGCACTGGGAAATAAAGAATTCCAGAAAATTTTACTAACTTGAATTCCAACCTTTTACTAGCACGTCTAGTTTTAATCGAGGATGATATGAGATCCCCTTACCTAACCGACCCAATACAGGTCCAATTAGGTAAAGGGAATTGGGGGATAATTTAGCGACCTAGGCCATATTAAAAACATCGGAGCTGGCCCTAATTTCCTTATGAAAACTTTGTAATTACATTATTTTACATAAAAAAAGAGCTCAACTGAAACGAAGGTCAAAACTAAATCAAATGGAAATCAATAAAGGTATGAAAGATTTGTTAATTAATCACAAAAAAAAGGGGCCTCCCTGCAAAGGCCCCCTCTTTTCGGCATCCTGCCTACTTGGATAAGCGACATCCTGTCACTTATATACAATTATTTTAAACCATTTTTTGATTTTTCTCAGAAAAAAATAAGAGGTAAAGTTTTCCAAGGAAAACATCAGTATCTGAATTTAAATATGGAAATTTTTTACGTATAATAGGGAAAGTTTTAAGCAAAGGAGATTGCGCGTGATTTGGCCATTCAGAAAGAAAACCTATAAAATTCAAAGCTTTACTTACTATATCCCCTCTCCTCCTCATAGCAGTGCCAGCTATAGGGAAAAACAATTTGATAGAGTATTTTATGATTTCATCAATAAAGGGTATGAAATTATTTCCCTCAATACCCAATCAGATATGTCTTCTAAAAATGGAGGTTTTTGGGTTATTTGTGTCGTGAGAGCAAAGAATAAAAAGGCGTCTGAGCTCAATCTCTCTGAATACGGACCGTTTTCAAGTCCTGGACAGGATGAAACTAGACCTGAAGTATTTAAAGACCTATACCAGCTTGAAGAATAATGAAAATAGTTTTTCTCTCCATTATTTTAAGCTCCTGTTCTTTTTTTATTAAAAGTATGGAATCCAAAGAAGCCATTGAATTGAAACAAAGGCCGGAATTGGCCACTTATTGTGTCGAAAAAGAATTAAACCTTCATTTGGATGATCTGAGTAATAAAAGAATTTTTGCTAAGCTTTTGAAACAAAGAAAGTTTTTAAGGCTTAATTTTATTGAAAAAAGTCTTCTCTGGACGCTTTATCAGTTTTACATTTCACCTGAAGCTTTTTCTCCTACAGCTCGTTTTCAAATCCTACTTAGATACAAAGGAAAAATTCAGTCTCTCGACTTCAATCAAGGAGCATTTCCCGCTATTACTGCCCTTAGATATTTGGCAAAAAATTATCCTACTCAATCTCTGCCAAACCTTTTAAATCTTCTTGAAAATGAACTTCCTAAAAGATTACCTATTGGGAAAGGTTTTGCTACATTTCTTCAACAAAATAAATCTCTTATTAAATCTAAAAATTTTAAATCTCACTATTATAAAGCAGACGAGGCACTTAAGCCCGGAGAAACATTTCCTAAACCCTCACTCAAAAATAGTCTCTTGAACCACAAGACAAGTAATAGAGTTATTATAGACTCCTGGACTCCCTATAATCAATTCCAATGCACAGAAAGCTTATCTTCCTATTCCATTTACGAATCCCCTATTGAAAATAGAGTTGTTGGAATATCTGATGTTATGGGGAATATCTTTATCCTCTCCTCCTCCCTTATTTCTCCTAATCTTAAGGATCCAAACCTAAATCATATCATTTCGGGTAAACCGGGACTTCCTAGTGTTTTTTGTATCGATGAACAAGACAGAGAAACTGCAATTTTTGTTTCTTATTCCCAAAGATCTCCATCGCAAATTCTTAAACATTTCTTGGATAAATTCTCGGGCCCTTATGGATTACTTGAAATTGATGAACAAATAAGAGAATCCAGACACATGAAATTACATTCTCCTCAAAGGCTCTTGGTGGAAAAGGAACTTGATAGCGGCTTGCCTCAGTTTTACGCTAAAAGTATAGGAAAAATATTAGGTTATTATCAATCCTCCAGCTCCCCATTTTTTGGCTTTATCGATGATCCTAGAAATGAGAATACATTAGAGTGTCACTAAATAAGATTACCATTTACGGCAACGCTTCAAAAAAGACGATTAAGACTCTTACCGTCGAAGAACGAGATCAACAAAAATACCTTCTTCAATTCTTAAGAAACCACGGAATTCCTGTCGCCAATGCCTGCGGAGGAGAGGGGGTATGTCAAAAATGTGTGGCCAATAAGGACCTTTTGACCTGCCAAATTACGGTATTGAAATTTCTAGAACAAAATAAACAAGGGCTATTAATTTTTGATTATCTTTAATATAATCATTCCAAGAAGAGAGGTCCCATGAAGTATCTATCAATGGACATAGAGGCCACAGGTCTCGCTGAAAATGATTATCTAATTGAATTCGGTATGATCCCGTTCGATACAGAGACGATGAGTCTTAATGATGATCTTGCGAGAAACTATTATGTTCATTGTCCCAGCTTTGATGATCTTAAAACTCAATTAGATCCATGGGTCATTGAGCATAACCAAGACATCATTAATAAGGCACATAAAGATGGGATCAGTATTGATAAATTTCGAAAGGTCATTAGTGAATACGTCAATGATCCTGAAGTCCTTGATTATTTCTTTGATGGAAAAAAAGAAAGGATTACTCTCTTTGGAAAATCAGTAAACAGCATTGATATCCCATTTCTTAATAGAGACCTTGGATGGGATTTTATGAAAGAGCACTTTCATCATCGTATTCTTGATCTCTCCTCAACTGCGAGAACTCTAATCGATCTCAATATGATGCCAAGAGAATGTGACTCTGGATCAGGTCTTATGAAATATCTTGGATTGGGAGATGTCGCTCATACAGCACTCACCGATGCTAGAAATACAGCTCTCATGTATCTTGCTATTCTAGAAAAATTTACTAAGAATTAATTATTTTGAACCACAAATAGCGGATTCATGGCCCGACCGTTTCTTCGTACCTCAAAGTGAAGATGAGGCCCAGTGCTTCTTCCAGTGTTTCCCACTTCCCCTATTACCTGCCCCCTGTGGACGCGATCGCCATGGGAAACATAATTTTTATTACAATGAGCATAAACGGAAAAGATTCCATAACGATGACCGATTACTATAATATTTCCGTACCCCGTGAGATCATTTCCTGAATAGACTACCACACCATCACTAACAGCAAGAATATGACTTCCTGTTCTTGCAGGAATATCTATTCCCTCATGACTTTTTCCCCAACGATGACCAAACTGAGAAGAAATATTTTTGGAGTTAGGAACAGGCCAGATATAGTCTTTTGCACCAAGTGAACGAATCGAGCTTTGAAGACCATCCCCTAATATTCCCCAATTCAAAGGAATAAAGATTTTTTGACCAGGTTTAATTTTTGCGTTGGTATTACTTGCTTTAATGAGCCATGTTGGTACATCAAAAGTTTCAGAAAGAGACTCTAATGTATCTTTTTCTTTCACAGTAATATACTTTCCGCTTTTCACAGATGCACAGCTAACCAAAAAGGCCAGAATCCAAATTATTTTCACAATGCTCTCCTGTATTACAGGTTCATTAAGAAATCATTCCACTTGGACTGTGTATCGGAATTTTGATGTAGGAGATTAATGTCAGTGAAGCCAATAGAATTATTTTCCAGATGGTGGCAATCTGATTCTTGATGATGAGAACTACCTAAATAATCGCCAACAATCCAGTAATAGGGTCGGTCTCTAAAATCCATTCTTTTTTCAATTGCTTCTGAATAATTTCTAAAACCAAGCTTAGAGACTTTAGTTTTCTCTAGCTGTGAAGTTGGAAGATTAGGAACATTAATATTGATCATCGACATTTCTGTCATATTTTTGTGAACACCAGCGGAGACGATTTTATGAATAAATTCGGCAGCAGTTTCAAAATAGGGTTCTTTTCGATCACTTCGACCAATATTAGTTGTGGTACTCACTGCTATTCCCGGAACGCCGTGAAAAACACCCTCTCTTGCCGCCGCAGCAGTTCCCGAATAATAGACATCTTGACCAAGATTCGATCCGTAGTTGATTCCTGAGATAATAAGATCCGGTTTTTCAGGAAGAACATGACCTAACCCAATAAGAACACAATCTGCAGGATATCCACTACAACCATAGACATTCTCCTCTATCTCCACCAGTCGTAAAGGATTGGTCAGGCTGAGGGTATGACCCGTTGTTGAGCGCTCCTCAAGAGGGGCAATAACATAAACGTCAAAGTCATTTTTGAGTTTTTTATATAGGGCAGCAAGTCCAGGAGCGTGAACTCCATCGTCGTTCGATAATAAGATTCTCATAGCCTAGCTATATATCGCTAAATGCTCTTGTTTACACGGCCCACAAGGCCATTGTCGATAAAAAATCGAATT
>CBDUBC010000111.1:0-8641 GCA_965365285.1 uncultured bacterium
TGTCTCCTGCAGAATTTAATATTTCCCGATATCTTCAAGCAGGTCAAAATGAAATCAAAGCTAAAGTTGTACGATATTCAACGGGCTCTTTTTTAGAGGCGCAAGATTTTTGGAGACTCAGTGGAATTTTTAGAGATGTTTACCTCTACTCGACTCCTAAGACCTATCTTAGAGATATTACTGTCCAGGCCACCCTCGATAACGCTTATAAAAAAGGGATCCTCTACACCCAATTTGACATTAAAGGCATAGACCAACTCTCCATACGTGTCAGGCTTTTTGATTCAAAAAAGGATCAGGTGCTATCCCAAAACGTTTATGGCCCCCCTTACAAAATGATGATCCATGATATGGACATACTCCCGTGGAATGCGGAAACTCCAAACCTTTATCAACTTGTTCTTGAAGTATTTAACGGCAAGAAGCTTGTTCAAACAACAAGTACCAAAATTGGATTTAGAAAAGTTGAGATTAAAAACGGACAACTTCTTCTTAATGGCAAGGCCATTGCTTTTAAGGGAGTAAACCGACATGAGTTTGACCCTGATAGAGGAAGAGCAGTCACAAGAGAGTCCATGCTTCAAGATGTTCTCCTTATGAAAAAGCATAATATCAATGCTGTTCGAACTTCTCATTACCCAAATGATCCCTACTTCTACCAACTTTGTGATGAGTATGGCCTCTATGTTTATGATGAGGCGAATATTGAGGCACATGGATTATGGCTCGCTATGCGAGCGCCCATGTCTCTAAAAAGATTTCGAGATGCTGTTCTTCAAAGAGGAATGAATATGCTTCACCGAGATAAAAATTTCCCTTCCGTCGTGATTTGGTCTATGGGTAATGAAAGTGGAGGGCCTGGAAAAAATCTTCAGCTTCTCTATAAAAAAATGAAAGAAACAGATCCCACAAGACCTGTTGCCTATGAAGGTCGTTTTCTTCCAATAAGAACCATTCCCTCAAAGTTTGATATTTTGACTAGAATGTATGCAGATATTTGGGAAATTAAAAAGCTTGTTAAAAAAGACCCTACTCGACCAGTGATTCTTATTGAATACGCCCATGCTATGGGAAACAGTCTTGGAAACTTTAAAAAGTATTGGGATCTTTTTGAAGACCCTGACTATCCCACCGTTCAAGGGGGATTTATTTGGGACTGGGTCGATCAAGGCATAAGAGCTAAAAGTGAATGGGGAGAAGACTATTTCCTCTACGGTGGTGATTTTAGTGAGAAAAAGCATGATGGTACATTTTGTCTTAATGGTCTTGTTCTTCCTGATCGAACCCCCTCACCAGAGCTTTTTGAAGTTAAAAAAGTGCAGCAGTTTATTGAAATCCAAAAGGCCGGTTTAGGTTCTTTTATGATTAAAAATAAATTCTTTTTTAAAGATCTTAGTCATACGAACACTTTCTGGACTCTTCTAGAAGACGGTCATAAGGTCGCACATGGAAAAGTCCCTGATCTTGAAGTTGGTCCGCAAGAGTATCGAATTTTTTATTTAAGACTACCTCCCCTTAAAGAAGGAAAAGAATATTTTATTAATTTTTCTTCTCGATTAAAAGAAGATAGTTCTTATGCTAAAGCAGGATATGAAATTGCAAAAGATCAAATCCCTCTTAGGTTATGGGAAAAGAAAAGTTCCAGTTCCTATCAAAGATTGAGTTCTCGCAAGGAAGGTAAAACTCTTATTGTAAGCACAAAGGATCATGAGATCAAACTGAACCTTGAAAATGGTCAAATTGCATCCCTAAATCAAACTTCTTTTGAGGGGCCTCTGTTAAATCTTTTTAGAGCTCCCTTGGACAATGATCGTGGAAATGGATTTCGTGAAACAAATGGAAGAGTAGGAAGCTTTTATCATGATTGGATGAAGTATGGGCTTGATCGCGTTCGTGTTAGCAAAATGGATCTCGTTGAATCTGGACCGGAGAGAGTCCTTTTTAGGGGTGAACTCAAAACCAGAAAGAAAAAAAGAATACCATTTACCATTGGCTATGGGTTCCTCTCTAATGGAGGGCTTGAAATTGAAACGACACTTCAAAATAGAACGGGACTTAAATCCCTTCCTCGAATGGGGGTCCAGTTTGTGTTTCCTCGAGAGTTTGAGCATTTAAGCTGGTATGGAAGAGGACCTCATCATAGTTATTCTGATAAAAAAGAGTCTACTCTCATTGGTCTTTATCAAAATATCGTCAGTGAGAATTACTTTCCCTACATCTCTCCGCAAGAAAACGGAAATAAAACAGACGTTCGCTGGGTGACCCTTAAAAATAAATTTGGTCGTGGGGTTCGTATTGAATCAAAGAGACCTTTTAGCCTAAGCGCTCATCACTATACAATTGAAGGACTACAAAGTGCTAAACATATTATCGATGTCAAAGACAGTGGAAAAACCTATCTTAATATCGATTATGCACAAATGGGTGTTGGTGGCGACGACTCTTGGTTTCCAAGAGTCCACAAAGAATACCGATTGAAGGATAAGGAGTATCAATTGAGGTTTACTCTTTTTTTAGAGTAAACCTTTAAATAAGTATCTTAAGACAAAGACGGTGAAGCTGTCGGCAAATCCCTTTGGTCTTCTAAACTCTTTAATTTTTTCCTGAGAGAGTTTTAAAGAAAGCTTGAGATCATTATTAAAAATAGTATGCAGATCCTCTGCTAGCTCTTTTCCTTCAAATAAAATTGCCGTCTCAGCGTTATTTTCACTTGAGCCGGTAATATTATAAGACCCCAAAATTGAAACCTTCCGATCTACAACCATATATTTGGTGTGAAAGAGACTACGAATCATCTCTTTACCAGGTTCATTTCCTTGAAACTCATAGATTTCAATATTTTCTTTTAAGGTCTCCTTTCCAGCGCCTTTGTAAAAATCAATATAATGAGTTCTTCCCACAACTGCATGGATGGGTTTATCATTGCTCTTTTTTGAATTGGTAAGAATTTTAATTTTCACTCCACGGAGTGCGGCTTTTTTTATTTCCTTTTTAAAGCTTTCAAAAGGCACAAAAAATGCGTTGGGGATAATAATTTCTGATTTGGCTTTTTTAATAAGCGCTAAATAAGTTGGGAGGATTTGTCTCTCACCCTCTTCAGGTCGCATAAAGATATATTTTGCTCTGGCCACGCTTTTAGTTATTGTTTTTTCAATTACTGACTGTCCCTCTAAGGTTAAATCAGTAAGCGGAAGTCCTTTCACCACATTTTCAAGATTTTCTCGCGCGATTGAATTTAGCTTTATTTGCGTAGCATCTTCTTCCTTTTTGTAAGCTTTAAGATGCTTTTTTCTAAAGGCTTGGTATTTTTCTTTTTCAAGAATAGGGTCATAGGGATTAAAACACTTTTTATCACTTTCAAAAGAAAGGTAGCGTAGAGTTTTATCGTAATAATTTAAAAGAAAAGAGTCATAGATATCCTTAACAATCTCTCCTTCTACTAGAACATCAATGTCTCGAAAACTTTTTTCACTTCGTCCATAGAGTTCAAAATAAGCATTAGTCACGTTAATGCCTCCCATGATCACAACATCTTGGTCTTGAATCCACATCTTTTCGTGATTTCTTCTAATGAGCTTGGCAAAGTCTAAACCTCTTAGTTCATTTCGTAGGATTTCACCGGTAGAGCAAGCGTAACCAAACACTCGAATACCGCTCACCATTAAATTATTCAAAAGTATGCCTGTATTTTTCTTTTCTACCTTTGATGGACGAATATCAAATAAATTTCCAATTAAACCATCAATGATCATTCTGATATCAATCCCCTCTGCCCTTTTTTCCATGAGCTGCTCAGCTAAGTAGCGACCTGAAAGATCTCCTCGAAACATTAGGGTTTGTATAAATAGCGATTCCTTTGCATTTTTTATGGTCTCCAATCTTTCAAAAAGAGTTTGGGAACCATTCAAGGGAGCTATACGTGCATTTTCACGGACAGGAAATTGATCTTCTTTGAATACTGGAATGGTGCCAAAATAAGAGGGTCTTAATTCAAGCTCATTTTTATCAATGGCCCTTTTTACTTTTGTTCTCTTACAAAAAGCTGCCAATTTAGAAAGTTTAGATTCAAGACTTTTAAACTCCTCTTTTGATTTGATTAGTAGTCTTGTTCTCTTATAGAGCTTCGATCGAGTTCCAAAATTAATAGCGTAATGCCCCTGCACTTTAAACAAGTTTCTTCGAACAAAAACCTTAGATAAATTATAGGTATCTCTCATTAAAACGCCATGAGAGTTTTGAACTTCTATTTTAGCCTTACAATCTTTCAAAGAAAGGTTTTGGATCAAAGAGACTTTGGATCCTTGAACAAGGACCTCTAAAGGGTAAGATCCACTTACGTTTTTTTCCATTCTATGAACTCTTGCCAGATCATCATTTGCTAAAGACAAAGAAGCCCACAGGAGTAGCAAAAAATAAAAGATGCACTTCATAATTCATAACCTTTTCAAATTTTAAAAAATAGAACGATATGTCTCAGAGGGCAAGTCGATAAAAGATTTTTTAATACAAAATTTCAGTGACTTAGATGTTGAAAAAACACTATTTAATGGCAAAATTACTAATTTGGATTGCAAAATTATTCATATTATCCTCGAAACTATCAAAAAGCTTTAAAATCACATTAAACTCTCGAGCGTGACAAAGACTGATTAGACTTTGAATTTCACTTTTTACTTTTGACTCTCCAAAGTTTGAAACTTCACCCTTTAGAGTATGAAGACCGGAATACAGTTTGTTCTCATCATGACTAATAGCAGATTTTCTGATATTTTCTATTTTTGGAGGAAGCTCTGTTATAAATTTTTTAACCACCATTTCCAAGAACTCGGGGTCCTCTCCAAAATTGTCCTGTAAAAATTTTCGATCAATGATCTGATCGTTTTTGGTAATATTTTGATTTGTTTGTAACTTTTCAGTGCCTTTAAATTTAGATTGCTCTGCAGTCATTTTTAATACTTTTGAAACCTCTTCAAGGATAATTGGCTTTGCCATAAAATAATCCATGCCTGCCTTAAGACATCGATCCTTATCTTCTTTGAAAGCACTCGCTGTTAGACCTACAATTTTTGGTTGTTTAATATCAAGAACTCGTATGGCCTTGGTACATTCAATACCATCCATAACAGGCATATGTTGGTCCATAAAGATCACGTCATAATCTAGCGTTTGGATCATCTCAATAGCAGATTTACCATTGTCAGCGATATCAAGATTAAGACCAATCGCCTCAAAAATTTTCTGACCAATTAGTTGATTGGTAACATTATCTTCTACCATAAGGATTCTTAAATATTTAATATCTTCGTTATTAATGACTTCGGTTTTAATATCACTAAGACTCTTTGATTCGCTTTCATCCATGGCTTCTGTTAGTTCTGTGGTAAAACGAACTTTAAATTGAGATCCAAGACCACTTTGACTTTCTACCTCAATAGTCCCTTTTAAGGCGTCCATGATCCCTTTTGATATCGCAAGACCAAGTCCTGTTCCTCCAAACTTTCTAGTTGTGGAAGAATCGAGTTGCTCAAAGTCCTTAAAGAGCTTTATTTTCTGATGCTCTTCAATTCCAATACCATCATCTTTAACAGCTAATATAATATCGTATTTGTTTTTTTCTAATTTAATTGAGGTGCAATGAATTTCAACTTTTATATTAGCGAACTTAATTGCATTACTTAAAAGATTAATGATGACTTGTTTCACTCGAGGGCCATCAGTTAAAACCCAATCTGGAAATCCTTCCTCTACGTCCAATACTAGACCGACACCTTTTCGATCAGCAAGAGGAATCATGAGGTGATTCACCTCTTCTATAAGGTCAGAAAGATTCACCGGAGATTTATCGATTTCAAATTTACCAGCTTCAATTTTTGAGTAGTCCAAAATATCATTAATCAAAGCAATTAGAGAATCACCTGAAGATTTAATAGTATTTAAAATAAGTCTACTGTCTCGATCCTTAATATGATTAAGCAAAATGTGAGTCCCTGAAATAATTGCATTCATTGGTGTTCTAATCTCATGACTCATCGTTGCTAAAAACCTTGCCTTGCTTTTTGCATATTCCTCGGCTTGGTTCTTTTCCGATCTCATTCTTATTGAAACTTCTTTAAACTTATTGGCAGCTATGGCCAATTGCCCGACTTCATCTTTTATATTTTCTCCTGGTATAGATTCACTTAAGTCTCCGCTGATATATTTCCTAAAAGCAGAAGAAATCCTTTCTACTCTTTTAACTAGATTGAAGTGGATTAGTAAAATAGATGAAACGATAATTAAGATTGTAAAGAGAATCATGATGTACACGACCCGCTTGCTTTGCTCAAAATTGATAGTATTAGCTTTGGTAAGTCTTTCCTGATTACGTAAGGACTGATCAATAAGTAGTTGCATCAGTTTTTTAACTTCGATAATAGATCCTGTCATTACAACATTCACAAGAGATAGATAATTTCTATTAGCCTGGATAGCTCTTTCAAGATTCTCACCATATTCATTAACAATTTTGACAAACTTCGGTGAGACTCTATTTGATACCTTTTTAATGGATTTTAAAATCTTACGTGCGGACTGCAAGGATGAGTATTTCTTTTTGTTAAGAAATTCATTAGTTTCAATAGTTAGTTCATACCAATAGCCTAATAAAAACCTATTTTCAGCATTACGCCCTCTATGAGACAAGATCTCTTTTTTTCCATCCTCTCTTATTTGAGGAAGTCTAACATCGATAATTTCTGAACGATTATGATAAAGTCTCTTAAGGTTTTGGATGTTAGAACCATAGTTTTTAATAACTTTTAAAAGCTGATCAATAATATTCTTTTTATAAGGATCTTTTTCTTCAACCGATAAAACTTCAAGTTCACTTGCAATATTCAAATAAATAAGTTTCATCTTGCTAATTGTCGTATCACTTCCCGTTAAAGTGAAGACATTTGCCACTCTTTGAATCTCTGAAACTTCGACTCCAATATTTTGAATTAGAGAAGTTGTCAAAGCTATATCACCAAACTTTTTTAGCGTTTTTTGATCAGTCTCAAGATTTTTCAAAAGGAGGAAGACGATAAAGGTCACCGCAAAAATAATGAGTACAAAGTTAATTAAAACTTTGATTCCAATTGAAATATTTTGTATTCTATTAATAAACTTCATGAATTTAAAAGCTCATACCATTTATTCAAACTATAATCGTAATTTTTCATTACTGTATTCCAAACAGCGATATTACTAAATCGTTTTATATAGGATCCACCGTTTCGAACTTCCCCGGCCCTTACCGAGATTTTTCCATCAGTACCACTAAGATCTTCTGTAGCCTCTTTTCCTTCATACCAATAATCCCATTCAACTTTAGGAATAAGCTCTTTTGATCTTTCCGGATTAGAAATATAGTAGCCCTGTCTCGCGATAAATGCTCCAGGATGGCCTGATAGCCACCAATTCATATATTCATAGGCCGCATCTTTGACATGATCTTCAACCTTAGAAGATAGGCACATTACTCCATGCCAGGCCCTGTAACCTTCTTTGGGAGCGGCATACTCGACAGGTATTCCTCTCCCTCTAGCACCAGAAACACCAGGAGAGAACATGCTAGAAATGGACGCTCTTTTTTGAACCATCAACTCAATAGATTCAGGCACTGAATTCCAAAATCCAGCAAAATGCCCTTGTCTCATTTTTTCTTTTAAGATGACAAAAAGAAGATCGATTTCTTCAACACTCATATCACCAAGATCTTGAAACTCCATCAGATTATTGGCCTGAGCCGCAAGAGCGAGATCAAAGATTCCAATGGTAGGAGCATTGACGATTCCTACTTTCCCTTTATTTTTATTATCAAGAAGCCAGCCCCATGATTCTGTTTCATAAGGAATTCCCTTTTTAATCATGTCTGTGTTGTAGCCAAAAGAATCGACATTATGAACATAAGGCATAAAGCTAATTCTATTCGTTGGATTTGCACCTAGAGTATTATTTTTTTGAACAAAGAGAATTTTATTAGGAGAATCCCCTGCTCCAATTTTTGCGTCTTTGTGAATTTTACCAGTTTTTGAAAGTGGATTAATTTCTTTCCAATAAGTAAGCCTCTCCGTTTCGATTGGCTGAATAGATTTAGAACTCCATAGAATATTAATACTATCTGACCACTGCTCATACAGATCAAAAGAGCTTGGGTCTGAGGAAGCTTTTTGAAGGACGGCGGCGGAGCCTGCAGGGGAAAACTCCAAGTTAATTCCAAGATCATTCATCGCTTTTTTTCGAAGCTCTTCCTGAAGAGTTACATGAGTACCCAGGACTCGAACGGTTGGCCTTGTTTTGGTTAAAATATTTGGTGCATAAAACAAAGCAGAGGCCATCCCTGAAGCTTTGAGAAATGCTCTTCTATTGAGATTTTTCATTCTTGGTCCCTTTCTTTAATTGTAAGGGTAACCTTTTAAAATTAAATGGGAAAGATATGCTTTATGTGTCGTTTGAACAGGTGGAAATTTGGTTGCGGAGGGAGGATTTGAACCTCCGACCTTCGGGTTATGAGCCCGACGAGCTACCAGACTGCTCCACCCCGCGACAATTAAAGGCATCATAGAGAAAGCATGACGTCTTGTCTAGTAGCATTTCAAAGTATTTTTATCAGGAATAT
>CBDUBC010000112.1:0-8600 GCA_965365285.1 uncultured bacterium
ATGAGCAAGCCTATAAACTTTTTCCGGAAAGAATTAAACTCATTGATGCGGAAAAAGAAAGCGACGAAGTCCATAATGAGATCCTTAACAATCTTATGAGCCTTCTCGAAAACTAAATATGAATCTACTCTCTAAAATTCTCAATCAGAAATGGAAAGATAAACAGCTTCCTCATTTTCTTATTCTTAGAAGTAACCAAGGTGCTGAATCCCTAGAGAACTTCGCGACCAATCAGCTTAGTCTTTGGCTTCAAAATGATCTTGGAATAAGTCATGAAAAGGCCCTTGAGAGAATTGAAATGGGTCATCCCGATATTCTTTGGATTAAAACGACTGAACGGCAATATTATTGGTCTAAAACTCAAAATGATTTCTATGAATACCAAAAATTTAAGGAGCATTCCCCGCTAGAGCTTGAACTTAAAGTCGTTTTGATATCTCAAGTTCACTTGTTGACTGAGTCTATTATGAATAAGCTTCTTAAGGATCTTGAAGACAGCAAAGATATCCTCTTTCTCTTTCTTCATCACTCAGGAACAAAGATTCTTCCCACAATTGAGAGTCGAAGCATCATGATGACCCTTCCTCGCTCAGAAAAATTTGAAAGGCCCCAGCTTTATGAGCATCTTGAGTATGCTATGAAAGCTATTGACTCATTGCCAGAAAAATTTAAGAAGTACCTTTTAGAAGGAAAAGATGAGCATAAGCTTCTGGAGTCCTTCAAAAAAGACAAAATGGACGAATACGAACTCTTTAAGAAGATCCTCGAAATAGAAAGCCATTATCAAAAAGACTATACGCACAAATGGCAATTTCTTCAAGAAGTTCGCCACTTTATGGATAGTAAAACCTACAATAACCCCAGTAAAGAGCGCTTCTTCCAACTCCTCAATACACTGCGGACATAACTTGCCATTTCCTTCAAAAATCAAGATTATAGGGGATCAATACTAGGATCAATTTATGCAGCAAGCTCATAAGCAAGAATATACAGAAAGTGAAGAAATACAGGTTGAAAACAATGAAGGGCAAAGTTCAGATAAGGGCAAATATAAACCAGGGGACCCAATAACATTTGTTCGAGTTCGATTTCCCGGTAACGCAAAGTCACACCCTTTTCATCTTGGAAAAAGATCATTTAGCTACGGACAAAAAGTCATGGCCATGAGTGACCGTGGAATGACTGTAGGCTACATTAACTCCTTTCCTTATCAGCTTCCTTTTGACGAAAATATGCTTCCACTTAAAACCATTTCAAAAGTGGCGACGAACGAAGATCTCGCAGAACAAAAACTTTCCGCTGATCAAGAAAAGATTGCGGAAAAACTTTGTTTAGATCTTATCGAAAAATACCAACTCGAAATGACACTCACTCACGTCGAGTTTATTAACTATGGTAAAAAGGCGGTGTTTTATTTTACCGCTCCTGAAAGAGTCGATTTTAGACAGCTGGTAAAAGATCTGGTTCAAAATCTTAAAATGAGAATTGAGCTTAGACAGATATCACTACGAGATCGTGCCGCGGCGATTGGGGCCGTCGGACCATGTGGTTTACAAACCTGTTGTTCAAGCTTTTTAAGTAGCTATGGATCAGTCAGTATCAAAATGGCGAAAAACCAAAATCTGGCACTGATTCCAACAAAAATTAACGGAGTTTGCGGTCAGCTTAAATGCTGCATCCGTTATGAGGACGATGTGTATGCCCAAAAGAGATCTTTACTACCTAAAGAAGGCGATTTCATTAAAGTAGCAAATGGCGATTTAGGAAAGGTAACAAAGCTTCATATCCTCAAAGAACAGTTTGAAATGCTCACAGAAAAAGGGGCCTTTCGAAGATACGCCCGTAATCAATACAATAAAAAAGAGTGTCAACCTCCCAAAGACTGGAGCTTCCCTCAAAGGCTCGATCATATTGTCAACGAGACTGACAAATTAATTGGAGGCGCCGAGGAGGTAAAAGAAAAGGTTGATCCAAATGCCTTTGTCTCTCCTTTTCAAGAAAAAGATGAACAAAGAGATGATAGCTTAGAAGTGAGCGAGGAAATGCCCTCTGAAAATAAAGGTCATAAGGCCCAAAAAAGTAATCACCGTAGAAGAAATCGTAATCACAAAAGAAAAAAGAAGAATTAAGTATGGAACTTGCTTTAATCGTCTTACTTACCGTTGTTCTCATTGGATTGCAGATCTATTTTCAAAAGTCAGGAAAGGCCTTGATGGAACAATCCCTTTCGGAGGAGCTTAAGCAAAACCGAATGGAGCTTTCTCAAAATCTTTTTCAAATGAAAACAGAGATCACTCAGTCCCATAAAGATCTCAGCGAGTCCCTACTTGGTCGACTCAATGATTTTGGAGTCGCTCAACAAAATGCACTGGAAAACCTAAAAAATCTACTTACGGAGCAAGACCGAGTCACTAGAAAGCTTTTGACAGATAGCCTCGATAAAGTTCGTCAAGAAAATGAGGTTCACCTAGAGAAGATTCGAAATACCGTCGATGATAAACTTCATACTCATCTTGAGAAAAAACTTGGAGAATCTTTTAAACAAGTCTCCGATCGACTTGAAATGGTTCATAAAGGCCTTGGTGAGATGAAGAACCTAGCCGATGGCGTAGGAGATCTTAAAAAGGTTCTTACAAACGTGAAGACCAAAGGAACATTAGGAGAATATCAGCTTCAAAATATCCTGGAACAAATTCTTGCCGAAGAACAGTTTCTTCGAAATGCAGAAACTAAGAAAAACAGTGGGGCACGAGTTGAATTTGCCATTCGAATTCCTCAAAAAAGTGGCGAAGGGTATGTCTACCTACCTATCGACTCCAAATTCCCTACAACAAGCTATGAACAGCTTCTGGCCGCAAGGGAAGAAAACAACAAAGATGAGATTAAAAAGTTTGAGAACCAGCTTTATCGATCAATTAAGACCTTCGCCAAAGACATTAGCGATAAGTATATAGATCCTCCCGCAACGACTGAGTTTGCGATCATGTTTCTGCCTCTTGAAGGACTTTACGCTGAAGTTATCAACAACACCGAACTCTTTAATACTCTCCAAACAGAGCTTAAAATTTGTGTAGCAGGACCTACGACCCTCTCAGCGTTTTTAAATAGCCTTCAAATGGGCTTCAAAACGCTTGCGCTGGAAAAGAGAAGCAGTGAGGTCTGGAAGATCCTCTCGGCAACAAAATCAGAGTTTGGTAAGTTTGGTGAGATTCTTGATAAAGTAGAAAAAAAGCTGAATGAAGCTCAGAATGTGATTGGTCAATCCAAAACTAGATCAAGGGCCATAATTCGAAAGCTTAGGGATGTAGAGACTCTCCCTCAAGAAGAAACTACCGATTACTTTTTAGAATAAAAAAAGAGGACTGGGGGAAAGTCCTCTTCTTTTATTTAGTAATTTTTTCTCTCTCTCTGAAGATCAAAAACTACTCTTAATTTGCTTTTTTATCTTTTGCAAAGGCAAGGCCTCTTGATCCAGACTCTGCCATTTCATACGCCTTGGTAGCATCAAGCCTACCAGAAGTCAGATTTAGCCCTGCGAAGCTTTTTTCTCTTCTTGCTGACTGAAGGATTATCTCCTTTACATCATCAAGAGTGAGATGGGGAAAATTTGCCATCAGCATGGCGGCTACCCCAGTGACAAATGCCGTGGCCTGACTTGTTCCTGTGAGGTATCCACTTCGATTGTTTGGGAGCGGACCTCGAATTCGATATCCAGGAGCAGATATATCCACAGACCCTTTTCCATAATTAGAGGATCCTAGAATACTCAGTTCTTGGTTGTAGGCGGTTACAGAGAGAATATTACTCAATCCATAACTAGCCGGATAAAATGCATTTTCTTTTTCATCAATATTACTGGACTCGTTTCCAGCAGCACATATGACAAGAATGCCTTTTCGTTCTGCTTTTTTAAGTATTCGGAGCTCCTCTATACTAGATTCAGGTCCACCTCCAGAATAATTAATGATGTCCACATTTCGATCGATTGCATTTTCGAGAGCGTCTAGGGTCGCACGCAAGGACTCTATTCCCGAGTGTCTGGGATTATAATATTTGAAAGAAATAATTTTCACTTTCGGATAAACACTTTTAACAATTCCCGAAACATGAGTACCATGTCCGTGAATATCTTCGCCTTTGCCTCTCTTTTCAGAGAAGTCATAGCTGCCCATAATATTGTCTTTGAGAAAAGGGTGGTTCCGATCAATACCCGTATCCACAACTCCGACGACAATCTGCTTCTTGGACTTGATTCTTGTAAGAACCTTACCCAGATTAATCGAAGAAGCGAGCTTTTGATCAACTCCCCAACTTTTAAATCGAATAAAATCTAGTGGTTCACTCGCCCTCGCTAAGGGTGCTAAGAAAAGCACTAGAATTAGAATTTGAATAGCCTTCATGTTCCCCCCGAAACTATTTAGCTCATTAAATGCAAGGGCATGGCCAATAAAAAGGCTTTGATTTTAAGGGTTTAGAGGGGGTACCCCTGTCTAAAGATTTGACAGGGGGTGAACAAATAGGCGACAGCTTTAGAATCGAGCATTTTTTGGTGTTCTAGGAAAAGGAATCACGTCTCGGATATTTCCCATCCCGGTGATATATTGAACGGCCCTTTCAAAGCCTAATCCAAATCCACTGTGCGGGCAGGATCCCCATTTTCGAAGGTCTTTGTACCACCAAAGATCCTCGTCATTCATTTCCTTTTCAACGATCATCTTTTCAAGCTTTTCAAGATCATCCTCTCTTTGAGAGCCACCAATGATCTCTCCAATACCTGGAACGAGTAGATCCATCGCACGAACCGTTTTTCCATCAGGATTTTGCTTCATATAAAAGGCCTTAATATCTTTTGGATAGTCGGTTACAATAACCGGTCCATCAAAATGCTTTTCGGCCAGATACCTCTCATGCTCAGTTTGAATATCAACTCCCCATTCAGGAGCGAATTCAAAGTTTTCACCTGAGTTTTTGAGAAGCTCAATAGCATCCGTATAAGTAATCTTATTTACTTTTCCTTCAAGGACCTTTTTAAGGGTTTCAAGATGGTTTTCTTTGCCATTAGGAGAATCTCCAAATTTTCCACCTTTCACTCGAGGTCTAAAGTTGAGAAAATTGAGTTCTTCTTCACATTTCTCAAAAGCATATTGAATGAGGTATTTAATATAGTCACTTGCCAGATCGGCGACGTCATCAAGGTCATAGAAGGCCACCTCAGGCTCGACCATCCAAAACTCAGCAAGGTGTCTTGTGGTGTTGGAGTTTTCACTTCTAAAAGTTGGCCCAAAGGTATAAACCTTACCTAAACCAATCGCCATGGACTCAGCTTGAAGTTGGCCAGAAACCGTAAGAGTGGTATCGGCCCCAAAGTAATCCTGATTAAAATCCACTTCGCCTTTTTCGGTTTTAGGAATCTGATTAAAGTCAAAAGTAGACACTCTAAACATCTCACCTGCACCTTCACAATCTAGTGCCGTGATGATGGGTGTATGAATATGGTAAAAACCTCGATCATCAAAGAACCGATGAGTGGCCATGGCAAGATGGTGTCTGATTCTCCAAATCGCCCCAAAAGTTTGCGTTCGACTCCTAAGGTGAGCATTTTCTCTTAGAAATTCCATCGAAGTTGCTTTCTTTTGTAGTGGGTATTCTTCCGTTACTCCGCAGACAACGTTCACCTTTTCCGCTTGAATTTCTACCTTTTGACCTTTTCCCCCCGAGGGAACAAGTTTACCTTGAATTTCAACACAAGTTCCAGTCAACATACCTGCGGCATTCTCATAATCCTCCATCGTCGCATCAGCAATAACCTGCATATTCCCTTGAGAAGAACCATCGTTCACTACGATAAAAGAAAATGCTTTTGAATTTCGAACAGAACGAACCCATCCTCTAAAATGGACAGATTGGTTCATGAGTTCTTCGGGTCCTGTTAAGAGATGTTTGATGGAGTGATTTTCCATGTCTAGCCTAGCTCCTGAGATTTAATTTCTAGTAATTGATCTTTTTTAAGCCGTGCTCCAAATTGAGTCACAAGCTTAGAGGAAGCTGCGCACGCCAGTCGAGCGGCTTCTTCCATATTTCTGCCATGGGTAATAGCATAAAGAAAAGAGCCTGCAAACAGGTCCCCAGCGCCATTGGTATCTACCGGTGTCACTTTTTTGGTAGGAACTTCCATAACCTCTTGATTTGAGTAAATCAAGGCCCCTTTTTCTCCTCGGGTAACAACCACTGTATTGGCGTGGCCGGAGAGGAATTCCAAAGCTTCTTTAACATCTGTTTTTGAACTAAATTCTTTCGCCTCATCTTCGTTACAAAACACAATATCGATTTTTTGCGATCCCATAATTTCAATGAGACCGTCCTTGAAAAAGTTCACAATCCCTGGATCACTAAAGGTGAAAGCTACTTTTACATTATTGGCATGAGCAATTTCTCTGGCCTTAATCGCCGCTGCTTTACCGGTAGGAGATGTAACAAGATATCCTTCAAGATATATAAACTCTGAGTTTTTAATTTCATCTTCTTTGAGTTCTTCCGTGCTCATATTGGCGGTGATGCCTAGAAATGTATTCATAGTACGTTCGGCATCTGGAGTAACCATAACGAGACATTTCCCGGTTTCTCCTTGCGGTCTAGCTCCATCAAGGTTTGTATGAACACCCTCATTTTTGAGATCTTCAAAATAAAAATCACCAACTTCATCAGAAGCAACTTTACAAGAGTAAAAGGTATCTCCACCAAGCTGACTAATTGCGATAATAGTATTCGCGGCAGATCCACCACAGCATTTATTGGCCTTAAAAACATCGAGTTTACCGAGTAATTCTCTCTGTCTTTCATCGTCCACGAGGGTCATAACCCCCTTAGTCACCCCCATTTTTGAGAGCCATTCATCATTTACCTCAAACTCCATGTCAACTAATGCGTTCCCAACCCCATAAACGTGATATTTCTTCATAAATGCCCTTTGTTTTTTATAAAAGATGCCGAATGATAACAAAGAGAAAGTTTAATGAAAACGAGAATATACGCAATAATGCGAAGCAATGAGGAGTGAGCATGTCCTTACCAGATTTTTTCAATAAAAAAGAAGAAAGTCACAAGAAAAAATTCAAACCTAAAAACGACTTTAGACAAAAATGTCTTAATGTTCTTGCAGAAATTAAAAAGTTCAACGAAGAAAGATACAACGAACTTTCAAAACATTTTCACGCTAAATTCAATCACGTTAATGTTCAAAAAAAGAAGCTTCTAGGATTTTATGGACAACTGGTTAATGAACTAAAATCTTTCACACAAAAAGCTGATCCTATTATTAAAAAGACTACGAAGAACATTAAGAAAGTGGCCAAAAAAGCGGAAAAAAAGCTTAAAGAAACCAAAAAGAAGGTAGAGAAAAAGGCGACGAAAAAGAAGACCGCTAAGAAAAAGGTTGCAAAGAAAACGACCAAGAAAAAAGCGACTAAAAAGAAAGTAGCAAAAAAGGCGACAAAAAAGAAGACCGCTAAGAAAAAGGTTGCAAAGAAAACGACCAAGAAAAAGGTTGCTAAAAAAGTAACAAAGAAAAAAGCGACTAAAAAGAAAAGATAAAATATCACTTCCCTGTAGCACTCTGCAGGGAAGTTTTTTACTTACAATGTCTTGGTGAAACTTCTACAAATTTATGATTCGATCGTCCTTTTCTTTCCCATACCCCACACCCTTCCTTCTTTTTCTGGATCTTAAGTATACGAACGTAGCCTTCTTTTTGATTCACACAATCCATGTATTCTCTTTCATCAAGAAGAAGTCCTCCCGGTGTAAAAAGAGCACAAACAAGGACTTGTTTCTTTTTAAAAAAGCCTTTAGTAGTTTCAAACATAAAATAGGTTGGAAAATCTAAATTTGGATTACAACGGTACGCCTGCCTGTCCGGAACAATTTCTAAAATACGCCCATTTAAATTCGTTTTAAGACATTCTCCCTTTCTATCAAAACGATAAAAGAAACCTCTTGACTCATCTTTTTGGGGAAGGTGGTGGTCCCCCAAATAAAGCTCGTCATTGTAAATCGATTGGGGAATATCATTTAAGGTCTTTCCCTCAAAAGCTTGATTAAGATAGGCCAACCAATTGGATCCCATCTTATACAAATTTTGTAACTTTTTCGGATTTAAATCAATCATCTCGGCCTGTACTGAAATGACAAAGAGCAAACAAAAAATATTGATAACGGTTTTCATATTTTCTTTTCGGTAACTCTGAAACTTGTCTTAGCCATGAAAAGCCCATATATTCATACGCAACCAAAGGAAAACTATGAGCAATCAGCAAACAATAGCGGTCATTGGTGGCGGTTCAGCAGGCATTATGGCGGCGCTTCGATGCGTTCTGAATAAAGATCAATGCCTTCTCTTTCCGGGATCTGGAAAAGACAAAAAACGATCGCGCGCCTTTTGGGTTACTAAAGTCGAAAACATTCCGGGGTTTGCTCATTACAAAAAAGGGATTGAAGATCCTAATAAAGCGACAATCAAATGGATTGAGGAATCCGGCCTTAAAGACAATTTTCATTTATTTAAAAATAGAGGAATCCAATCCCTTAAAAAAGAAGGCGACACT
>CBDUBC010000113.1:0-8595 GCA_965365285.1 uncultured bacterium
TTGTTTTAAATCTATGATTTTGGAATGGTTAGTGAGTACTCGCCATTCAATTCAAAAAACGGAATACCTGATTGTCGTTCTTATTGTGATTTCAGTAGAGTTTTTTGGGTTTTTGTCAGGGATTAGTATTGGTTTAGTTGCATCGATTGTTTTATTTGTTATTCGCTATGGAAAGTCAGAGGTAATTAAGAAGCAAGTAGATGGTGTTTACTATAGGAGCACAAAGAGTCGATCCATCCCAGACCAAAGATTATTAGATTATCTGGCGCTAGATATTAATTATATTCAACTACAAGGCTATATCTTTTTTGGTTCTGCTAATACTCTCTATGGAAAAATTAAAACATTAATTGAAGAAAAAAAATATTTGCAACTGGTTCTCTCTTTTAAACTTGTAAGTGGAATTGATTCATCAGCAATAATAAGTTTTGCTAAGATATCTACTTATCTCAAGGAAAAAGGCGTTGGTTTAATCATTGTCTCTCCAAAGCAAGAATTTCTAAAAGCGTTTGAGAAGGGTGGTGTATCTGAAAAAAAATATTCAAATTTAAAGATATTTGATAATTTTGACACAGCTGTAGAATTTGTTGAAAATACAACAATTGAATACGGAAGGAAATTGATTCATGGTAATTCTCGTGGAGAAAAAGTTTTTATCGATATTATTTATAATGATATGATGAGTGCTCTGGATTTGCAGGAAGAATTTGAAAATCTTATAAAAGATATACAGACTTATGATAAAGTAGAGTTGAAAGAATCAGGATCCTATCTATTTAGATACAACGATCATAATCGTAAACTATACTTTATTACTAAAGGAAGCCTCAATATACACCGCTTAGTTGAGGGAGGTGAAGGGAGTGTTCGTATTGATACACTTGGAAGATGGAGTTCATTAGGAAATGTGGGCGTTTTTTTTGGACTTCCAGAGCCTTATAGTGCACAAGTAGAACAACAGGTTACCGTTCATGTTCTCGATGAGATTGCTATTGAGAAGATAAAGAATGAAGATATTGATTTATGGGAGAGAATAAAGAATCTAGGTATGAAAATGGTAGGTTTGCAATTTGTGAAGGTTATCCATCGCGTGTAGGTCCCTAATTAAGCTATAGTATCATTTCAGGGCGATTGATGGTAGCGGAGGTTACCGGTCCTTCTTACAATTGCCTTTTCTTTACCAGAGTTTAATGTGTAAGCAATTAGGATCGAAAGTAGTATTTTTGCTCGCTTTACCTGATGAGATAAGAATTAAGTAAGCCGCTTTAACTAATGCCCCTCCCTCGTCTACGTTTTCCTCATTAAAAATTATATTACCATCAGCATCAGTCACAATGACATTAAATTCTTCTAATCCGCATTTACGAAGAAGACCATTGATTCCAATAATTCTAAAATTGGACTTTCCTTTCATGGGGTAAGTCATTTTAATTTTGTTTTCCATGCTCTTCTCCCTCGCTTTCTATTTAAATTTAATTTTTAAGTCCGCGGGATCTATTTTCTTGCAGTCTGTAATTGCTTCCGAGGAAAAAAAGACTAAATACTCTGAGCGTTCTAAGTCTGAGGCAGATGTTGAATCTTTTTCATTAAAAATAACATCTCCATCTTCATTTACCACAAGAAGCCGATAACTTTCTAAGTCATATATTTGAAGGAAACTTCGGATCCCTTGTATTTTAAAGCTTTTTTTACCTTTAGTAGGGATTTGAATTCCGGTTACGGATTCACAGTCTTCAAAAACAATGACTTCCTCAGAGGGTTCAATATTGACGAATTCACCAACATTTTTACTTAAATCATCGGTGGTATAAATATCTCGAATGGGGATATCTCCATTTTGAGTATCTATGGCCCCAAAACTTTGATCGTCACTTCCACTCGTTAGTCTAGACTGACAAGAAGTCATAAAAATGATTAAACTAAATAAAAATACAATTCTCATACCTTTCTACCTGCTTTGATCTTGTTTTAATTTTAAGTGTTTTAACCCAAATTTGGCCCAAGAAATAGTAAAGAAATACTGGGTTTCGTCGATAAATAATATTGAAGGACTAATAATTAAAGTATTGGTTTAAGACGACAACTCATTTTTATCATACTTCTCAAAAAGGCGATTGGGACTAGATTTGATACAATACTCGACTATGAAAGAGATGCTTTAACAAGGCCCTCCAAAGCATAACTAGAAGTTATGACTTCTACTTACTTGATTATAACCTCTCTGACGCCCTAAAAAGAGGAGTTGGTTACTTTTGGTTGAATCTCATATCATCAAATCAATAAATTTAACCTACTCAGATAGAGATATTTATAGATAAAAATTGTGTGCTACATTCAATTTAAAATGAAGTCTATAATGATAAAACCGATACTATTTATAATTGAATTGGAGGTTTTATGAGTAGGAATGCGTTACTCTTTCTGTTATTTTTTATAGTTGGATGTGTGAATCCAAATAGTTCAGTCATAAAAATTGGTCTTAATTCGTGGCCGGGCTATGAATTACTTTATACTGCCAAACAACTTGGTCTTTATGAAAAATACGGATTAAATGTAGAGGTTATTGAGTTTGGATCCTTATCAGACGCTAAAATAGCTTTGCAAAGAGGTCATATCGACTTGATGGCATCAACTCTTACTGAAGTAATTACAGCCTATACTGAGGCGGGAATTCAAGCGAAGATCATTTTTTCTACAGACTACTCTAACGGACCTGATGTCATACTGTCAAAAAGCGAGCGTCTCTCTAAAGGAACAAGAATTGCTCTTGAGACGGGTAGCCTTGGTGTCTTTATGCTTGGAATGGCATTGAGGAAATATGAATTGCAAGTAGAGGATGTAAAGGTTGTTCCTTCCGATCTAAGTAAGATGACGAGTTTGATGGAATTAAACAAGATAGATGCTGCAATTACGTATGAGCCCTACGCAACCAACATGAGAAAAAAAATAAAAGGTCTTCAAAGTATCTTTGATAGTTCAGAAATACCCAATATGATTATTGATGTTGTTTCAGCAAGAAAAGAAATTTTAGAAAAACATCCCAATTTAAGAGATCAACTTCTTACTGTTTGGGATGAAGCGATTTTGAAACTTAAGGAAAATCCTGATGAGATAATCAAAATTATGGCCTCTAGGGAAAAAATTGAGATAAATGAATTTAAGGAAATGATGAATGGACTTGTTTTATTATCTAAAGATGAACAAAGTAAAATTGATTTTAAAAAAGCTTTGGAAATCAATATTGATACACTATATAAACTGAAGGATATTGATAAAAAACCTGAGCCATCTCTGTTTTTAATTGAGTAGAATTTGAAGATTAAACTATTTAATAGAAAAATTTTTAATTCTAGAACTGTTGAAGGTCTGCTCCTAATAAAATTAGGAACGATTGGAATTATATTTGCGCTAGTCCTTGTATCGGGTATTTATATATCTTTTTATTTAGAAAAGAAAAAGGATATTGAATACCTGGCAAAAAGTGCAGCAGAAAGTCTTTATCTGGCAATATCCGTAAATGGATTTGACCAAAATTCGAAAAGAATGATTTCCTTCCTATCAAATACATACAATATCAAAAATCTAGTTATTTACAGTGATGATGGGATTATTAGGCAATCCAATAAAGGTAAGTACGTCGGTTTAAAAGTAGAAGACAGTTATATTAAATTTCGGAATTTAAATAGCGGCAAAGAACTTCTTCAAATAAATGGTAGAAGAGGATATTTGTTATATAATACTAGTTTTTCTTTAAGTAATCATGAACAATTTAAAAATATTAACATTGCATTAGAGATGGATGTAGCGGATAAATTAAATGAATTATTATTCAATTTTTTATATGTTATTATTTTCTTTTTATCTGCATTTATTTTGAGTTTTGTATTGTTAAATAGTTTTATAAAAAAAGATATTTTAAATCCCATAAAAACAATAACTGACTGGTGTTATGCGTGGGGGCAAGGGCTTGAGATAGAGCCTAATAGTTATGAAGGGAATGAGGATATTAAGGCCATTTATGATCAGCTGACATTAATGGTTCAAAGTATACGTGAACAAAGAGAGAATTTGCTTGATGCAAATATGAGAATAAAAGAGGGAAGTGAGCTTAAAACAAGATTTCTTGCAAATATGTCTCATGAGATAAGAACGCCACTAAATAGTATTATTGGTTGTACTGAAATTTTGATTGATGATAGAGAGATTAATAAAATATTGAAGTCTGGTCAATTTCAATTGATTAGAGACATTAATACCTCGGGAAAAATTCTTTTAAACATTATTAATGATATTTTAGATATGTCAAAGATTGAATCTAATAAACTTCAATTAGAAAGTGTAGATTTTTGTTTGAACGATGTTTTGAATGATATAAAAAGAATATTTAAAAATCAGTTTTATGAAAAGGGATTAGAATTTATTTTTAACTGTCCTAGAGAGAATGTTTATTTAAATGGAGATCCTCTAAGAATAAGTCAAATCTTTATTAACATCATAAATAATGCCTATAAGTTTACTGAGCATGGTAGAGTAACCTTTAATTTGTCTACGTACTTGGTTAAGGAAGATTATCGGATCGAAGTGGAAATTTCAGATACGGGAATTGGTATGTCGCCTGATGCTCAATCGCGATTATTCCAACCTTTTGAGCAGGCAAATATTTCTGACTCTCGTAAATTTGGAGGAACTGGTCTTGGTTTAAGTATCTGTCTACATCTTATAGAGATGATGAAAGGAGACATTGAAGTCAAAAGCGTAGAGGGGGAGGGTTCCACCTTTAAAATAGGTTTATATTTATCTAAGAGTAAAAAGGAGCAGTACACACCAAGGATCAACACTAATATAATAGATGAGCTTTTTTTAGCTGATTTAAAAATCTTGATAGCTGAAGATAATATTTTTAATCAAAGAGTACTTGCCAAGTATATTGAAAAGTTTGGTGGTCAAGCAGATCTTGTAAGTGATGGGGTGGAGGCAAAGAATAGCATTAAAGAAAATAAATACGATTTGATATTTATGGATATTCAAATGCCAAGGGTGAGTGGAATCGAGCTCACTAAACAAATCAGAGAAGAAAAAAATGAAGTCATTATTATTGGTGCATCCGCTAATGCCTATCAAGAAAATATAGATGAGGCCCTAGCCTCAGGGATGAATTACTATATATCTAAACCTATCACTCTAAATAAACTAAAAGCATTATTTGAAAAAATGAAAAGCGCTAATCATTTTTCTTCTAAATGATTTAATCACCGATTATATCTTATTCTAAGAGTTTTAGATAACTCGACTAAGACTTTGGATTAAATAATCAATATTCTTATAATTTGCAGAGTGACCCATAAGTCCTATTCTAAAGATCTTCCCTTGAAGAGGGCCAAGGCCAGCTCCAATTTCGATATTATATTCATTAAGAAGTCTTGTGCGAATGGTTTTATCATTCTTTGCTTCGGGTATGACAATTGAGTTCAACTGAGGTGTTCGCTCATTTTTCTTTGGATTTAAATACTCAAATCCAAGTCCGCAAAGACCTTTTTCAAGGTAAGATGACATTTCTTTATGTCGTTTCCAGCTATTTTCAAGACCTTCTTCTTTTAAAAGAACCAGAGATTCATGAAGAGCATAGAGGGAATTGACTGGCGCCGTGTGATGATAAGATCTTCCTTGCTCTCCATTCCAATAATTAAGAACGAGATTAAGATCAAGGAACCAACTTTTTACTTTTTCTTTTCGACCTTGAACTTTCTTTATGGCCTTTTCACTAAAGGTCACGGGAGAAAGACCCGGAGGCGCAGAGAGGCATTTCTGAGAGCCTGAATAAACAGCATCGAGACCCCAAGCATCAACTTCAAGCTCACTCCCTGCTAAAGAGGTGACGGTATCTGCAATTACAATACGCTCACCGGCAAGCTGCGCAATCGCTTGAGCATCACTTAAAACTCCAGTTGAGGTCTCGGCATGAACAAAACTTACAATTTTTATATCAGGATTCCTAGTGAGAGCATCCTCAACTTTTTGAAGACATACTGTTGTTCCCCAGGTGTCTTCAACCACAATAGGCTCACCACCATATCTTTGGATATTTTCAAACATTCGTTGCCCAAAGACTCCGTTAATACACACGAGAACCTTATCACCGGGCTCTACGAGGTTGGCAAAGCATGACTCCATACCAGCACTTCCTGGACCTGAAACTGGGAAGGTGACTTTATTCTGAGTCTTAAAAGCATATTTAAGATTTTCTTTGATGCTATCCATTAGTTTAATAAACTCAGGATCCAAATGACCTATGGTCGGTCTCGACATAGCGGATAAAACACGTGGATGAATATCACTAGGGCCGGGGCCCATAAGGGTTCTTATTGGGGGAATAAAACTTTGGTTTGTTTTCAAAATGCACCTCGTTGTTCTTTTTTTAGAGTCTACGAAAATTTAATCTTAAGCACAAATCGCAAAGCATAGGGACATAATAGGAAAGCTCCTCTAGCATCTTTAGTTATGATTAAATTTGATGAAAAATACTTTTGTAAAGATCTCTTCTTTTTTGGTGGTTGTGATGAGGTAGGAAGAGGGCCTCTTGCTGGTCCGGTTGTGAGTTGTAGTGTGTTTCTCCATAGTCTTTTATTTCAAAAGATCACAAAATCCGATCTAAATACCTGTTTAAAAAATCTTGGAGCTCTAGGAGTTTGTGATTCTAAAATGAGTACCAAGAGTTTTCGTCACATCATCTTAGAAGAACTTGGTGCTTTTAATCCATTGGCAAAATCTGGTGAAATTTCTCTGAAGGGTACTAAGAAAGTCATCCTCTCTTATCATATTTCAGAAGTGGATAACTCTAAAATTGATGAGATTAATATCTTTCAAGCATCTCTTCATTCAATGAAGGTTTGTATTAATAAAGGTGCAAAACTTGTAGGTGAAAATGGTGTGATGCTGATTGATGGAAAATATAAACCGGAAGGACTGCGAAAAAATATAGACTCTCATGCGATTATAAAAGGCGACTCAAAAAGTCTGTTGATTGGCCTGGCCTCCTTTCTTGCTAAAAATTATCGTGACACCAAAATGGAAAACTTCGCTAAAATCTATCCAGGTTATGGTTTTGAAAAGAATGCAGGTTATCCAACAGCATCCCATCGTGAGGCCATTAAGGTTTTAGGTCCAACTCCTATTCATCGTCAGACATTTCGAGGTGTAAAAGAGTATCTAGATTCTGGACACTTGTAGGGGACTAGGTTAACCTTTAAGAGTGAAAAAACTAATTATTCTTCCACTTCTCTCTGTTCTTATCCTATTTACATGGTCTCCTAGTGTGAATGCACAGATGGATCCTAAAATGAAAGCACTTGGCTCCATGGCACTCTATGGAACTGTTGGAGGTCTTTTACTAGGAACGGCCTCATTGGCCTTTGGAACTGATCCTCGATCAATTGCTAAGGGTGCTTCATTGGGTTTGTATGCTGGTCTTATTTTTGGGGGATATGTCGTCGTCTCTCATATGATGAAACAAAAAAGATTAAAACAACCGCCACCTGCTGTTCCTTATGGAGGAGCTCCTGTGGACCCCATGGCACCCATGTATGAGCCTTATCCTGAGGATGCCAACGAATATGACTCCACTTATGATGAGACGATGGATCAAAGTATTTATCAGAGATGGAACCCGTATCAGCTCCAAGGTGATTTTTTAGAAAGGGCCGATCATTTTAAAAAGACAGATCAGTTAAAATATCGCCCTTTGTTTTACTTCAATTTAATTCAATATAATTTCTAGGCCGCTTCGGTATACTCATCATCGCTGAATCGGATGATTTGGGTGATGTCGTATTGCTTATAGAGCTTAAAGACTTTCACAAACTCCGGTTTTACGTTACAGAGTTCAACTCTATTATGACCTTGATTGAAATAAGAGATGGTATTCACAAAAGTTCCAATCCCTGAAGAACCAACGAATTCGAGAAAGAACAGATCTAGAGTTACCTTAGATGTTGGGTGCTCTTTTAGGATAGATTCTATTTCCTTTTGAAGATTCCCGCTGTATTCATAGTCCAGACTCCCTTTGAGTTGAATAATGATATTGCCTGTTGAGTTGGTGTGAATAAGTGCGGTCATAGACATGGTGATCCTCCTAAGTATTTATTATAATAACATTATGCGTTATGTTGTCTAAAGGTGGAAAGTTCTTCAAAGTAGTCTAAAAATTTGATGAGGAGACTCCTTGTGGCCAAACTTACGCTCGTCACTGTCCCCATCGGGAATATCCAAGATATTACTGAGAGGGCACATAAAAATTTAGAAAACGGGAAAATAATTCTCGCTGAAGACACCCGAAAGCTCAAAGTCCTGCTTCAAGGTCTTGGAGTCTCTTACGAAGATAAGGAAATATTTGCCTTTCATGACCACTCCTCTGAAAAAGAGCTTGAAAAAGTCATATCACGCTTAGATCAGGGAGAGGATATTCTCATGGTCAGTGACGCGGGCTCTCCGATCATCTCTGATCCTGCTCATAAAGTCACTCATGCGGTCCTAAACAGCGGACATGAGCTCTCAAGCAGCTCTGGCATTAGTTCTGTTATTACCGCTCTAGAATTGGCC
>CBDUBC010000114.1:0-8580 GCA_965365285.1 uncultured bacterium
TGTTTCTTTCATATCGAAATAAACATATCGATACCCATCCTTTGATCTTACTTTAATAGAAACCTTTATATTATTAGAACTTACAATAGGGTCTTTACTTGGTGTAGGTTCTTCAACTAGATCTCCTGATGTCGAATCGACGACTAATTCATTTGAAGAGGTGTTTTCAACGTTTGAATAATGAGTTTCTCTCTCGATATATTCTCTTAAAACCTCTATTTTCGTTACTTTTTCACCAGCTGAGCTTTTATTATAAATTTCTACTCTTTTACAGTAACTCCCTTCACCATAGTCTTTTTTACCAGCAACCAAAATACCTTCAATGAGACCAGTTTCACGATTGATTACTGGCGAACCAGAGTTTCCTCCAAAGGAGTCTAAGTCGGTGTAAAAGCTGTATGAAGATATATCTTGGGATTTTCCATCGGGAGCGATTTTAAGTGGGAGTCCAGAAGGGTGTCCAATCATTAAAACCGGAGTATTCCGAGTGATCTCTCCCTTTTTTCTAAATTTATATGGCGTTCGATTGGTCACTTTTCTATCAAGCCTTATAAGAGCAGAATCCTTTTCTCCTCCATTATAATTTTTAATGATCTCTTTACATTTATAGACGTTTTCTTTTTCGAATCGTTTTTCTCTATATTGATGAGACGTTATTTTGTAATCAAATGCCCATAAGTATTTTTGGCAATCTTTTTGAGTTTTCATACAATGACCGGCAGTAACCAAGAGGTCTTCAGCAACAAGAAAGCCTGTGCAATCAGGAAGAGTTTTTTGCATGGAAAATTTCTCTCCTCCACACAGATTTATTTTTGAATCATGAAAATCATATTGATTTCCATCTTCGGTAACAGCGTACTTTGGAATTCTTCCGGCAGTGGCGCGTGCCCACCGTAAGAGATCACCCTCCTTACCTTCAAATTCCACAATGCTTGAATCATTTAAGTTCGCATCAACTCTATCGTCCGTTCCATAAATAGCACCAGAACTAATTACCTTTATTTGTGTGGATGTAGTTTCAGGGGAGCATGAAGTGAATACGATGAGAGAAAAAAGAGCTAAAAAAGTCTTTAATTTCTGCTTAAGTACAGACATAAATTTCCTTGGAAAGGTTAGAAGACAAATGTAAACATTCTCAGGAAAAATTTACGAATTAAATGATGAATCTGTAATTATTACAGCTGATTTCTATGTGATTACGGTCGATAGGCACACGTCTCTACAATACCTAAATTATTGAAATTATTATGCTTTTAGATAAAGCTAGAAGTCTCTAGAAGTTTTGGGCTTTTGGAAGGTCAGTATAGCTATTTTTTGCAGGTGTATTTGATTTTCCATTTTGCCTGGTAAGAGCCTTTTTTAATCTCTCTATAGTCGCATTCTCCAAAATCCGTTTTTTCCCAACTGAATTTAAGTTGCTTAGAATTACATATTTTTTCGGCCTTTCTCTGGCCTTGACCCCTTCCGGTGCTGCAGGCTTCACCAACCGAAGAAGCTACTTTGGTAATCTCAATTTCATCAGAAAAAATTGAAGAAAGAGCTATAGTTGAGTAGAGCAGACAAGCATATAGAAGAATATATTTCATAAGTGCCTCATATGTTGAAACAGGATTTCCTATTATAGCTCAATTTCCAAGTTTCGTGTCTCTTTTGTTGCGTTTTATCATGGCCAGATTTATAATCTAGGAAGGGAAAATGATGTTTCCATGGAGGGAGGCTAAATGGATATTCTTGAGAGATTACTATCAGATATTGTTGCGGTAGTTAGCAGTTCGACCGGAGATGTCCTTCTTCTTTCAACAGTTCTTACACTTTTTGTAATGATCGCTTTTCTTGGACTTTGGGTTTATAACCGAAAAAAGTTTCAAAATCTTTCGCATCAAATTCCGGCAAGTGTCGTTAAAAATTATTTAGATACTATTATTCAAAATTCTACTTCTTTAAAAGATTCATTATTCAGAGGTGGCGGACTTGAAGTAGGGCAGGGCGTACCGTCCGTTAAGCCAGTTCAAGATCTCAGCTCAGGAGGAGTGGATACTTCCCATCTTCAGGAACAAATTAATCAAAAAAATGCAGAGATCGCTTCTTTAAGAGAAACCGTATCTGAAAAAGATAAGATCATTGCTGATCTAGAAAAAAAACTAAGTGAAGCTATGGCAGCAGCGGCTTCAGGAGACAGTGGAGAGCAAATTCAATCTCTCATGGCAGAAAGAGATCAGCTTGCTTCCGATCTACAAGCGGCCAGGGATCAACTTGCTAATGCTCCAGCAGGAGGAGGGGATTCAGAGGCCCTTCGAAGTGATCTTGATATCGTGACTAAAGAAAGAGATGAGCTTCAAGAAAAGCTTAGTGAATATGCCATTATTGAAGAAGATCTTGCTGATCTTAAAAAGCTTCAAAAAGAAAATGAAGAACTTAAGGCCCAGCTTGCAGGTGGTGGAGCAGCTGTTGCGGCCGCGGCAGCAACGGAAGCTGTGGCAGAAGAAGCACCTCCAGTAGCTGAAGAGGAGTCAGAAGAAGATCTTGAGGCCGCTATGGCCGCCGCAATTGATGAAGCTGAGCCAGAAGCTGAGGCGCAAGTGGCCGCTGAAGAAGCTCCAGCTGATGAGTCTGGAGAAGAAAAGTCAGCTGAAGAGCTTCTAAGTGAATTTGAAAAAATGTTAGGCTAATATGAGAATACTTTTAATTCTGCTTTTTACCCTTTCTCCCTGTTACGCTAATCTCATTGATCAATATAAAAAAGATTTTTCCTCAGACCCAAAAGGATTTGAGGTTGTGAAACAAAAGACTCTTGACCTTAAAGGAAAAGCAGTTCCGACACTTCTTCAGGTTGTGAAATCTTCAGACTATCCCGATAAAAATAGATGGGCGGCCATGTTTCTCATAGGAAGAATTATGGGAAAAAAATCAAAGTCTTTTCTTGTTAAATATCTTGAGCATCCCAATTGGGTTTTAAGAATGGCCTCGCTTAAAACTCTTCTTTCTTTAAATGCGAGAGAGTTTGGTTCTGAATATGCTGCTCTTCTAAAAGACTCCGCTCTCTTAGTTCGATCTCAGGCCCTTGAAAATATTAGATACTTTAAACTTCGTGATTTTGGAGGATCTGTTTGGAATATGCTCTATGATTCGCAAAATTACTATCATTCGAAGAGTAAAGGAAAAATAAGGGCCCATATTATTCGAGATGTGATTAAGACTCTTGGAGATTTAGATTTTGAAAAAGTTAAAAAACCTCTCCTTAAGATGGCCTTTAATCAAAGCTACGACGATGTTTTCGCTGAAATCGATTATACTCTAGAACGAATCACGGGAAAGAGAAGTCCTAATGGACCTATCGAAAAAAGAAGAAAGTTTTGGAAAAAAATAGCAAGTGCGAATTAATTATTCGCCTTGGCCTCAATTCTTTTAAGCCTATTATCAATTAGAATATTTCTTTCAATTCGATAAAGAATCGTCTTTTCAAGAATCCCATCGGTTCTAATAACTTTCCAACCCTGGAGAAAGTCTTTTTCCACCATTTGTCTCTTGAAGATGCTCACCTTCGTCACTTCACGACTCCCTCGATACCCCTTTACAACATTAAGGACGAGTTTAAACTTTGCCGCTTTAACGGAGTTTCTTCCTCCAAAGCTATCCTCAAAATTAAGCTGACGAGTATTATCAATCCATCTGGTTTTGATAACTCCGGAAGATTGATCTTGAAGGGCAAGGTCATATTTTTGCATGACTTGAAGGGCGGATTGCCAGGTTTGGGTAAAATCCGCTTTATAGGTCTGAGATGGCATCTCATATTCATTAGCTATGTTTTGAAATTCCTGATATGAGGAGCATGATGTTAAAAAGGTTAGGGCCAAGAAAAGCAAGATTTTCATAGATCTAGTTTAGCTCAGTATTTATTATTTCACCAACCTTAGCTTGAGAAAGAATTTACGGGATGCTAAAAATAAGCATGAAAGAATTTTACTGTACAGCACAAGAAGTCCTATCCCTAGCGGCAGCCTCCATTGAAGAATCCAAGAATAGGATTGATGAAAAGGTTGTTGGGCAGATAATTGATCAACTCGCTTCCCTTAGAGATCGGGAAGGGCACCTCATTTTTTGTGGTGTCGGAAAGTCAGGAATCCTAGGAGAAAGTCTTTCTGCAACATTTGCTTCTCTAGGTCTAAAGTCTTTTTTTCTTCATCCTATTGAAGCTCTTCATGGAGATCTTGGACGAGTAGGGCCAAAAGACTGCGTAGTTCTTCTTTCTAAAAGTGGGGGGACGGAAGAAGTTCTTAAATTGATTCCTCACCTTCCAGTTGAACAAAACCAAATTATTGGTTTGATTGGAAATATGCAGTCAGCGATTGCTAAGAAATGTGGTCTTGTACTTGATTGTTCTGTGCCTAAAGAGGCTTGTCTTAATAATCAAGCTCCAACCACAAGCTCGACTTTAACACTTGCTATGGGGCATATGATGGCCATCCTTTTCCAAAAGATGGTGGGATTATCAAAAGAAGGTTTTGCAACCAACCACCCAGGTGGAATGTTAGGAAAAAGCCTCACTATGAAGGTCAAAGATCTCATGGTGGCGGATGAAAACTGTCCTAGACTCTCTTCTGATAAAACTCTTTATGAGGCCATATTTGAAATGAGTAAGTCACCTCTGGGGGGCCTTGTCGTCGAAGATGAAGGTAAGTTTGTAGGGATGATCGTTGAAGGTGATATTAGAAGAACGTTTGTCTCGCATGGGGATCAAGCGGTTAAAACTCCCTTAAAAGAAATTATGAACCAAACTCCTGTTTCAGTTGATCCTATGGATTCGGCCTTAAAGGCGCTTCGAATTATGGAAAATAGAAACCGACCACTTAATATTGTTCCGGTCATGAAAGAGGGAAGCTTTGTGGGTCTCCTTAGACTTCATGATCTTTTGAAGGAGGGGTTTTCAACTTCTTCGAAAGAAAAGACAACAAACCAATCAGTAGAACCAGCCCTGTAAGATTTAAAAATCCAAATTGCTCATAGAGAGTAGCGCTTCCTGGGGAAGTAATTAGACCATGATCTAAATTTTCTTTTTTATAAATACCAGTTCTTCTTGATTCACTTCCATCAGGATAAATGACCGAGCTAATTCCAGTATTGGTCATTCGTACTATAGGAATATTGAGCTCGATCGCCCTCCATTTAGAAAGAAGAAGGTGGTGATAAGGCTCTGAAGTATCTCCGTACCAAGAGTCATTGGTAAGGTTAATAATAAATTGAGGTCTTTCTTTAAGTTGATCGAGAAAGTTTAAAACAAATCGGGGAAAAAGGATTTCATAACAAATAAGGTTGATGAAAGGGATATCCTTTCTCGTTTTAAAAAGAGTATATTGATTCCCTTTAGCGAAAAAAGAGATGTTATTTAAATAGCGACTTAAAAACTCATTTAAAGGACCAAAAGGAAGACCCTCTCCAAAAGGAATGAGTTTTATTTTATGGTAATAGTCTTTGAGTCTACCCTGGTCATCGATGAAAAAACCGGTATTGTATTCTGATTCAAAACTTGAAAACAGATTAGAATTTGGATTTCGATCATATCCACCAAGAAAAATTTCTGCTCCAGTTTCTTGACTAATTTTTCGGATAAGACTTGGTAGGAGATGAGGGGCCGCTTGGAGAGTTGAGGAACTCATGAGTCTGGGATAACTCGTTTCCGGCCATATGATAAGATCAAGAGGTTGGTCAGTTGGAGCAGTGCTAAGTTCCCAGTAACGATCATCCACTACTTTTCTTGAAGTGACGCCACCTTTTTCACTATCGACTTTAAGAAAATTACCAATATTGGCCTGAACCATTCGAATCTGTGTGGTCTGCGCTATTTTCTTTTGTCGGCTTAGTGGGAAGGAAAAACTTAGCCCAAGAACTATAATAAAAAATAGCAGACTATTCCATTCAGGTCTTTTCTGTTGAACAAAACGCAATAGACCCATTGAGAGCCAGTAGCTTGTAAAAGAAAAAATCGAGTATCCAAAAATTTGAGACAGACCTAAGTAGGATTTAAGTTGTATCCAACTATGACCTATATGCGCCGGAAACTGTTGCGGAGTAAAATAATCTAAGGCCGTGAGAATAAAAGCAATGAGCCACAAAGGTAGGGCCGTATCATATTTTTTTCTTACAAAATAATAGAGAATAAAAAAGAGGAAGTATTGAGGAAGAGCAATCAGAGTAAAAAGAGACCCAACAAGATAATTTAATGGAAAAGGAATTTCTCCAAATTGCTCCATTGTGTAAGGAATCCAATAATACCCAAACAAATAGATCGCAAATGAAAAAGCAAAGAAATTAAGAAGCTCTTTTTTAAATCGATATTCTTTTTTGGGGTTAAAAACATGAAACTGAGACATGAACAATGCCATGCCAATAATAGGCATTAGAAAAAATGATGGCGCCCATGTTAGAGGAAAACCAAAGGCGTAAATAAATCCGGCAATAAAGCATAATAAAATTGATTTCACATTGCGTATATTATTCTCTTTATTCGAGATTGCCAATCAGGTAGCATGAAGTATGATGGAAAACCAGACGGGCGAGCTAAGGCCAATTCTTAAAAATGTTCGAATTATTCCTAAAAGATGCCCCCAATGTAAGTCTTTTTTTATTGAAGACCAAAAATGTGAAGATTGTGGGCATGATCTTTCGATTCGAAAAATTCTTACTCCAGATGATGATAAAAGTTTCTACAACATGATGGATGACTATTTTTATGAAAAGCGAAGATTTCTTTTTCTCGGATTCTTTCTTTTTCCTGAAAAGTATTTTTCACCCTATCAAAAGCTTCAAAAAAGAATGGTTTGGCGTCTTCAAAATATTTTAGAATTTTTGGAGACTGCTTATCGATTAACTAAAAAAGAAAGATTCCTTCTTGTTCAAGAGGCACGTGATATCATTGCTGAAAAATCTTCAGATAAAAGTTTTAAACCGTTTCTAGATAGTCTTCAAAAAAGATTTAAAGGTGCTAAAACTTCTGATTGTTTTGAATCGATTCGAATGATTTCAACAAAGGAATTTAAGGCTAGAAAAATGATTCTTCTTCTAACCTTAATAGTTTTGATCGTATTAGGGGTGCGAAGCAATCTTTTGGATGGCCTGATTCTCTCGGACATATTCCTTGGCCGTTAGAAGAGCATTTTGAGCATCCAGACGTCCTCCGGTAATACATAAACTTAAAAACTGAGACTCTTTTTTTACCGAGTTCATCAATATCTTTTTAATTTCCTGTCCATTAAGTTGAGGAAAGTTTGATTTAATCAGACTGGCAACTCCCGTGACAAAGGCCGTCGCCTGGCTCGTTCCAGAGAGATAGCCTGCACGACTGTTGGGTACACTTGATTTAATTTCATGACCAGGGGCCATAAGATCAATAGAAGATCGACCATAGTTAGAGGATCGAAACAAACTTAAGTCTTTGGCATAAGCGGCCACAGAAATTACATTCGATAAACCATAGCTTGCAGGGTAGTAACTGTTTCCTGGGACATCCAGATTGCTTTCATTGTTTCCAGCAGCGGCAACAATGAGAATACCTTTCTCTTGTGCCCTTTTGAGAATTTTAAGCTCTTGTGCTGAGGCCTGAGGTCCTCCTCCAGAGTAGTTAATAATTGGAATATTATTATTAACCGCGTATTCAAGCGCTTCAATTGTTGCCTTTAGGTTGTCTTGACCGCTCGCTTGTGCTCGATAATATTTAATCGGAAGGATCTTAACCTTGGGATTTATACTTTTAATGATGCCGGTGACATGAGTCCCATGCCCATGCACATCGACTGGTCTTTTTTGAGAATCGATATATTCTTTTTTGGAAAAATCGACTCCAAAATTAGAGGCGGTGGCCCTACCTTCTAAAGTTATAATATTATTTTTCAAAAAGGGGTGATTATTATCAATCCCTGTATCGACAACGGCAACAATGGCCTCGCCAACTTTTTGATAGATCTTCCAAGCTCCTGAAAGATTAATTGAAGATGTTTGATTGGATGGATCAACGCCCCAGCTTGAATAGCTTGAATTAAGATCACCTGGTCCAAAAAAGCTTTTTTGAAGCGTGCCGGCTTCCTTTAATTCTAGGTATTGGGCAACAGTGAGCTCGTCACTCAAAGCAATTGAGCTAAACACTAGCAGGGCTATGGATAAGATCATACCCATTCTGTTCATACCTAATATCCTCATTTTCCTTTTCACATCATCCTTCCTGGTTGATAGGGACTTCTACCTTAAAACCTCAAGTGGGTTCAAGTGTTACCCCTATATAAGCAATACTTGTGCCATAAGGTATTATGTGATTTTAATGAGTTACACCTAGCTGGAGGCCTTCTGGCCCTCTAAAAACTAGTCAAAATTGATAAAAACTATACAGTTTTAGCCGATAAGCTAGATGTGAAAAACTTCTTCTCTGCCCTAAATAGCTATCTCATGGTAAGTCTTTTTCTGGTCTTGGTGGCGGCCTATGATCTTCATTCAAATTATCCATCCCTTAATACCAGTAATTTTAAAGACGCTAAACCCATCTGGTATATCTGGATTGTTATCAATAGAGCCATATTTTTTGACCATATCGTC
>CBDUBC010000115.1:0-8368 GCA_965365285.1 uncultured bacterium
TGAGCTTTCTTTTCTAATTATTTTACCTTCACTTGCTCTTCTTTATGGTCTCTCTAACGAAGTGGTTCACCTTATTTTTGAAAGAGGTGCCTTCGATGCCAATGACAGTGCAATGACTGCTCTTGCTTTAAAGTACTATCTTTGGGGCCTTCCTTTTTATGGGCTTTATAAAATTTTTAGCCCAGTCTTTTTTGCTCTCGATAAGCCAAAGACACCTGTGATGATTTCGATTTTTTCTATTTTTATCAATATTGTTTTTTGTATCACCATGGTTCCTCATTATGGATTTAAGATATTAGCATTAGGAACAAGCTTATCTATGATGGTGAATTGTTCCTTACAGGGTTTTTTCATTAAAAAAGATTTGGAACTCCCCATTTCCACTTTTTTTACTTTCAAAATTGGCAAGGTGCTCCTCGCATCCACGGCCGTGCTTTTTCTCACCCAAAAACTTGGTGTTCTTTGGTTCAGTTTCGCAGATTCCTTTTTGCTCAAAGCAGGGGTTGTTGCTCTGATTGGAGCCCTAGGTTACCTCGTCTATGGGATCATTCTGGTAATTTTTGGGGAGTCAAAAGGACTCTCGACCGTTCTACAACGTCTTAGAAAGAAGTAAGCTCAGAGTCAAACTGACCCCAAATTCATGGCATCAGATTTGCTTTAATGATTGAGGGGAACGGAGATGAAGATATTTTATTCACTATTAATTTCAACATGCATATTTCTAGTTTTAATCGGAAAAGCGAGCTCTGCTGATTTGAACAACAGTAGAAGCGCTACTCATGATCTTATGGTCGAGATAGGAAAACCTGTCTTCTAAATCCGTAGGGTTAGGAGTGGTGATCTTGGGGGGGAGGGGCGTCATTTATGACGCCCCTTTTTCTAATTTAAAATCGAAAAATTAAAAATAATTGTCCTAATTGGTATCCTAAGTAATCTTTTTAAGATAGACTTTGGCAAATTTGGAATTAAGGAACTCTCTATGAAAACTGATTTTGACACTCTGAGAGCGTTGGCTTCTTATACTTTAAATCACCTCAAAGAAGGTGAAATGGTTGATTTTAATATCACAAAAAGAGAAGAGCTTATCGATGCTATGGCAACGGAACTAGGTGCTAGTTTTGCCACAGATGAGGATATTAAAGATCAAGCTATAGAAGAAGTTGAAGATAAGATGGGTGCTGATAATCTTCCAGAAGATATCACTGAATCCGAAATCTATAACCACGCTCGAAAAGAAATCATCAAGTCTTTTAATGGTGAAAACATTGGTGGACTTTATCTTGTAGAATCTCTGCATAAAGTTGGTCAAAGAATGACAACATTCCTTCTCGACTGCGATCTTATTGAAGATGTGTTTGGAACTGATGAAGAGCTCATCAGCTTTCTCGTTCAAAAAATTAGACAATTCTCAATTAAAAGAGGTTAGTCTTTCATTTCCAAATGAAGAATGGATTCTTCAAAGTAAGGCCCCTCAACTAAGCCATTTAAAACAGAGCTGACACTTTCACAGAGTAAATACTCTCTCTTCTTTCTATTTATGATAACGAAGCAATCGTAATAGAGACGTTCGAAGTTTTTATCAGATGCAGTCCCCTCAACACGAGTAATATCGACATCATTATTTTTTAGAATATTATTTTTGAATTTAAGTTGATCTTTAGAGTGAACCTCTTTGTTTAATTCATCTAATTGGATGCCTTTGTCCTCAAGGATATTTAAAATAAGATCCTTAGAATGAGGAATATTATTATTTAATTTAAAAACTTGAAAAGATGCCTTCCACTCATATTTAGTATCGCTACGATGAAATACAACTTCATTACTACTTGTTTTTTTGGTTGCCCACCAAGAGGGGATGGGAAACGAAAAATTGTGAAAAAGAAATACTTTCGAATTCTCTTGATAACTTAATTTTTCGTCTTTAATAACAAAAGCAGTATAGAGCATTGCAACAAGTATGAGCCCTACAAAAAGCCATTGTCCTAAATTTTCAGTGAAAATTTCCAACTTAGCACCTTGTTAATTTTGAAGGCACCCTAACTTAATTTATGTTTTAAGACCATAAGATTTAATGAAATGGGAGTTATAGATAATAAAGAGGTACCCTAAGGGACACTTAAGGTACCTTTGGTTTAGGACCTAGTATCTATTTTCTTTAATAAACACTTCGTGATGATCTTTCTCGTATTTGAGGTAGAAAGGGTTGGATCCTGGATAATTCCCACCACATCTTTCAGCCCAGGCTTTGGCGGTCTTCCAATCCTCTTTAAAGTACATTGGAAGAGGGGCAATATATCGGCTATCACTAATTTTTAGCTCTTGTACTTTTTGATCATTTACCGTAATTGGTTCTCTCCTCTCATTTCTAGCATTTTCGATTACTCTTGTTGAGCAACCTTTGGCATTACTATATTTAACTTTGAGCTGCACGCCACCATCCCAGTAGCCAGCAACTTTAACCTCAGTCACTTTTGCATAATACTCATTAGTGACAGTCGTTCCGCGAGCAGTTGCATTTGATGGGAATTCCATAATGAAAATGATATCATTGGTGCAGATATAGCCCCATTCCTTATCATAATTCACTCTATTTTTAACATAGGCGCATTCTTGGGTCGGAAACATCTTTTTAACTTGGTATTTCTTTAAAGCTTGATCCCATTGTTTTTTTTCCATTCCTTTGAATGTCATTTCTATTTCTGCAAATGTGTTTGTTGAGAAAACAAATAAAATAATTAAGAAAATTTTGCTCATTTAAAACTCCTTCATAAGATATCTCTAGATGGTAATACATAATAGGGTGGAAATAAAGGAAGGAGTAGTAAACTAAAATTATCGGAAAAAATGAGATTTATTTATTATTCTAATTTTTTATTTCGGATTAAAGTTTTTCAATTTAATTTCCGATTTGTTGAAGAGCAAAATTATTAAATACTTTGGAGTCATCCGATGAAATTATCAAGACTTATATCTCTTTTCATGGCCTTTACCCTGTCATTGAATACGGCATTCGCAGATGTCGAAGATTGCGCAGGAATAGATCAGGCCCTTTATGCCAATGAATATAAGGCATGTCTGAGACTTCAGATCGCCGGTGGCGCAAACGTAGATTGTGTAGAATGTCTTTTTGCTCAAGAGCAACAAACCAACCCATGGGTTGAGGCCATTGGAGTACTTGCAGCTCCACTTGCTTATTTTGGTGCTTCAGCTATTGGAAGTTATTACGGATATAAAACTCAAAGAACTTGGGCCGATGCATATTCAGGCGCAAACAGCCAGTGGGCGAATGCTTATGAACAAGGTCATGTTCAGTGTACAACAAGGTTTAATAAGTACCTCAATTATAATACTCAAATTGGTGCGGCCCCTATTCTTCCTGGTCAGGCAGAATCATTTGCTCAAGGCTGTAATCAGAACCCTCTAGGAAACTTTGCTGGGTTTGGGGGTATTGGTGGTGGACCTCTTGGTGGGGGAGCGAATCCTTTCCTATCAGCAGGTTTTTCACCAGGATTTATGTATGGAATGAATGGTCCTTATTTTGGAAGTCCTTATGGCCTTGGTGGAATCGGAGGAGTAACTCCTGGTTTTGGCCTTGGCGGTGGAGGATCCATTGGAGGGCTTAGTCTTTTAGGTGGTGGAGCACCAGGTGCCCTTGGTGGATTTGGTGGTGCCATCGGAGGGGCTATCGGTGGAATCAGTCTCATTGGCGGAGGCGGAGGATTTCCTGGTGGACTTGGTGGATTTCCTGGAGCGATTGGTGGAGCTGTTGGTGGTCTTCCGGGAGCAATCGGTGGGGCCGTTGGTGGTTTCCCAGGAGCAATCGGTGGAGCTGTTGGTGGTTTTCCAGGAGCAATCGGTGGAGCTGTTGGAGGCTTCCCAGGAGCAATCGGTGGAGCTATTGGAGGTTACCCAGGTTATGGTGCCATTGGTGGAGCAATTGGAGGATATCCAGGATATGGAGCGATTGGTGGCGCCCTTGGTGGCGCAATCGGTGGTTATCCAGGGTATGGAGCAATTGGTGGATCTTTAGGCGGAGCTATTGGAGGAATTAGTCTTCTTGGTGGAGGCGGAGTTCCTGGCGGAATAGGTGGTTATCCGGGTGCCATTGGCGGAGCCGTTGGTGGATTTCCAGGAGCGATTGGAGGGGCCATTGGTGGCGGAGCCGTTGGAGGTTTTCCCGGTGCTATTGGTGGAGGATCTATCGGAGGAGTTAGTCTTCTTGGTGGTGGAACAATTGGTGGAGCTATCGGTGGATCTATTGGAGGGGCCGTAGGCGGATTTCCAGGCGGAGGCGGACTAGGTCTTCCTGGTGGTGGTTTAGGTTACTACGGTGGATATAACCCATTTGGTGGACCAGGTATGATTAATGGTGGTTTAGGACTCGGCTTTGGAGGCGGAGGAATGAATGGCTACTGGGGTAATACTGGTGGGTTTAACCAATTCAATAATCAATATCAGCAGCAGTGGGCACAACAGCAGGCAAACTTTCAACAAAGTCAGGCAGCTGCTGGAAGAGCTCAAGGAAATATGCAAGGTAATGCAATTGCCAATCAAGCGCTTTATCAAAACTATATGGATGCCGCTCAAAATCTTCAAGGTTTTGGTGGTGGATACGGATACGGTGGGGCTTACTCCATGCCAGGTCTAGGATACTCAGCAGGAGGAGGACTCGGAGGAGGACTTTATCTGAATGCTGGTTTTGGTTTCTAAAAAAAAGGCCGCTTAGAAAGCGGCCTCTATTTTTAAGGTTTTTCTATCCTTAATTTTTCCGTGAAATAATACAAACTTCTTTTAGCTTCAATACTGTCTATGATTTCTTTTTGAAGCTTTAGCAGATCCTCTTTTTTAAAATCATCCTCAGCGCCATATTCTACCACAAGAGCGAAATGATAACCCAGGGTAGGCTCTTGGATTTTAAGAATTGATCCACCTTTATTACTTCGACTAAAGCCAATGTCTTTCGAAAGGGAGATCCCAGAACCTTTATACCTTGTCATCCTTGGAGCATTGATTAAAGCTCGGTCTGTGAGAATGAAAGATTTTTCTAAATCAAAAGTTCTCGGAAGATAAATTTCAGTAGGAGCATCGACACCATCATTTTTATAGGTGATGAAGGCGAATTCTCTTTTGGAGAAATGAACTTTTCCGTTGGGGTTTGGTCTTAATCCAACCCAGTCAATGAGCTTTTGATCATAGCTTGATCTCATAGCATCGTTATAGAAAAAGTTAATGATCTTTCCTTGAGTTGCTCTAGGATATGCCCTCGATTTTTCATCATGGCCAACGGCCCCCCACTGCAGTCTTCTTGGATCTGTTGTATCAGGGAAATTTTCCCAAGCGTACTCGGTTCCATGAATTTGAGGAGCATAAAAATTTGCCCACTTAGCCTTATTACTAGAGATAGTCATCTCCATTGCTTGATAATACCCTTTTTTCATTCGGTGGTAGTCTCTTGATCTTTTTTGAAGCTTTCCTTTTCCTTGTATAAAAAAACCATACTCAGTCACAAGAGTAGGCATTCCTAACCTTCTGGCCTCTTCTCTCGCCATTTGATGCTCTTTAAAAAGAACTCCATTCAAAGGTTTTTTTCGGCTTAGAACTTCTCGTGTCTCTTCATAAATATGAGGAGCGAAAACCCAGTTTCCTTTTGGTATTTTTTCAAGATGGCCTAGACCAGTAGGATAAGAAAGAGGTCTTAAATTGACAGAGGCCCACATAACATGAGGTTCTGCTAGGATCATTTTATGAGACCAACCGATATCATCCATAAGAGTTCTAAATCTCTCATAAAAAGGAAAAAGCTCTTCGTTATACCATTTTTTAGTGACCCATCTTTTTGCAGCACCACCATAATGAGGCTCATTAAAAGGTTCCGCTCCTAGAATATTTTTAAACTCTTCTGGAGTGAGGCTATTTTCAAGGTATTTGAGAAATCTAGCTGAAAAATCAAAGAATACGGTTTGTACAGGAATCCTTCCTTGGGGTGTATTGATTTCTTTATTTTTCCAAAAATATTGAAGTGCTTTTTTCACATCTTTATTAAATATATAATTAGCTCCCCAAATGGCCTTACAAAGCTTCTTACCTATTGTTCTGCCACATCCTTTCCCTGGCAAATTCATACCATCAACGACCCATTTGGGAGCGCCATCTCCAACAGGATCAATAAATCGAGAAAAGAGATCTTGATGGAAGTCTACAATGATCTGCATATCTAGCTTGATCGCTTCTTTAATCATTGCGATATGTTTATCGAGATATTCAGTGTTGAGTTTACCCATTTCTGGTTCAAGTGCATCCCAAACAAAGAGCCATCTAATAACATTTGCTCCTGTTATCTTCTTAAGATTTCGAAGTTCTTCTCGAGCGTGTTCTAAATCTTTAAAGGGGAGCTGTCCGTATGGATTGATATATTTAGCGGCATTGGTTGTACTCCAACCTCGAAGGACAACCTCTCTACCATATTCATCCATAAAGATTCGGTCTTTTTGACCATTAAAAGTTTTCCATCCAAGGCTTATTTCGCCTGCCTGTATACTAGTAACAAGCAGCGTCATTAAAATAAAAAATTTCATAAGTTCTCCTTTGCGAGCGAACATAACGCACTAAATTAGATAACTCAAGATGTTATTTAGCGGGACGGGACACTTTAGATTCCGTGAACCAGTGTTTTGAGATCGGATTCAAAGAGAACAATAATTTTGTTTCCATCTAAATTTTTCTCAACGACACCTTTTCCGAAAGAAGGATGGTCAATCATATCGCCTTCAGTGAATTTACCTTTAGGAGAGTATTGTTTTGCGGGACCTTTTGCTTTTGCCATTACCTCTGACCAGCTAAGAACAGAAGATTTTGTTTTTCTTTTGGTTACTCTTTTTGCCCTTGTTTTGGTGGTGTTCACTTTAGAAGGATCTTTAAAGACATGAGTTTTATTGCAGGTTTTACAAGTCACTTTTCCAGGAAGATCACCTTTCATAACAACTATGATATGAGCCAAAGCAGCTTTGCAACCATTACAATAAGATAGGACTTCTTTTCCGGCACCGTAAACTTCGTTCATAAAACCTCTTTTGACACTATGCTAAAACTTTGCGAAGACAAAGTAAAGACGGGGAGCGCATCACAAATGCCTACATGACTAAATACATGTACAATTTACAATAGGCTTATGACGCTGGTAATAAAGAATTATATTAAATGGACATAAAAGAAAAAGCTCTCTCATTGCCTAAGCTTCCCGGATGCTACCTGATGAAAGATAAATCGGGGCAGATCATCTATGTAGGCAAGGCAAAGAACTTAAAAAACAGAGTTACAAGCTATTTTAATAACTCTGAAAAGTCACCTAAGACGGAAATCTTGGTTTCTCACATTGTCGACTTTGATTTTATTCTAGCTTCTAGCGATACAGAAGCTTTTGTTATTGAAAATAACCTAATTAAAAAGCATTCTCCTAAATACAATATTCAGATGAGAGACGATAAGTCCTATCCTTATGTTCTCGTCGATCATAATGAACCTTTTCCTAAACTTAAATATGCCAGACGATTTAAAAGAAAAAAGAATCAAGATGTTTTTGGCCCCTTTGTGGTGGGGAGTAATATTTCAGAAGTTATTAGAGTACTTACCAAAACCTTTCGACTTCGAGATTGCAGTTTAAGAGAATTTAAGTCCAGAGATGTCGCCTGTATCCTTTATCAAATGTATCAGTGTAGTGCTCCTTGCGTAGATGAAATTAGTGAAAAGGACTATGAAAAAGATCTAAAGATGGCGATGAGCTTTTTAAAAGGTAAGGGGAAGAAGGTTCTTAAAGAGCTTGATCATCAAATGAGAGGTCTCGCCGATCAAGAGATGTTTGAGAAGGCCGCTCAGCTCAGGGATTATATTACGTTATTAAGTAATTTTAATGAAAATGAAATTCAAAGAAATGCTGATCTCAAAAAAGATACAGAAGACTTTGATATCATCTCCACTTTTGAAGGAGAGATTGAATTTGATATTGGAATCTATATGATTCGAAACGGAGTTCTTTTAGGAAGCAAGAATTTTCATTTTCCAATAAGTGACTTTGAAGATCAGGAAGAAGAGCTCGCATCTTTTCTTGTCCAATTCTACTCCAGTACGGAAGATGATCTTCCTCTTAAAATCATAACAAAGCTTACTAAACCTAAAAGAGAAGAGCTTGAAAAGGCACTTAATTATTACTTCTTTAAAACGCCAGAAGGAAAAGAGCGGATAGAGCTTGAAAATAAAAAGATTAAAAAGATTGTGACCTCTGGAGTAACGAAAAAAGATCAGTCTCTTTTTGATCTTGTTACGGAAAATGCAAAAGAGCAGCAAAGAGTTCGACTCAATAACCAAGATAGTG
>CBDUBC010000116.1:0-8326 GCA_965365285.1 uncultured bacterium
AACCTCTTTACCCGTAACAAGGTCTTTAATGGTCGTATTGATATTTTGAACTGCTTTTTTAACACTTTTTCCAAGGTACACATTTTTATCGCCGTCTCGAAGTTCTAGCGCTTCTCGAGAACCTGTTGAGGCACCACTTGGCACAGAAGCTCTTCCAAGGTTTCCTTTCTCAGTTATTACATCAGCTTCAACAGTTGGATTTCCTCTAGAATCGAGGACCTGTCTGGCCATCACCATCTTAATTTTTGACATGAATATCTCCTTGGAAAAAATAAGGGCGATTAAAACATTTTAGGGTCTTTGTGGCAATTTCTTATTGAATACCTAGCTCATCAAACCCCTTCATTTCCCATGTGTTGAGAGAACTTCGTTTAAAAAGGAAGTCCTTACTTTTAGGACTTGGGATGGAGCTTTTGGGTAAGGAGTCAATTAAACTCGACACTCGTCTAGCAACGGCTTGGCAAGGGGTAATGCAATTGGCATTAGTTTTATCTTCAATAAGCTTTTTGACTAGAGAGTAATGGGTACAGGCCAGGATGACATGACTTGGACTGTAATCGATCAAAGGCTTGAGCTCGTTAATAATTTCATTCTTTAATCTTTTATTAAGCCCTTTCCAGTAAGCCTTTTCTATGAGGGATGCCAATTGGGGTAAAACAATAGGCTTGATTCTTTGACTATCTTGGATTTTTTGAGTCAGGAGAGAAAACCTGGAAGAATGAAAACTTGCCTGGGTGAGAAGTAACGCAGGTTTGGAGAGGGGGCGCCTCTTTGCTTCTTTGTGTATAGCATTAACATAGGGTTCTACACCAACAAAGGGGATATGGGGAAACTGCTTTCTCATAGCATCAATTCCCGCAAGAGTTGCTGTATTACAGGCCACAATAATCAGATCAATGGAGTGATCCTCGAGCTCAGAGATAATACAGCTCATACGATCTTGAATCTCAACGACATTTTTTGGTCCGTAGGGACTATGAGCATCATCAGAAAAGTAGTAATAGTCGTGGAGAGGAAGACGTTTTTCTACCTCTTTAAGAATACTAAAACCACCAATGCCGCTGTCAAAAATACCAATTTTGGCCATAGAGCAATTTATATAACAAAATAATGACTATGAGAATTAAATTTAATATCCCTTCAGAGCACCAAGTCTTCAAATGCCAAATAGCTGTTCGAATTGATGACATAAACTATGGAAATCACCTTTCCAATGATCGCCTCCTTACCTATGCTCATGAATGCCGTCTTCAGTACTTTAGGGCCCTGGGTTACCAGGATGAAAGAGATGTTGGCGGACAATCCTTAATCATGTCAGATTCGGCCATTATGTATCGAGGAGAGGGGTTTTATGGCGATATCCTTAAAGTCTCTCTTTTCTCTCCACCCCCTCATGAGTACGGATTCGATTTATTTTATTTAATGAGTAATCAAGAGAGTAAGGAAGTCGCCAGAATCAAAACTGGGCTTGTTTTTTATGATTATCAAAATAAGAAGCTGATAAAAAATCCATCTGGGTTCGAAGGCGTTCTCAAATCTGTTCAATAAGATTTATTTTCATCAAACATTTATTTGACTATTCCGATAGGTCTTTATGGATAAATATAAAGTCCTTTTCATTGATGACTCGTTTATTGATCGTACGATCTTTTTAGAATTTCTATCTGACCAATACGAAGGTTATGTAGCAGAAAATATTGAAGATGCCATTACTGTCGCCAAAGAAGTGCACCCTGAAATTTATATTTGCGATGTCAATCTTGGTAACGAAAATGGATTTGATCTCATTGATCGATTAAGAAAAGAATGTGTTCAGGACAATGTTCACTTTATCATGTTAAGCGTAGAGGGTGACAAAGATAATATTCTCAGAGGTATTGAAAAAGGTGTAGATGATTATATGGAAAAACCCATTGAAAAAACTACTCTTAATTTTGCAATCGATAAATTAATTGAATCTAAGATCCATAAAGAAAAAATCGCAAAGTATATTAGGGAAAAAGAAATTCAACAGCTCTTAGAAGGGCTTGCTCATGATATTTCTTCCCCCGCAATGTCAATTTTATGGACTCTCCAAAAGCTCACTAAAGAACTTGGAGAGAAACACCCCCATGTTCAAAAGCTTAATACCAATGCAAAGAGAATATATGAAATAATCACTCTTGTTAGAGAGCTTCAAAGTATTATTAGTGGAAGTAAAAAATTCATTCTCCGTCCTGTTTCTCTTAAAGATACTATACACAGATCTATTGACCTTATTAAAGAAAAGTTAGAAGAGAAGAAAATTGAAATTGAACATAATTTAATCGACGCCAAAGTTATAGCCGAGGAAGTCAGTTTAAGTAACATGGTTATTTATAACTTCATCAATAATGCGGTTAAATTCTCTAACCCTAATACAAAGATTACAATCACTATGAAAGAAAGTGACGATATGGTTATTACTGAAATTAAGGATCATGGAGTTGGAATCCATCCGGAGACCCTTAAGGATATTTTAAGTATTAAAAATATTGTTAAAACCAAGGGAACAGCGGGTGAGATAGGAATTGGCTACGGTCTCCCTCTAAGCGTGCACTATATAAGCCTTTATAATGGTGAGTTTAGTATCGATTCCGTTACAACGCAGATGGATGAAAATAATCATGGCACCACGGTCACCCTAAAGCTTAAAAAGGCGTAAATGCCTTATTTTAGGGGCTCTCAAGCATTCCTAAAATCTCTCTAAGTCCTCAATATTGTAAAATATACCTTCCCTCTTTAAGAACCCACTACCTCTTATGTTAAAATTCTAGGATGAAAAAGGATGAAAATTTAATCCAAAAAATTAAAGAGCTAGAGGAAGAGAAAGAAAGACTTCTCACAGCTCACCCTGAGTTATATAGACTTCAATTTGAGCTTGAAGAAAGATTACTTATTGCTGGTGATGACCCCGAACTTCGATCAAAAATCGCCCATGATATGATGATGAATCATCTCGAAACAAAGCTGGTTCCAGCTCTGGGTGTTCTAAAGAAACTCATGAAGGAATTAAAAAAGGAGATCCAAGATGAATCTCCTAGGCTTCGACTTATTCACTCTAAAGATCAATAACGTTTTTTCTTCTCAAAAGTAATCTGATCAAAAGATTTTTGACTATTAGGGACTTCTACGCTGACAAGAAGTTTATTTCCACTTCTCTTAAGCATAAAAAGATGGTGCATAGAATAGGCATATCCAGGAGCTCTGAAATACCATTTGTCCCCTCTTTTCGGATCCCTTTGGCTAACACCCATTCCCCCTTCACCTAGGTAAACGATACCTTTTTCATGATTCACAGATTCTTTATAGATAGGTGCAGTTCTTTTAAGAACGTGGCCATCGGATTCAAATACAAAATCAACTTGGTATTTTTCAAAGAGAGGGACCCAAAACCTTCTCGCCTTACCTGCTTTCTTAACAGCAGGAAAAGCTGGCCTATGATAGTTAGGAATCATCCAATAATTTTTAGCTGAAAGTTCTTGAAGCGTTTGCTTTAACCATTTTCTCTGCTTACCGAGATGAGGAATATTGGTGTTGAGGTTAATAATGGCAATATCAGAAAAATAAGAAACATAATAAACATCTTCATAACCAGCTTCTTCCATAAAAAAGATATCATTAAAAAGCCGAGAATCCGTCTCATGGTTTCCTCGAACAGGAACAAAGGGGAGAACTCTATTATCTTTTGTGATGGTTTCTTGGTAATCTTCTAACCATTGATTCCATTGATCCCAGCTCATTCCATTAGCGATCATATCTCCGCCAAAAACCATGGCCACGATCTCAGGGTTCGTCTCAAGAAGAGATTTCATTTTACGGTTCATGACTCTTCTTTGCTCAGCATCTGATCTTGAATCTCCACCAAACAAAAGAGCGAGTGGAGCGTCTTTTTTAACGGGTGCTGTTTTAAAATGATAAGTTTTCGATGTTCCTTTTTCATTAGTCAATTGGAAATAAACCATAGAGTCAGCAGATAGCTCATTTAAAGAAAATTGAACTAAATATTTTCCACCTCTTTTAATTTTTCTCAGACCATAATTATCAACTCTGATTTTGTTCTTAGAATCAAGCTTTTGGTTCATTGAGTAATATAGAGTTGAGCCTTTTGCTTCGTCGCGATTATCGACGGTGTAAACAACCATGGCCTTGTGGGCAGGGTCAGAGTGCATGAGAACTCTCAAGTGTTTAAAATTAGCACTCGCAGAGAAGGTGACAAAAAATAGAATTAAGGATGCAAAAAACTTCATGAAAACTCCTAAAAATTTTCTCTCTTATAATATTTTAAATGCAATATGAGTAGTAAAGGTATGACAAAATGAGGAATTCTTTCAAAAAACGGTATAATTCCATCAAGTCCATAAAAGATAGGTCTTAAGGCGGCTGTAAAGAGCCCCCAAAAGAGGAAGTAAATCAATAACGCAACGTTCCTCCTCGCAAAAAAGATTCCCACACCGGCAAAAATATCAACAATTCCAACGATCAAAAGAATTTTAGAGGAAAATCCTTCCATTACGAAATCGCCAAAAATAAGAGAATAAAAATACATGAAAAGATCGAGAAACTCTGGATTTCCATAAAGTGCCTCAACGCCGTGAAAAATAAAAGTGGATGCTAATCCAAAAATAATCCAATTTTCTTGATTCTTTTGAGCTTTATAGTACCCATATAATGGAAAAAGAATTCGGGCCAAATGGGCCGGAATAATTAAATGAGAAAGAAAAAACCCTCCCAAGAGGAGTTTGGTAAAACTCAAAGATAAAAAGAAAAATGAAATCAGAACATAAAAAGACCTTTTCCATTGAGCAAGAAAAAAAGAGGCAAAGGTTATAAGGACAAATCCCCTCTCAAGGAGGAGACTATTCATTTCTTTCCAACCAAGTTCTAAAAAAAAGTAAGACCCAATGCTTGTACCGTACTGAAAGGTATGAATAAGAGAGGCCGTAATCTGAAGGAAAAGGGTACTAAGGAAGACGAAGCGAATCATCTAAGACTCCTTTTCAAAAGCTTTCCTGGTGAGATTTAGAGAAGTCGAATTAGTCACGAGGACATCATCTTCAATACGAATTCCACCAGCGTCTCTAAGTGAGTCAACAAGCTTCCAGTTAATAAAACTTCTATAATTAGATTTTTTAAGATCATCTAGAAGAGATTTAATGAAATAAATTCCTGGCTCAATAGTAACCACACAATTTTCTTCAAGAGTTCTATTGGTTCTCAGAAATGGATATTGTGGTGTCTCAATATTGGGGTCTTTTCCATAGACATCATGAACATTTAGACCAAGGCTATGACCAAGTCCGTGCGGGAAAAAGAAGTGAGTTAATTTGTTTTTATAAATATCATTCGCGTTCATATCAATCACTTTGGTGTGGTTGAGCACTTCAGCAATTTTTTGATGGGCAAGGTCATGAATATCTACAAAGTTAACACCAGGTTTAACTTGATCGACCAAATACAATTGAAGCTTCTCTAAGTGAAAGAGGATATTTTTAAAATTAATATCATTATGGCTGTAAGTTCTTGAGATATCAGAATGATAATTAAGGTGGGTTGCACCAGCATCAATTAAAAAGCTACGTCGATCTTTTACCCGTTCTCTCTCTTTTCCATGGTAATGGAGATAAGAAGCATTAGAGTTTACAGCAATGATATTCTCATAAGGAAGTTCTCCTCCTGAGAGGCTAACGGCTTGACAGTAACGCATATGAATTTCAAATTCTGAACAACCTTCACTCCATGCCTTTTTAGCCTCAATGTGCCCCTTGACTGCTTTTTCATTGGCAAGTCGTATACATTCAATCTCAAATGAAGTTTTCGTAAATCGAGATCGATCAATCATATTAAGAAGCGCTTTGGGGTTCCATTCAAAACCTTCGATCGGTTTATGCGCAATAAGCGCAACTTTTTGAGATGAGCTTTTTAAAAAGTGTTTAATTAGCTTTTCTCTATCTTTGTAATAATCCATATTCCAAAAATCGCCTAATTCTGGATCGGGAACATAGTTTTGGTACTTATGCCAAATGTCTTCCATCTTATTAATAAACAAAGTGGGACGGGCATTTTTTTCTAAACAGATCAAGTGATCAGAGTCGCTTAAAAAGGGAAAAAAATAACTAAAATAAGGATTGCACTTAAAGGGGATAGCTTGGTCATCAAAAGGATAATTTTGTCCATCGCCACTACTGATAATAATTTTATCGTATTGAGAAAGCAGTTTGTCACAAAGAGATGTTAATTTTTGATAATGCGGTTTATACGGTATCATTTTTCTCTTCTTAGTTCTTCAAACTGCCAACTTAATTGATTTTCATTAGCAGGAAATTCTTCTTTTTGAATCGTTTTCCAAGAAAGGTGTTCAAACTCTGGAAAAAAGGTGTCTGCTTCACCTTCAAAGTCTACTCGAGAAAGGTAAAGCTTGTCGGCTTTAGAAAGGGCCTGTTCATAAATTTGGGCACCACCAACGATCATTAACTCTAGTTCATTTCTTTTTTTTGCCAAATCAATGGCCTCATCAAGACTTTTGGCCTGATAAACACCTTCAGGAAGCTCAAGATCTTGTCGACTAATAACAATCGTAGTTCTGCCTGGAAGGGCCTTACCAATGGATTCAAAGGTTTTACGTCCCATGATCATGTGATGACCCATGGTTATTTTTTTAAATCTTTTTAGATCTTCTTTAAGATGCCAAAGAAGTTTATTATCAAGTCCAATCTCACGATTTCGACCGATTCCAACGACAATGGAAATTTCCATAAACACACCCTTTTCGTTTACCCAATTTAACATGAGCAATAGAAAAAGACACCCCCAAGCTGCGCAGAGTCAACACCCTACTAGGTACCTGTAAAGTGCCAAAATAACTTATTAATATTTTCCCATAGGAGAAGTTTTGGTACGGCCTTTAGTAAAAAGAGATCCTCTTCAATGGATGAGAGCCGGTGGTGAAAAAAGGGGTAGCGCTGATGGATATGATGGTTTTCATTTTTAATCCAATCAAAGAGTTCATCTTGCTCATTCAAAGGAAGTTGAATCGAACCGGACTCACTAATCTCACAAAAATAATGAACAATCTCATCAAGACTTCTCGTCTCAAAAATATCGCCTTGATAATTAAAAAAATCGTTTAAATCTATCTGTTCATCCTTAAGAAAGGATAACAATTCAAAAAAAAGATTCCCCTGACTCTCTACAGGAATATCACCTTTAACCATCTGATACCCCTGTTTACGGGATTTAAGATCATGCTTTAAAGAATCGAAGTAATAATGAAGGGAAAGGAAATTTATTAATCCTCGAAAAAGGAGCTTGTTATCGTATTGCTGAGAATTTAACTTTTTATGAAGCGGTAATAGAATTGAATGACTGAACTTTGTTAAAATCTCTTTGGCCTTCATCATATGTTCATCGAAGTCCTCACAAAGATAAGCCTTATAAAAATGAAAAACGAGTGAGTGAAGATCCCGTCCACCTAAAAAAGGAGTTGCCTCGGTCGATTCCTCAGGCCGAATAAAAATACCATAAAGCTTTCCTGATTTAGAAAGCTCAGTCATGAAGAAAAAGGTTAATTTATAATATTGGTCATCCTGATTCCATTCACTGGTGAATAAGGCCCCTTCCTGAAAGAGTCGATCTAATTTCGCAGAATCAAGAGGCAAAACTTCATCAATGATAAGATCATGTTTGAAATACGATTTTAAGTTGGATTGATCCTTAATTGCCACCCACCTGATTTTTTTCTCAGAATCAAATATCAAAAAATCAAAAGGGAAGTTATTTAAGATGCTCAAACGCTTACTTCCGCTTTAATATGAGGATGGGCTTCATAGTTTTCTAATGAGAAGTCATCAATCGTAAAGTCAAAAATGCTTTTAACTTCAGCGTTAATTTTCATTTGAGGTAGAGGCTTCGGTTCTCTTTGAAGCTGTAACTCCGCTTGATCTAAATGATTAAGGTAGAGGTGCGCATCCCCAAAAGTATGAACAAACTCGTGGGCCGTTAAACCCGTAACCTGGGCGACCATCATCGTTAGAAGAGCATAACTTGCAATATTAAATGGAACACCTAAAAAGACATCTGCTGATCTTTGATAGAGCTGACAGCTTAATTTATTATCATTAACATAGAATTGAACAAAACAATGACAAGGAGGAAGTGCCATATTATCAATTTCACCAACATTCCAAGCGCAAATAATATGCCTTCTTGATGTTGGGTTATTTTTTATTCCATCAATCAATGCGGTAATTTGGTCATATTCTTTGCCGTCTTTATTTACCCATCTCCTCCACTGAGCACCATAGACAGG
>CBDUBC010000117.1:0-7754 GCA_965365285.1 uncultured bacterium
CGGGATCTAGTGCGCGTTATGTTCTTAGCCAAATGCAGTACAACCCAGATCACCTCGCCTACACCATAAAAAAAGCGATTGATCGAAGAGTTGCCCAAAAAGGAATTTCTCCTCGAGAAGGAGTTAAACTCATTGATTTCTATGAAGATTGCCTTAATGGATATACCTATCTCAGTAAATAGGTTTAGACATTTCGCGTCCTAATTCCTAAGATAGTCCTTTAAAAATGAAAGAGATCAAACAAAAATTGGGTCTTGGACCCATTATATCAATTAGTATTGGCTCCATGCTTGGAAGTGGTATTTTCGTGCTTCCTGGTATTGCCTTTGGGCTAACCGGTCCATCTACTTATATTGCCTATCTTCTTTCAGCTCTTCTTGTTCTTCCCGCGGCCCTGTCTAAGGCAGAGCTTGCTACGGCGATGCCGACCTCAGGGGGAACCTATATTTACCTTGAAAGAACCTTTGGCCCTTTCACAGGGACGATTGCGGGTATCGGACTTTGGCTCTCTGTTCTCTTAAAAAGTGCATTTGCTCTTATAGGTTTTGGGGCCTACCTTTCCGTTTTTACGGACGTCAATATCACAGCGACCTCTCTTTCCGTTTTAGCCCTGCTTGTCATTCTTAATATTCTAGGTGTGGGTAAAGTTAGTAAGGTCCTAGTTTTTATTGTCAGCACTTGTATAGCTGGTCTTCTAAGCTTAACTGTCAAAGCTTCTTTTACAAATAACATGGCCTATTTTGAAAACTTGTTTCCTGAAGGAATGAGTGGTCTTTTCGCGGCAACAGGTCTTGTTTTTGTTTCCTTTGCTGGTGTCACAAAAGTGGCCGCCATTGCTGAAGAGATTCATGAGCCAGAAAAAAACCTTCCAAAAGGAATTTTAATCTCTCTTCTTATTGTCTGTATTCTTTATTGTCTCATTAATTTTACTCTGGCCAGTCAGTTTCACACGAGTGAATTGGCCGGAAACCTTCGACCAATCTATGACCTTGCTCTTAAAGTGGCCGGTCCAATGGTTGCCCTCTTTTTTGCAGGACTTGCTATTCTTACCATGAGTTCTATGGCGAATGCGGGGATATTAGCTGCCTCTCGATTTCCTTTTGCCATGAGCAGAGACCGACTTCTTCCAAGTATTCTTGGTAGATTGAGTAATAAATTTTTAACTCCGGTCCCAAGTATTATTTTTTCAGGGCTAGTTGTTGCCATCAGTATTCTTTCACTCGATGTGCCCTCTATTGCTAAATTGGCCTCGGCGTTCATGCTCATTATTTATATTGCGGAAAATATTGCTGTCATTGTTTTAAGAGAATCACGCGTTCAGTGGTACAAGCCCGGATTTAAATCTCCATTTTATCCGTGGGCGCAAATCCTAGGGATCCTTGGGCTTTTGTATATTCTTATCTCTATGAAGCTTATTGGGATCTATGCGATTATAGTTATTTCAGTTCCCAGTATTTTTATCTTTGCAACCTACGCCAGAGTTCGAGTATCGAGAAAAGGTGTTGTTGGAATAAGAGGGGCAAGAAAAGATCTCACCTTTGATAGTCCTCAAAGTGTCCAGGCACCTGAACACTACGAACAAATCGACTTCTCTAAAAAGGTTAATATTGTGGTGGCCTTATTTGGCAGGGAGCGCTCACCTGAAACACTCGTAGAAATTGGTGCGGCCATTGTAGGTCCTTCAGAAATGGAAGTTGCTCACCTCATTGAGGTTCCCGAGCAAACTGATGCCAGAGATCTTCGAGAGGAGTTTACCATTGTTCGCTCACTCAGACGAAGGCTATCGGCCATGGAAGAAAACCTTGAAGCAAAGATTCAATACGACCCGATTGTTTCTCATGATATTTTAAGAAACGTCCATGAAATTAGTTCTAGGATGGACTGCCACTGGCTTCTTACCGAATGGGGTGGAAGAACCACTGGGGCCTTTACTATGAATAACCCTATTGCTTGGCTAAAAGATCACCTTTCCTGCTCTCTTGCCGTTTTTAGAGATGCTGGTGTACGAAACTTCAAAAAGATCATGGTCGTTGTTCACGATTTTGGAACCGAAAATGTTGTTCTTTCTGTTGCTGATCACTTAAGTACTGTTTTTAAAGCTCAATGCTCACTGGTTCGTTACGTTCCACAAAATACAGATGATCTCGCGGTTGAAAGAGAGAGGCAGTCTTTACTAGAGGCTTCACAAAAGCTTACCTTAGCTGCTAATGTCGTTATCCTTCGTGGAGAGGATAAAATTAAGAGTCTTATCTCTGTTTCGGCCGAGTATGACCTATTATTGTATTCTGACTTCAGACCAAAAACTTATATAGAAAAAGTCTATGGTAGCCGATTTGATAGGCTCACATCAAAGGCCGCGTGTAGCGTTTTGAGTCTTCAGAAATATATTCCTCACTAAAAGCCAAGATTAAAATATACACCTGAGTTCACTTCATTTTCTGAAGTGGACAATTTGGATGAAATTTCATCGGTTATTTTTTTCTCAAAACTTGCCTTCCATGAATCGCCTTCTCCAAGGAGTTCGACTTTCGTTAGAAGTCCTATGGAGTCACTATTTTGTTCAATTGAGGCCGTAAAGCGTTTAAATGAATTAAGTTTCAGATTCGTTGTGAGTCCGTAATGGTCTTGTTTAATTTGGGCCTTTTGTTTGAATAGGTCTAGAGAGTATTTTGTTTGGGAATGGGTTTCTTGGACGACCTTCTTATGAGTAGAACTGCTATTTGTTTCTCCTTCAGATACTTTAGCTTTAGTTGCCTTCTGTTCTTCTTGTTGAGTAAAGGTAATTTTTCCTTTTTCTTTGATACTGTTATAAAACTCCGACTCATAGAATTTTTTGAGAAGTTGATCAGAAACAACGGCTATCGCCTTTTCTTTGTCACCGTCGGCAGCCTGTAAGGTTATTGAGAAAAGCAGAATAAAAAGTCCAAGCATCGTTTTTTTCATAAAAGCTCCTACTACAAGAGCTGCAAAGTATGTGCCACCTCTATTGTATGTATTTTCAATAACTTACCATCTACAAGCGATCAATCTTTAACCACTTACAAAGAATTCTTAACGGCCCCCATGTCCTTAGTAGATTTTGGGGTTTCCTCAATGAGAAAGCTCCTTTTCATATTTATTAATTCTAGGGAAGACTATAGAATGGAAAAATACATTCTTCGAAAAACAATTAATTTTCAATTATAAAAAAGGAATTTTATGAAATGGTTATTAATATTGTGCTTATTTTACTCTTGTGCAAGCATTACCCCCTACCATTTTGGTGAAGATAAAACAGTTTATCGCGAATTCACTAGCGAAACGGCCCTTGAAGAAGTCACCCAAACTAACCTTAAAAGCTTTTATGAAAATTACATTCGTGACCAAAATGTATCACGCTGGATGGCCCAAACTCTTCCTCGAGAATATCATCTCCCCAGTGCTGGCCCATCCAAAAAATATTTTAATAACTCTATTTTGTGGGCATTAGATAAAAATGAAAAAACAATTTTTGGATTTAGACCTATCAGTACTACAACTGGTTGTAACTCTGGATGCTCACCTGTAGTTTTTCATCTTAAATTTGATGCCAAAGGGAATGTGGTTGATCTTATAGAAGATCCTAACGAGCTCTTAAGAAAAAAATGGCATAAGGCTTACACAAGATCCGATAAAGCAAAAGCTCTTGAACTTGCCAAAAGAATTCCGGAAAAGCTCATGAGCGTTCTTGAGCCTAAATACCTTGCTGATGACCTTAATCATTATCCTCCCCAAACGTGGACTACATTAAAAGACTACCTTGTAAATGAAAGTGCTTATACAAGTTATCGAATTGTTCAAGCTTCCTATCAAGTAAAGTCTTTTTTAAGTGGAACGCCACAAGATAAGGCAAAAGAAAAACAATACGAGCAATTTATCACTTCCCACCTCAATAGAAGATGGAGAAGTATGGATCAAGTTCGACAATCTTTTCAAATTATCGAAAAAATATCAAATACACCTCTATCAGCTCACATCAGTGGAATGATTTTCACTTCTCCCCACAATCTTCTCGTTACTATGATTGCCTATGGAAACGATGAAGATGTCGAGAACGTAAGACGATTTCTAGGCAATACCGTATATCAGTCAACTCACGTGGGTGCTGTTTGTGATCTCAAAAAACATCTTTTAAATATTAAAAAAGGACAAGAGATCCTCATAAGAATGAAAAAGGAGCCAGGACAATGGCCCGAATGTAATCCTAGCTTAGACAATTTATACGCATTAATGGCCGCAGGCTCTCTTGGTGACGTTGCCAATGCAACACTTTTCTCTAATGGTATTGACCTTAATATCATTCCTCCAGTAGTTAAAAAAGACGCTGATCTTTTAACAACTTTTATCCAATTGACTGAGACTCTTAATAATGAAGAGGCTAAGCAATGGGCCATCGCTAACCTTAAAGTTCGATTTCCACTTCTTCAAAATAATTTCGTTGGAAAAAAGACCCTTCTTCAAAAGGCAGAAAAAGACTATCGATCAGAAATCAAAAGGGGAATGCTTCACGCTGACATCCCTTTTCCCCAATTCAGCAGCAAAACAAAGGATGGAAATGTCTCTACTCCAATAAAAGGGAAGCAAATTTATGTGTTCTTTGCCACTTGGTGCCCTCATTGTAAGGCCAAGGTTAAAGAGTGGTCTCAATTCTCTGATCAATTTTGGAAAAAAGTGGCATTGGTAGAAGTTTTCCCCAAATCAACAAGTCCCTCTCGTTTTACAAAATTTTGTGAAGAGACAAACCTAAGCGAACAAAGATGTAATGAAATTCTTGAAATTAGCTCCGAGGAGGAAAGAAGGGAGTTATATCAAACAATTACTTTGGCCGGAGTACCTAGAATTATAATTTCTCGAAAAGATGGGAATGTAGGATTTTTTGATTATAAACTTAATCATTCCAAAGGATCCGATGCCAAGAGAGATCTTGAGTGGGCCATAGAAGAAATTGAAACTACTCGCTAAGCTGTATTTTCTATTTTCTTTTAATGTCTTTGGAAGCTACGCTTTTCAAACCTATTCAATGGGAACCTATTGGAATATTGAATTGAGCTCAGAGAAAATAAGTTTCTCTGGGCCCCATATTGAAAGAGTTATCATTGAAACATTAGAAAAGTATGATTCAACATTTTCAGATTGGCGGGACCAATCAGAGCTTTCTAGACTTGAGAAAGGATTTACAAAATGGCAGGCTCCAACTTCGTTGTTTTTAGAAGGACTTCAGTTGGCCTATTTTTTTTATACAAAATCCAACCATCTTTTTGACATTACGACCGGGGCCATCTCATGGAAAAAAAGCAAGTTTCCTGTTGGAATGAATAATCTCACCATGGATAAAAATAAATTTAGATTTAAAGAAGATCCTCTGAAATTAAGTTTTGGAGGGTTTGTGAAAGGAATGGTTATTGGCGCTTTGGCGGATTATTTTCATAAAGCAGGATTGGAGAGCTTTAGGATTGATGGCGGAGGTGGCAATTTGGCCGTCAAGGGCCTCTTTTGGAATGAAGCTCGATTCTACAACCTAAAGGAATCTGAAAAAATATATTTTATATCAAGAAGTTACTCTCGACAGGGTGAGAACTTCCATATTTTTCACCCACAAAATAAAAAAGTAGAAGAGAGCTATAAAGTCACTATCATATGTCAATCCAATGAAGAGCTTCGCTTTTGGGGTGCTTACTCCGATATGCTCTCAACCTTGCTTGTGATAGATAAAGACGAATTTCCAGCAACCAAATATTGTTACGAGTTTACCAGGATGGAAGGTTAATAAGGGTTAGATGCTACGCAGAATTAAAGCAATCCTTGTTATGACTATAACTCCTATGATAATTCAAGAGAATGAGTAACAAACGTTTAAAAATACAAAGCTTTCATTATGCTGATATTGAAACAGCTGGAGACTCTCGGTCTAAAAAACTCTTTCTTCTACTTCATGGATATGGTGAAAGTGGTCATAAGATGCTTAAGAGATTGAGGCCTTATCTTCCTTCCGATGCCTATTTATTAGCTCCTAATGGAGTCTATCCTCTGCCTGCAAGAACCGAGGAAGGGTATCAGATGGGGTTTGCTTGGTATTTTTTCGACCCAGTCTCCCTTAAGTACTTTATTGACTATGATCTGCCGGCGAGCTTTCTCAAAAGTTTAGTGGAAGAGCTGGGGCTTCAGAACAAAGAAATTACCATCATTGGCTATTCTCAAGGAGGATATCTGGCACCCTTTGCAGGAGAGAAATTGGAACAATGTAAGCAGGTGATTTCAGTCAATGCCAACTACAAATATGAAATGTATAACTACCCTATCCCCTTTAAATTCTATGGCCTTAATGGAATGAAAGATGAGATCGTAGATCCCCATAACGCTCAAAAAAGCTTTGAAAAACTGCTTGAAAAGGGCGTTTCGGGCAAATTTTTTGGTTTTCCTGAGGATGGACATCGTTTTTCTAGGCCATTTCTCGAAAAAATTAAGGAATTAGGCCAGTAAATTTTGCTTTTGCACTTTTGCCTTTCTCCTCTTTGCGCTATGACTCCCTATTATACCAAGGAGAGAGATTTTGGGCCTTTTAGAGCTATTCAATATTGTCCGAAATAAGACTGTTGATATCTGTTCACCGCTAGAGATCGAAGACTATGTGATTCAAAGTTGTCTTGAGGTAAGTCCCCCTAAATGGCATCTCGCTCACACCACCTGGTTTTACGAAACTCTTATTCTTAAGCCTTATATGGAGGGCTATGAAGAATTCGATCCTGAGTTCAACACCTTTTTTAATTCCTATTATAAAAGTCTTGGTAAGCATTGGCTTCGCGATCAACGAGGTGTTCTAAGTCGACCGACAGTCGCTCAGATCCTAGAGTATCGATGCTATGTGGATCAAAAAGTAAGAGAGTATTTTACCAACTCTCCGTCTCCTAAAGCTCTTGAAGTTTTAGAACTTGGTCTTCATCATGAGCAACAACATCAAGAGCTTTTGCTCATGGATATCAAACACATCTTTAGCATAAATGGGGCAAAATACTCTCAAGCACAAAGGCCTCTTCATCAGGCCCCTCGAAAAGAAAAATGGACTTTCTCTGAAGGGCTCTATGAGTTTGGACATGCAGGAAATGAATTTTCCTATGATAATGAAACTCCAAAACATAAAAGCTATATTCATGGGTTTACTCTTGATCAATCTCTCGTCACAAACGGAGAATATCTCGAATTTATTCAAGATGGTGCCTATGAAAATGAAATACTTTGGCTCAGTGATGGGCTAACCTATATACGTGAAAAGGATGTGAAATCACCACTTTATTGGAGTCAAAAATCCGGCGAGTGGTATGAGTTTACTCTTCATGGAAATCATCCTCTTGATCACTACGCTCCCGTTTCTCACCTCTCCTATTATGAAGCACAGGCCTTTGCACTTTGGAGTGGAAAAAGACTTCCGACGGAGTTCGAATGGGAACATGCCGCTAAGACTATTGAAAACAATGATCTTGGCTTTCTAGAGTCAAACCATCTTAGTCCTATTCAAAACCTTAGAGGATCTTTATGGCAGTGGACATCAAGTAGTTATGATCCTTATCCTGGTTACATGAGAGAAGCTGGACCTCTTGGTGAATACAACGGAAAATTCATGTGTAATCAAAGAGTTCTCAAAGGCGGCTCCTATGGAACGGCCAAATGGCACTATAGAGACAGCTATCGAAATTTCTTTTATGCTCGAGACCGGTGGCAATTTTCAGGTCTTCGACTGG
>CBDUBC010000118.1:0-7381 GCA_965365285.1 uncultured bacterium
GAAAAAATCGATATACTTCCGCTGTAATTTGAGGCGTTAAGCGAAAAACTCCCCGTCGGCTCATGTACTTATAAATAAAAAAATGGTGGCAAAGCCTATTGATATGCTTTTTCCTTTGCTTCCATTTTCGTTTTGCACTCAATGCAATGAGATGTAACCGGTCTGGCCTTGAGGCGCTCGATAGCGATTTCTTCCTCACATATCTCACAGATCCCGAAAGTACCATCGTCGATACTTTCGAGTGTTCTTTTAATCTTGCGGATAAGCTTGCTTTCTCGATCTCTTATCCGAAGCATTGCAGTTCGTTCCGAATCCATTGTCGCCCTGTCCAGAGGATCGGGTGAGTTATCCACAACATCCAGCAGGCTGCTGATCGTGGTATTCGCCAGGCCTAAAAGATCGATCAGTTGCGCAGTCAAAAGATTTTTAAAAAAATCAAGTTCTTCTTCTGTCATGAATTACAATCCCATTAAAGCTATTGATGTTCAGTATTCAGGGCAAGTCCTGTTTTCACTCGAGGGACATTCTGAATTCAATAAAAAACTTCAAGAATATAAGGAAGAGCTAAGAGGAATTAGGGATTATAAATTTGAAGGAAAAATCGAAAGTTATAGAACCTTTAAGGCCCTTCTCGCTCAAATCCTTTTTCACTTTGAGGAAACATTTAAAGACCTCAGAAGAGGTTATGATATTTATCGATTTGAAAATAAATACTCTAAAAATGTTGGCCCATTAATCAGATCTCTTATTTTAGACAATAGAAAGTTGTATATGGAAAACCGAGATAAAAATCCCACCGAGGCGGAATTTTATAGGCAGTTTTTTGAGGCCGGTAAGAAAATAGGTGAAAATGTTAGTGAAGCTATAACAGAAATTGAGAAAATAAAACTTATTGATGAAAAGCGACGAGAAAATTTGAGAAAGAAATATGTCAATAGTTTTGAGAGCATAAAAGAAGATTTAGATAAGTTTTCAGAAAAAATCAAAATATTAGACCAAATGGAAGCAATGGATGGTAGTATTTTTATGCAAGGCTACTAGCAACCTGAAAACCTTGAGTCTAGTATGTGGCATACTTTTAAAATTAATAGTTTGGAGTCTGTATGAATGTGCATGAGTATCAAGCCAAAGAGCTAATGAGAAAATTTGGTATAAAAGTTCTTAAAGGTGAAGTGGCGAAATCTGTAGACGAGGCCGTGAAAGCTGCCGAAAAATTAGGCGGAAATGTGTGGGTTGTTAAAGCACAAATTCACGCTGGTGGTAGAGGTAAAGCTGGAGGTGTTAAAGTCGCAAAGTCTCTTGAAGAGGTGAAAACATACGCGAATGAGATTTTAGGTAAAACACTTGTTACCCATCAAACAGGTCCTGAAGGTAAAAAAGTAAATACTCTTTATATTGAAGAAGGAACGGATATTGGACACGAGTACTATCTAGGTGTTGTACTCGATAGAGCTATCGGAAAAGTTACTTTTATCGCTTCTTCCGAAGGTGGTGTAGAAATTGAAGAAATTGCTAAAACACACCCTGAAAAAATTATCAAAGTACCAGTTGATCCAGCAAGTGGATGGACTCCATATATAGGTAGAAAGCTTGCTGCCGGAATCGGTATCAAAGATAAAGAAATGGTAAAAGAAGCCTCAAAGTTTTTCCATGGACTCTACAACCTTTATGTTGAATCCGACTGTACTATTGCAGAAATTAATCCTCTTGTAAGTACCAAAGACGGTCAAATCATTGCTCTTGATGCTAAATTAAATTTTGATGGAAATGCTCTTTTTAGACATCCTGATATTTTAGAATACAGAGATCCATCCGAAGAAAGTGAAAAAGAAATTGAAGCTGCGGCCCATGGTCTAAGCTATATTGAACTAGATGGAAATATTGGTTGTCTTGTTAATGGTGCCGGTCTAGCAATGGGGACTTGTGACATCATCATGCTTCACGGTGGAATGCCAGCTAACTTTCTTGATGTAGGGGGCGGGGCTACCAAGGAAGCCGTTCAAAAAGCATTTACAATTATTCTTTCAGATCCAAACGTGAAGGCGATTCTTGTGAATATCTTCGGCGGGATCATGAAATGTGACATTATTGCTGAAGGTGTTGTTGCCGCTGCTAAAGAGATTGGTATTCAAGTTCCTCTTGTCGTTCGACTCGAAGGAACCAACGTAGCTATGGGTAAAAAGATTCTTGAAAAATCAGACCTAAACATTATCACAGCAGATAATCTAGGTCAGGCTGCAGAAAAAGTTGTTAAAGCGGCTAAAGGTGAGGAGGCGTAACGTGACCATTTTAGTAAATAGAGATACAAAACTAATCACTGTCGGTTTGACTGGTAAACAAGGAACCTACCACTCCCTTCAATGTAAAGATTACGGAACAAATATTGTTGGAGGTGTGACTCCAGGTAAAGGTGGAACAGTCCACGAAGGTATGCCTGTATTTAACACTGTTCAAGAAGCTGTTGATCAAACAGGCGCAAACGCTGCTATGATCTTTGTTCCACCTCCGTTTGCAGCCGACTCCATTCTTGAGTGTGTAGATGCAAAGATGCCACTAATTATTTGTATTACAGAAGGTATCCCCATCATCGATATGGTAAAGGTAAAGGCGGTCCTTGATCGATCAGAATCAAGACTTGTTGGACCAAACTGTCCAGGCGTTATTACTCCGGGTGAGTGTAAGATAGGAATCATGCCAGGACATATCCATATGCCAGGTAGAGTAGGAGTTGTATCAAGATCTGGTACTCTAACCTATGAAGCTGTTTATCAGCTAACTGAAAGAGAAATTGGACAGTCAACTTGTGTTGGTATTGGGGGGGACCCAGTTGCCGGTACGAACTTCATTGATGTTCTTGAACTTTTCGAAAAAGATCCAGAAACAGACGCAGTTATTATGATTGGAGAAATTGGTGGTAGTGCAGAAACAGACGCTGCTCGATGGATTCAAAAAAATATGACTAAACCAGTAGTCAGCTTCATTGCTGGGGCTTCTGCGCCTCCAGGTAAAAGAATGGGACACGCTGGTGCCATTATCTCTGGTGGTGATGATACCGCAGAAGCGAAATATAAAATCCTCGAGGAGTGTGGGGTAACCACAGCAAGGTCTCCGGCCGAACTAGGCCTGAAACTTGAGGAAGTACTCAAAAAATCAGAAAAATAAGGGCCAACAGGCCCTTTTTTTTTATTCAATTTTAAAATAATTGTTTGACTTAAAGGCCGTCTCATAGATATGAACGAAATTCATTTTGTGTACATTAGGAGTTAGAAAATGGGTATTGAAAAAACTTTCGGAATCATTAAGCCAAACGCTGTAGAAGATAACAATATTGGTAATATCCTTGCGAGATTCGAAGCTGAAGGGCTTAGAGTGGCAGCTGCTAAATTTGCTCAATTAAGCAAAGAAAAAGCAGAAGGATTTTATATTGAGCATAAAGAAAGACCATTTTTTGGCTCTCTTGTAAGCTTCATGACTTCTGGTCCAGTTATGCTTTACGTCCTAGAAGGTGAAGACGCTGTCGACAAAAACAGAAAAATCATGGGTGCTACAAACCCAGCAGAAGCCGAAGAAGGAACGATCAGAAAGCTTTATGCTAAATCTATTGAAGCTAATGCTGTTCACGGATCTGACTCTCTAGCGAGTGCTGAGAGAGAAATTTCTTACTTTTTTGATAATAACGAAGTAAATTCTCGATTCTAATACGTAAATTCAGCTAGTTATCCTTTCTGGGATAACTAGCTGATTTCTCTATTCTTCTTATCTCCCATTGGCAAACCGTGTGAAAAGTGGTTTAATGGCGCAGCAATTTTTTCATACAAGCGTCCAAATCCTTGAGTATTTTTATGCGACGCGATAGTTTGTATGTGAACTGAATTGTGGGAGGTTTAAATGTTTAATGTTGGTGAATACGCAGTTTGTCCTGGTCATGGCGTAGGGCAAATTGTCGATATCGAAGAAAGAGACCTTGGTGGTGCGATTGCTAAGTTTTATATTCTTAAAATTATAAGTAATGGTATGACTGTTATGGTCCCAACTAACTCTCAAGATGGAATTCGTGGACTTGTTAGCGAAGATGAGATCAACGAAGTTTACAATCTGCTCAAAGACCACGACGTTGAAATAGATAATTCAACGTGGAACAGAAGATATAGAGAATATATGCTTAAGATTAAAACAGGCTCTTTAAAAGAGATTGCAGAGGTTCTTAGAGCATTATTTCTTCTTAAGCAAAAGAAAAGCTTAAGCTTTGGCGAAAAGAAAATGCTTGATCAATGCCGTGATTTAATCGCCCAAGAAATTGCTCTGGCCGAAGGCGAAGAAAGAAGCATCGTGAATAATAAAATCAATGATAGCTTCTCTTCTGATAGCGCCTCTTTAAATTAATAATGTTCTTTAAATTTTATTTGAAATAGGCCACCTTAAAGGTGGTCTTTTTTATGCTAGAAGGTAGAGATGGAAAGAAGAACGGTAAAACTCTTTAATAATTTAACACGAAACAAAGACACCTTTCAACCTGAGGATGAGACGGTAAAGTTCTACTCATGTGGGCCAACGACTTACGACTTTCTTCATGTTGGTAATGCAAGAGCACTTGTTGTTGGTGACTTGATCCACCGATCTCTAAAGGCCTTAGGTTATAAGGTAGAGTTTGTTAGAAACTTTACCGATGTCGATGATAAAATAATTGAAAGAGCAAATCAGCTTGGAGTACCCGCTCTGGATCACGCTCAGAAGTATGTCGACGAATGTTTAAAAGATATGGATTCACTAGGAATGCTTCCAGCAAGTAAAACCCCTAAAGTCAGCGATACGATGAGTGAGATCATTCAAATGATTCAAGACCTCATTAACAAAGGATTTGCTTATGAGTCTCAAGGAGAAGTTTTTTACGATGTCCAAAAATTTAAAGAATATGGAAAACTCAGTAAACAAAATTTAGAAAGCCTTCAACATGGTAAACGAATTGAAGTCGATGAGAGAAAGCATCATCCGGCGGATTTCGTGCTTTGGAAACCAGCAAAAGAGGGAGAGCCTGCTTGGGATTCTCCATGGGGACAAGGAAGACCAGGATGGCATATTGAATGTTCTGCTATGGCAAAAAAACATTTAGGAAATACCATCCATATCCATCATGGTGGAGTAGATCTCATGTTTCCTCACCACGAAAATGAAATCGCTCAGTCTGAGGCCGCAAATGGATGTACCTTTTCTGAGAATTGGTGCCATAACGAGTTTTTAAATTTCGGCTCAGAAAAAATGTCTAAAAGTCTTGGTAACGTCATTACTATTCGATCCTTTGTAGAAAACTTTGGAGGACTAGTCCTTCGTCAAATTCTTCTTTCCGTTCATTATCGATCTAAAATGGACTGGAGTGAGGAGGTCATTGATAAAGCGATTGGTGATATGGAAAGGCTTTATAATTTTTCAGATTCCGTAGGGAAGCTTCAAAAAGGTGGCGAGGACCATGCCGAATTTGTTAAAACTGCACAAGAAACTTTAGAGAAGGTTCAACAGGCCATAGCCGATGACTTTAATATCCCTCAGTCGATGGGAAGCCTATTTGGCCTGATTAGAAATTATAATGGTTTGAAACTCCAGAAGGTAGGGGATCAAACTCTTGAAATTCTCGAAAAGACAGTCAACTTTCTTGATCTTGCGACTGGTCTCATTTCTCTTGATGAAAAGAAAAGAAACCTTGCTTTTGAACAAATCCAAAAGGCCAGAAAAGCTCTTCATGGAAGTGATAGCGATTCTCTTTCTGCTGAGGAAGTGGAAGACCTACTCGTTCAAAGAAAAGAGGCCCGTGCTACTAAAGACTGGGCAAAGGCCGATAAAATTAGAGATCAACTCAAGGCGGCTAAGATTGTCGTAAAAGATAATCCAGATGGAACTGTAACTTGGTCTTATGAATAATAAGGTCTTTTCTCTTAAATCAAAATTCAAGCCGACAGGGGATCAGCCTCAGGCCATTAAAACCATCACTAAGCGTTTTAGTGACAATGATAAAAAGCAAACTCTTCTAGGTGTTACAGGATCCGGCAAGACCTTTACCATGGCCAATATTATCCAAAACCTTGGTAAAAAAACGTTAATCCTTGCCCATAATAAAACATTGGCCGCCCAACTTTATGGAGAGTTTAAAGAATTCTTTCCAGAGAATGCAGTTGAATATTTTGTCAGCTACTATGATTATTATCAACCAGAAGCATATGTTGTTAGCAGTGACACCTATATTGAAAAAGACTCTTCTATTAATGATGAGATCGATAAGCTTCGTCACTCAGCAACTAAAAGCTTACTCTCTCGAGATGACGTGATTGTTATCAGTAGTGTAAGTTGTATCTACGGAATTGGTAGTCCCGATGAGTATCAATCTCAAAGATGTACTCTCTTTGTAGGTGAAGAAATTAATCCTACCGATCTTTTAAGAGAACTAGTCTCTATACAATATGAACGAAATGATATCGACTTTTCGAGAGGGTGCTTTAGGAGTCGCGGTGATATCATTGAAGTCTTTCCTCCAAGTGAAGACTCTAAAGTCATTAGACTTGAGTTTTTTGATACGACCTTGGAGTCGATTACGATTGTAGATCCTCTAAGAGGAACTGCACTTGATACTCTTGAAAAAGTGACTATCTATCCAAAAAGTCACTATGTCGTGAGTGAGGAAAAACTCAAAAAAGCGATGAAATCAATTTCTGAAGAGCTTCGAGATAGACTTCAGGAACTTGAAAAGCAAAATAAACTCGTCGAAAAACAAAGGCTTGAGCAAAGAACTATGCTTGATCTTGAGATGATTGAGGAAATGGGGTTTTGCACAGGAATTGAAAACTATTCAAGACATCTCACAGGTGCCAATCCTGGAGAACCGCCTCCTACTCTAATTGATTATTTTGGAGATGACTTTCTTCTCATTATTGATGAAAGCCATATTACGATCGGCCAAGTCGGTGGGATGTATCGTGGGGATAGAGCAAGAAAAGAAAATCTTGTGGAGTATGGTTTTCGACTTCCAAGTGCCCTCGATAATAGGCCATTAGAATTTAAAGAGTTTGAACAGAAAATGGATCATGTCCTTTTCGTTTCTGCTACTCCTGGAGATTATGAACTGAGGGAGTGTGGGGGAGAGTATGTTGAACAACTCATTCGACCAACAGGTCTTCTTGATCCTGAGATAGAGGTTCGTGATGCCGGATCTCAAATCGATGACCTTCTTATTGAGATTAAAAAACAAATTGATAAGCTTAATAAAATATTAACCCAAGGAGTTGGGGACAGGATCAGGGATAAGGATAACCAGATAAACAGGAATGAAGTAGAACTTACAAAAATAGAAAATGAAATTGAGCAATTAAAAGATGAACTCAAAGTGTATGACACC
>CBDUBC010000119.1:0-7281 GCA_965365285.1 uncultured bacterium
TAATAAGATCTCTTTACTCTAAAAAAGTCAGAAAGAAGCTTTGAGCATTCATAATGGTAAATACCACCAACTATTTCAAATCTATGATTGAGCCTTCTATCTTTTGAAAAATTATAACCAAGGCTTAGTGCTCCTCCCTTGGTGTCATAAGCTCCAAAAGCGAGCCTCTTCACGCGTGCATGAAGTATGGCCATCAGACACATAGGACAAGGCTCAAGAGTTACATAAATGGTACAGTTGTTTAGCCGCCAATTAGAAATTTGCTCCCCTGCTTTTTGAAGAGTTACAATTTCAGCGTGACCACAGGGATGATAGGTGGTTTCTTTATCATTATGTCCCTCGGCAATCACCTTACCTTGAGAGTCTACGAGCACAGCGCCTACAGGTACCTCATCAAATTGCTGCGCCTTTAGCGCCTGATCATAGGCCAACTTCATATACCAAGTATCATTTTCAAAATTCATGAATGCGTTATTCCAAAAAAGGGAGAATACGTCAAAGTATTGGAAAAGTTTCGATTTCTTCTAATTTCTTTTTTTCAAGATCATTATGCCAGGTATCTTTTATCAACTCATAATCGTTTACTTGTTGAGAGGACTTTAAAATAAAGGAAATTCCATATGTTACACCTCTTCCCTTTAGGTACTCCTTTTTCGAATGGACCTCAAAATTGAAGGTGAAGTCACACCCCTCTAGAAAAATTAACAACTGGCCCCTCTGACCAAGACTTAACTCCTCGAAAAGTATAATGGCCCCTGCTCGCCTTCTTAGATCCGTTAGACGTCCATCAAATTCTTTTGCCCCAATTTTGATAGATATTTTTAACTCCTCCTTAAAACGCGAATCGTACTTCCACCATCGTACTCTTGGGTAGAACAAGGGAGAGCTTAATATATAGGCTTGAGAAAGAATACTGAGTAGTCCTAGGAAAATAATAGGTGAAATATTTAGTGAGAATAAAAAATAGATCATCAGTAAAATATTAAAAGTCCAGTAAGAGTATAGGAGATTAATAAAGGATTTATAGAAGAGAATAAAAAAACAAAGGATCAAAATAATTCTAAAAAACAGAGTTAGATAGTTTTCATATTGAATGAACTGAATATACAACGTGACCGTTATTATAGGTATAAAAAGGAAGGATGCCCTTTGAGATAATGTTCTAAGCTTTTTCTCAATTATTTTTTTAACCATACTAAAAGAGTAACATTTATTAGGAATCCTATTTATAGGCAATTTGGGCCCTATTTTATAAAGGACCGTGAAAGTATAAAATGTAAAAAAGGAAATAGAATGGCACCTAAACTTTTAGCCGTTGATGATGAAGAACTCATTCTTGAATTACTAGAAGAAATCCTCACTGAAGACCAGCTTTTTGAATTAATAAAAGAGCCTAATGCTATGGAAGCACTTCAGATACTTCATAAAGAAGAAATTAAATTAATTCTACTCGATTATCGAATGCCCTCCATGAATGGTGATGAATTTGTCGAGAAATTAAGAAATGGAGATTCTATAAATAAGGATGTTCCAGTACTTTTTATCACCGCTAATCCCGAACAAGCCTCAGAGGTCCAGTCAAAATTTGAAAAAATATTCTTATTAATTAAGCCAATCGATATTACAGGTCTTTCAGGAAAAGTCAGAGAAGCATTGACTTCTCATTAAGTGGCGCACCCGGCAGGGCTCGAACCTGCGACCCCAACATTCGTAGTGTTGTACTCTAATCCAACTGAGCTACGGGTGCATGAATAGAATATGTAGGTTTTATAATAGTTTTTGTCAAGATTAAGAGGATAAATGCTTGATTTCCTTATATCTGAAACAATCTGTTGTATGATCATTTACTAAACCCACTGCCTGCATAAATGCATAAACAATAGTCGGCCCAACAAAATTAAAACCTCTTTTTTTAAGATCTTTACTCAGTCTTGTAGATTCTTTTGTAAAGACCGGTAGGGATTTATGATCTTTTATTTTATTTTGAATCGTCTTAAAGTTAACAAAGCTCCATAAGTATTTATCAAAACTACTAAACTCTTTTTGTATTTCAATAAAGCATTTAGCATTTTCAATAGAGGATCTTATTTTAAGTTTGTTTCTGACTATTCCGGGGTCACTGAGAAGGCGTTGAATATCTTTCTCCGTGTATTTAGCAACTTTTTTATAATTGAAATTAGAATAGGCTTTACGATAGTTTTCTCTTTTGTTGAGTATACACTCCCAGCTAAGACCTGCCTGAGCACTATCAAGAAGAAGTTTTTCAAATAGGTACTTATCATTATGGGCCGGAACGCCCCACTCTTTATCGTGATACTCAACCATTAAAGGGTTATTTAACTTCGCCCAAAAACATCGCTTAGCCATAGTAATACCGTATTTGGATGGGGATTTAAAAATGGCGGAAGTGAGAGGATTCGAACCTCCGGTACCGCAAGCGGTACGACACCTTAGCAAGGTGCTGCCTTCGACCACTCGGCCACACTTCCACTTAAAGATCTAAATGTTTAATAACTTAAGCTGAAGGTAATTTCAATTTAAATTCATAATGAAGTTTCAAAATAAAAAAGGGGCCAAAGGCCCCTTATTTATAAAAAGTTTCTACTGAAACTATTGACATCTACCTGCTCTTCTCATTGCATCATTACATCTTCTAACTCCAGCTGGCGGAGCATAGTTACATGACATATTACATTGAGCGTCAGGTCTCAAGCCCGGAGTGTCACAGCATGGTACATTCATTCTGTTTTTAACTCCTGGACGATAGCCTCTTCTCTTCTTAGTATTACTTTCAACCTGACAATCACTTCGACATTGCTCACCTCTCGCTATTATCTCAGGCGTACAACATTGAACATTTCCTCCTCTCTTAATGTGATGCATCGCATCTGCATCTGTTGGAATTACTGCATAAAGACCGCTGATTAAAAAAATCGATAATAAAAAGCTTTTCATTCATTTCTCCTTGTATCACACATGATCTCTATATTGTATCGCACAACATGAGTTATTCAAGTATATAATCTCACAAAAATAAATATTATTTAATAAATTAATAATGGCGGAGGAAACCGGATTCAAATTTGCGGTACTAAAACTGCTATCATGCACTCGTCAATACTTCTAGATGCCCTCTTAAATAGCACAGATAGAAAGATTTTTTATTTTAAAATAATTCTACTAAACAAATTTAATAAACTATTTCTTTTTGTAAATACCAGTTTCTACGACCTCAAAATCAGGATGATTGATAGTCTCCTTCATACCAATAAAAAGAGAACCATTATTATCAATTGATTTACTGAGCTTTTTCATGATCTCTGCATGAGCAGTCTCATCAAAATACATTAAAACGTAACGACAAAAGATAAAATTATAGGTCTCAACACCGGTAAATTCTTTAAATACATCTTTTTTAGAAAATCTACATTTTTTGACAAGATCTGGATTAATTATAATTTTACCATCTCTTTGTTGGATATATTTATGATATTTTTCGGGAATACGCTTCAGAGACCAAAGACCATAGGTCGCAGTTCTTGCGGTATCAAGGGAAACTTGATCGACATCAAATGCATCAATAGAATAATCAAAGTTTTCCTTACTTTCGCTAATCTCTTGCATAGTCATAGCAAGCCCGTAAACCTCTTCACCTGTGGAACAACCAATAGAAATAATTTTTAGTTTATGGATATCTAAGGCTCTTACTTGTTCAATGAGATATTCAAAATGTTTTTTGTGCCTAAAAAATCTAGTCGAGTGATTTGTTACTTTTGAGACGAGTAAGTCACACTCTTTTTCATCATTACAAACATAGTCATAATATTCATCAATTGTATTAAACTCTAATTTATTCATTCGTGATACAATAGCCGCCATTACGTTTTGCTTATAAAGAGAAAGATCATTACTTGTTTTAGCCGCTAAAAAATCGAAAATATCACCTTCCTTAATTATTTTTTTAACAATTGGCTTTCGCTCAGCTTTGACATCTCTTGTCGAAATTTCATTTATATAATAAGCAAATGCTGACTCTTGCATATCAAAGACATTCGGAAGAATTGTTTTAATCTTCTCTTCAAAATATTTACCAGTATATATAAGTTTAATAGATGAATCTTTTTTTGGGATTAAGTTAAATAGCGAACTATTTTTTTTGAATAGAAGATAATAAACTAGGTTTTCCCCAAAGGCAGAGATTCCGGTTTCAATTGATTTAGTGAAAATATCTTGGGGACTTTTATCACCTATGGTAAGTAAACTAATCTGATTTTTAGAATCAAAGCTAAGATATTTACCATTCGGCACCACATAGAATTTGTTCACTTTAGGAAATTCTTTTGAACGTAATTCAGATATTGATACACCAGAAATTTTATAAAAGTCCTCAAGAATTTTATGGGAGAGCTGATCCAGCTCTGGATGGATTAGAAAGATAGGAAAGTCTAATTTTTTTACAGAGGATAAAATTTCGACGATATTAAAAATATGCTCTACCGTAAACCCTATAATCATTGCTTTTGGATTCACTGACAGTAGGGAATCAGGAAATTCGATATCGCTCGGTAAGTAATCTTTTTTTTTGTCTTGAAATAGACGAGTCATTTTAGGAATGAGAATGGACTCAAGATTCTCTAAAGAGTTTTCTCCAATTGATTCAGTGGGTTTCATTAAAAAGTCATTTGCTCCAGCCGCTAGAGCATCAAGTACTCTTTGATCTCCTTGTCTAGCGAAACTAGAAAAAATCAAGATTTGAGTATCTCGATTGGATTGTCGCATAGATTGTATAACTTCGATTCCACTCATTCCTGGCATTTCAAGATCTAGAATCATAACATCAATCGGCTCAGTTTTAAGTAGCTCTAGCGCCTTTTTACCACTCTCTCTTGCGAAAAACTGTGTTATGAAGCTCTGATTCTTTAAAATCGATTTAACCACCTCTCTTACAAATTTTGAATCATCTACCAATAATATTTTCATTTTTTCACAAAGCTCTCTGTTTTATTCACAATCACTGAGAAGTCTATAGTACAGAAAATGATCTCTCTTGGATCGTTTCCACCAATATCCTGATCCACGATTTCTATTTTTTGATCATTTAAAAAATTGATCGCTTCTTCTATATTCTCCTGAGAAATCTTAAGTCCAGAAGATAGATGCTTAAAAATATGAGCACCTCCATAGATTTTTGCTTTTAGGTTTTTTTGAGAAGCACCTAACGATATCATTTTTTGAAGGAGATTTTGTAAGGCAACATCTCCATAATAATTAGATGGCTTTCTATTATTAGGCTTTTTTCCTATTACAAAATGTGCCATTCCTCCCACATGAGTAATAGTATCCCATAGAATTACTCCAATGCAGCTCCCAAGAACAGTTTGAATTATCAAAGGTTCTTTGGAAACGTGAAGCTCACCTAACTGGATGCTTATTCTATCCGTCATACTTTATTATAATTCCAATACAATCATTCTGCTGTATTTTATTAGATATCAGATTGTTTCATATCAGAATAAATTCCTTCAACCGGTGGAGTGAACTGTTGTAAATAATTTCCAAGGTCTTCAGTATCATTTTTAGGATTTATATTATCCACCATATCTTCCACACCCTCTGTAATTTTGTTCCAAGTTTTCTCGGGGTCGCAACCAATTGAGTGAAATAACAATAATATAAATAATATATAGACACAGAGAATCCTCTACTAGGTTGACTCCTAAATTATAAAGTAATTTAAAATTAAGTTGTATAAGCGGACTATTTTTCCCTGACAAAAAAGTTTTGGAAATCGTATGAAAGTAAGGGGGATTAAATGGCGGAGGACACAGGATTCGAACCTGCGGACCCGTAAGGATCAACGGTTTTCAAAACCGCCGCTTTCGACCACTCAGCCAATCCTCCGCGAAGAATGCAGAATATAGGAAATACTATGCTTTTTGACAACTAATAAGTTCTTGACCACCCATATAATTTACAAGCACTTTTGGAATTTGAATCGAGCCATCTTCTTGCTGATAGTTCTCTAGAATTGCAACAACTGTCCGTCCCACAGCCAATCCTGAGCCGTTTAGAGTGTGGGCAAAGGTTGGCTTACCTTCTTGATTTCTGTAACGAATCTTGGCCCTTCTAGCCTGAAAGTCCCAACAATTGGAGATAGAAGAGATTTCTCTGTATTTATCTTGGCCTGGTAACCAGACCTCAAGATCTATACATTTATGAGCACCAAACCCAATATCTCCGCCACATAGCAGCATAGCTCTATACGGAAGCTCTAGAAGTTCTAAGATTGAACAAGCTCTTGCGATCATATCTTCATGCGCCTTCTCAGACTCTTCAGCCGCTACGATATTTACCATTTCTACTTTGTTGAATTGATGAAGACGAATAAGCCCTTTAGTATCTTTTCCGTAACTCCCGGCTTCCGACCGAAAGCACGGAGTTTGAGCACAGACTTTTATAGGGAGTTCTTTTCCATCAAAAAGCTCATTTTTCTTCATATTCGTAAGAGGAACTTCAGCAGTTGGGATGAGGTAATAATTTTTATCTTCAAATTGAAGCTTAAAAAGATCCTCGCCAAATTTAGGAAGCTGACCTGTTCCATAGAGAGTGTCATCATTAACGATATAAGGAGGGACGACCTCTTCATATCCAGCTTTAGCATGCTCATCCAGCATAAAATTAATAAGTGCTCTCTCAAGTCTTGCCAGGTCTTTTCTATAGAGAGCAAAGCGTGCACCGGTGATTTTGGCTGCTCGATCGAAATCAAGCATTCCTAGCTTTTCTCCTAGAGTGACATGATCTTTAGGTTGGAAGGAAAACTCTGGGATATTTCCCCATTTTTTGACCTCAACATTGGCCTCTTCCTCCAAGCCTTCAGGGACATCTTTATGGAGTAGATTAGGAATGCCGGCCATGAGATTATTGAGTTCGGACTCAACTTTAGAAAGTTCTTGATTTTCATTTTCCATATCACGCTTAAGCCGCGCCACTTTTTCCATGGCTTCAGAGGCATCTTCCCCTTTTTTCTTAAGCATCCCGATTTCTTTTGAAGACTTATTTAGCTCTGCTCGATTAGTCTCAACCAATGTGGTTAGCTCTTTTCTTTTGGAGTTAAGAGCTAGGCACTGATCCACAATGCTCGTATCAAAATTTCTTCTTTTTAGATTTTGTTTAACTTCGTCTGTATGGGATTCAAAATACTTAATGTCATGCATAATAACCTCTTCTATATTGATCTATAAGCCGAATAATTCCTTTTGCCAAGTATTGGAAAAGAGAAAG
>CBDUBC010000120.1:0-7210 GCA_965365285.1 uncultured bacterium
GTTTATTGGCCCGAAACCAAACTCCAGTGTGGGAATGTTGCCCCAATTAACGAAATGTATCACAAGTGTGATGAAGAAGAAAAAAGTGATGCCCCTAATGACTTTAGCACGAAAAACGAAATTATTTGAAGCTTGTTGCAAAAGTTTCACTTCTTCGGCTTTTCTTTTATTTAGATATTCATTCAACCAATTAATTGCCATATGTGCGGGAGTATCATCAACCTTAACAAATTTATCTAATTCAAGAGGATTCAGATCCAAATTCTTTTTAATCATGTGAATCTTATCTCCATATTCATTTATCGTTTGTTCAATAATTTTTAGCTTCAAAGACTCTAATTTAGTAATATCTTTTATTTTAAGATAACTTTTAAGGGACTCCTTAAATTCCTGAAGGCGAAGCTGAAATCTCTCAAAATATTTTAAATCCTTTCTTAGGACAAAGTTTTTAAAATGGTGGATGATTCCAAGATATCCAATTTCTCCTTTCAGCTCATAAAGATACAAGGTACGCTTATTTGTTTCCTTTACCCTTCCATCAACTAATTCCTGATTGTTTGTAATATAATTATATTCCAGCTCGAAATTGAGATAGAGAGTTACCAAAAAGGCGATTATGGAAAATACAAATAAATAAGTAAAAAACGGATTTTCTTTTTTCATAAGGTCTACTTTTAATTAGAGTGCTTTGACATTTTATATTATGATAAGTGAATGATCCAAATTATTCACATCGGGCTTGGCCCTATTGGTCAAAAAGTAATTGAAGTCTCAAAAAGCTACTCGCATATCAACTCAGCGAGTTATCACGATATCTCAGTCGATCTTATAGGCTCAGAAATTAATAAAAAAAAGATTCAGTCGCTAGATGATATTCAAACCAATTCTCACGACCAGGGAGTTGCCATTGTCACAACAAGTAGTTCTCTTGAAAAAAACTTTTCGCTTTTCACAAAATTAATTGAACTTAAATGGAATATTGTCTCCAGCTGTGAAGAGCTCTCGTTTTCCAACCAAACCTCTCCCGATTTGACTGAAAAGCTCAATATTTTAGCAAAGGCCCACGCCGTTAAAGTGCTAGGAACTGGAATCAATCCTGGCTTTTTAATGGATCTTCTTCCATCAACCCTGTGTATGCTCAACCACCACATTGAGTCTATTCATATTGAGAGAATTCAAGATGCTTCTAGTAGAAGAATACCATTTCAAAGAAAAATTGGTGCGGGGCTAACGCAAGAAGAATTTAATCAAAAGGTTCAAGACCAATCTCTTCGTCATGTTGGACTCAGAGAATCTCATGATTTTTTAGAGCATTATCTTGGTTTTAAAATAGAGAAGAGAGAAGAAAATATCCAACCGATCTATAATGGTGAAAATATTAGCGGAGTAGAACAAAATTATAGAGGCTATATCAATAATCAAGTCAAAATCGATCTCAACTTCAAAGCAAGTGTAGGAGAAAAAGATCCTCGTGATCGAATTCTCATAAAAGGCACTCCAGGATTAGATATGGTGATTAAAGGTGCAGTCCAAGGAGACGAAGGGACGATCGCTGTTCTTTTAAACTCAATCCCCTCCTTACTTGAATCCTCACCAGGTGTTAAGAATATGGGTGAGCTTCACTTATCTCCAAGATCGTAAGTTTCCATTAGGTATCCAAAGCTATCGCTTTTCATAACATTGAGATCTTTTGTAAACATGGAAGGAACAACTTCTTTTTTAAGAATAATGTCACCACCAGGGTTTAAATGGAGATATTCATTTGTTAAATCTTCATTTTGATCATTAATAAGATGAAGAGGAATTTTAGAAAGTTTGGTCTTAGCAAGAAGTTGTCCCTCTTTCAAAGGAGTAAAATTATACTCATCAATATTTTCAGGAAAAACAAGATCATATTTCTGATATTGAAAGCCTACATTTAAATCTTGAGGGACTTTAACTCTTATCACCGTATGATAAATAGAGAGATCTAACGGTCCCACCGGTAAATTTAACTTTCCCATATGAAGTACATCATGTACAAAATCAACAGACTTCTTTCGCCCCATTTGATTACAGGACTGACCACACTCTAGAGTTATTGAAGGAGCTAGCGCACCAAACCTTCTGGAAAAAACGTGTTTAGGCTCCTCAAAAAAGACTAAGTTTCTTGAGAAAAGACTACCTAAATAAACGGTCTGTGGATCAATATGAGTAATACATGCATAGAGAGGATTTTTTCCGGTGTTATTATGTAGATCAATTGAGGCAAACAGTTTTTTATCTTTTATCCAACCTATAAAGTCTCTTGCCAAAAGGTTTTCGCCCTCATCACTCCAAATACGATTAAAATCCATTTGATCAGATAGGTGTCTTAAATTTTGAGCACACGCCTGAACATTACCTACTAGAATTGCTAAATTTCGATTGGGAGTTCTGTTTCCAATAACTTTTTTAAGCTGATTAAGGAGCTCTAATCCTACAGTCTCATTACCATGTAAGAGTATAGAGACCACAACCCAATCCTTCTTATCAAAATCGAGCTCAATTAATGTTGGTCCCTTGAAGTAATTTAAAATATTCTTTTGATTAATTTCTTCAGAAAAAGTTGGCAATGTTTTGAGTATCGTTAAATTTTCCATAAATGTACAGGGGATCCCGAGCTTTGCTTTTCCAAGTAATTTAGAGTTAATGCGTAAAAATCCTCTCCCCTTTTTTCTACAAAGTCTTTTTGCCAGTTGGCGCCATTTTGATTAGTTTTAACACGCTCTCCAATAATTTCGTCGAGGTAAAATATGACTTCATCTTTATCAACCCCAGATTCAATAAGTGCCATTTTAGATTCGGGAATGAGGACTTGGAGGATAAGCTCTCTGAGTGAAACCTTTTTTCCAAACCAAAATATTTCTGATTGAAGTCCATTTTTAGCCGCATTATAAAAATTATCTTTGGCCTGATCAAAGGTCTTTTGAGAATAGTCCTTTTGAATAAGGGCATGCGTGAGACCAATATAAAAAACCATATTGGCCATGATATCGACGATCGTTGGCCCTGATGCCATCACTCGTTGCTCAAGTCTAAGATGCGGACATCCATTTGAGTCATGACCGATAATGGGTCTATTCCATCTCCAAATAGTTCCATTATGGAATTTTAAATGAGAAAGCTTCTCAGGGTGATGTTCAAAAAGCAGTGGAATGAGGGCCGGATATCCATCTAGATTTTCCAGAAAAAGTTCTAGTAAATTATTTCTTGCAAAACCATTACCAAAACTTACTCGGCCGATATTTTCACCATGACTATTTCTAAAGCTTGCTATCTGAACCGCCTGTTCAAAAATGGGAATTCTCGTTTCGTCCCATAACTGATTTCCATAAAGAAAGGGGGAGTTTGCAGCTATTGCCACTAAAGGAGCTGACGCAATCAAAGAGGCATTATAATAATCTTTTGATTTCTCTAGCCCTACTTGGAGGTGAACTTGAATACTAGTTGCTGCGGCTTCTAGCATAATATCTTGTTTAACAAGATCGAGACAGTCTTTCTTTTCAATATGAATACGAAGTTCTTTATTTTTACGAAGGTGAAATAGCTGCTCATTAAGGGCCTTATAGCGATTTGATTTTGTCATGAAATCCAAGCAAAGCATCTGATCAGATACCGTAGGCATTACTCCAATAAGCATGGGGTTAAAACCTAAGCTTTTTGAAGTTGCCTCACATTTTGACCATAAGAAAGACAGCTGCTTATTCATATTTCCAAAACAAGTGCCGCTAAGAGGGAGAGGGTCTACATTAAGTTCAAAATTATATTGCGCAAGCTCCGGTACCACTAAAGGGTCCTGAACTTTATTAATGAAATCCATATTATTTGGGGCCGGAAGACCTTTTTCATCTACAAGCCATGCTTCCACTTCAAGTCCTATAGTTGGAACCTCAGGCTCTTCAATATTTTTATGTTTGAAATGCTTTTGAAGTATACTTGTTTCAACTCGAAGTCTTTGCTTAAAGGCGTCCCTATGAGTTTCATTAAACTCTGTTGTGCTAATCTCTTGCCCCATGAATGAATCTCCCTACTACCTCTATAAAATAAGATAAGGCATAGGATGTAAATGTTGAAGTTTATTAGTGAAGATGATCTAGATCATATTATTTAGGAAATTCTTTTATCCATGATTTTAAACCAAAGAGGTGGGATCAAACTGATGAGAACCAAGGTAGGATACCCATAGGGAAGTTGTGGAGCATTAGGAAGAGAACGAAGCGTTGGATAGGTTCGGTTTGGATTTTCATGATGATCTGAGTGGCGTGTCAATTCAAATAGAACGGCCCGTCCAATTATATGATCTGAGTTCCAGCTATGCCAAGGTTTTACTTTTTCATAACGCCCACTTGGATTCTTTTTTCTAAGTAATCCGTAATGTTCAACATAATTTATATTTTCTAATAAAATTACGCCAACCATAGCGGAAGTAAAATAATAGAAATAATTTTCAAGACCATAGAAATAAACTAACAATGTCATAAATGCGGTTTGAAGAAGTACATAGTTTATAAAATGATTATGAAACGAAAAAACAGGCATGGACTTTGATTGAAGTCTTTTTTTCTCTAAGTTAATTGCCGATTTAAGTCCCATAGCAATGGATCTTGGTATAAAACGAAAAACACTCATTCCCTTTGGTGCCGAAGCAGGATCTTCAGGTGTGGCAACATAGCGATGATGACCTCGATTATGTTCAATTAAAAAATGAAGATAATGGGCCTGAAGAAAAAGTAGATGAGAGATCAGTTGATCGAACTTTCCACTTCGATGACCAAGCTCATGCCCGACATTAATTCCCATGATCGCGATAGAAATCCCAAATGAAATGATAAGCCCACCCTTTTCAAGAATGGAGGCTTCCCCTATTCGGTCTAGAAAAAGGTATCCTGCAAAGGCAAGTAGCGGAAGTTGAAGATACAAAAGAACATCATAATAGAGGTTATTTTCTTTGTAGGGTGATTTCGAGGTAGATAAAAGAAGCTCTAAAATAGGCAGAACGATAAAGGCAAAAAGGAGTTGGGAATACGTCCCAATGCCTTCAGCACTAACTGAAATATATAAAAATAGCGGTATAGAAAATGAGATTAAATAAAGCATCTTCTCTCTATTATATGCTTAAAGTTTAGACATTGAGTAATTATCAAAGTCCTTTATATTCGTAAATGCCTGAAATTACGTATCCCAAACTGGCTAAAGTCTTGCAACAAATATTTGAATAAAGGAGTCCATATGAGACCTGAAATATTCTTAGCAAGAAAGGGCTTTCGAACCCTTACCATAAAAAAGACCTTTAGACGTCATTGTGAACGATTGGCCGAAAAAATGCGCCTTGGTAAAAGAAAGTCGTACCCTGAGGAAGTCCTAGTGAAAGCATGGGAACAAATGATGGGTAGAAGCCTCTAAAAACTTTCCCTCTACCCTCTAATCCCTATATCTATTATTCTTTAATAGGTGTTAAAAAAATTATTTTCCAAAACCTTTTATCTTGATCTTAGAGGCCTTTCACTCTTTCGAATTGCTCTTGGCTCTATTATCCTCATAGACCTTCTTCTTCGTTGGGTTGATATCAAGTGGTTTTATACAGATGAGGGATTTTGGCCGCGAATTTTTGCCTCCACTATAGATCAATCCTACTACCTCTCTCTTCACATGTTAGACGGTTCAGTAGAATGGCAGCATCTTCTATTTACTATCCATGCCCTTTTGGCCATTTTTTATATTCTCGCTATTAGAATTAAAGTGACCTCTGTTCTCCTTTGGATCTTTCAGATCTCTCTTATTACTAGAAACGTACATGTCTCTGCTGGCTTCGATGATTATATGAGCTGTCTTTTACTTATTTCTTTTTTCCTAAAAGTAGATCGCTATTTCACATGGGTAGACTTTAAAAGAAAAAGCCTCATTCCTAAAAAAGAAAAGACTGATTTTCATTGGACTAATGTTCTCTTTATCGCACAAGTATTTTCGATTCATTTTGTTGCAGGATGGATAAAAGATGGTCAGTCTTGGGTTGAGGACTTTAATGCGTTAACGATTATTTATAATAATGAACACATCTCAAGCTCTATAGGACTTTTTCTAGGAGACTATCCTGACCTTCTCACCAAGATGACACCATGGGTGCGTTGGTTAGAAGTAACAGTTCCATTTACCTTATTTATACCAAGACTTAGAGTAGTCATGCTCTTCTTTATGCTTTTTCTTCATTTGGGAATTATCATTACGATCAATGCCTATCTCTTTCCATTTGTTAATTTGATCACTCTTCTTCCTATGCTACCTAGTATCTTCTACGACAAGGTCTTTAGCTTATTTAAGGGCAAGAATTTTCGACCTCTTCAAAAAAAGATGGCGCAAAAATCGACTTTTGGTATTCATAGACCAAGCGTTTTTCAGCAATCTTTTGTTGCCGTACTTTTAGTTCTTATGAGTATACAAGTCGTAAAGTTTGGAACAAGAAAAGAAGAGCTTCCTGGAGTACCAAGACTAGTTCATAAAATTGCTATGTCGACTCTTTTTTATCAACGATGGCTCCTCTTTGGTCCGGACCCCTACCAAAAGGATGGATATTTTGTATTTGAAGGAGAAAATGAAAATGGAGAAATTTTTGAGGCTATGGGAAATAATAAAGTCCTTAAGGACAAAAAACCAGGCCCTGCCCATCAGTTCTTCAAGAACCGAAGATGGTCCCGATTTCTCCTTGATCCTACCGTCATCACGACACCAGCACTTCACTTACAGACAGCAAGAGGATTTTGCCAAATACTTGGAAAAAAGAGACTTAGCTCTATAACAGTTAAATTTCGAGAACTTAGCTACGATCCCTTGAATCACACCAAAAGCCTTGATGAAAAGCTTCTCTCCCGAGCTGACTGCCATCTCAATTCAGAGAGGTTTTCTTATGGCCAATATTGACTTACCTGCTAAAAGAATCTAATTCTTCCTTATGATTTTACGATCTCTCAAATATGTAACACCAGTTTTTTTGATTCACTTTTTCTATCTTCATTTTGTGTTGAAAAAGGAAGTAGTCCTAAGTTTAGCGGCCGCTGCCACTCAAGGGCTTTTAATGGGGATGCTTTTTATTGCAACCGTTTTCGTCATTCGTAACGTCTTTAAGTTCTTGAAATAGTTCATCATTTACAAAACGCATTAACCCCTGTAATTTGACCCTATGAAATTAATTCTT
>CBDUBC010000121.1:0-7185 GCA_965365285.1 uncultured bacterium
TATACATAGACACGATGAAGTTGGTTTTCATAATTGTGTTCATGAAAAGCTGCATAGCTTTCGGCTTGGCCATGAGGATCAGGAGTATCGACGATTGGTTGGAACATGTACTGTTCCAGCATCTCAGGATTAGGCATATTTTTAGGGACCTTTCTAAAGGTGTCATAGTCATCCCAACTAAAAATAAAACGAACTTTTTTACCTCTGTCTTTCAACGCTCGGGCAACAAGATCCACTGTGATGGTTTCTCTAAAGTTACCAAAATGAACGACTCCTGAAGGAGTAATACCACTGGCCAGAGTATAGCTTTCTTTATCGCCATATTTTTTGATAATTCGATCGGCCGTCGTGTCGGCCCAGTGAATGAGATTGGTCATGTTAAAAGCCTAATTTAGAATGGTTAAGGGCTCATTTTTCTCTAAACTAGCTCTTCTTGTCAACTGTATTGGCTTGTCGAATGGTTAGAAAAGGTTTACTTTCGGGCATGATCGTAAGTTTAGTTTTAAGGGCCATTTTTTTCTACTGTATCTACCTTCTTGTAAGATCCATATTTAGATCAATAAAGAATAAACCAGCTTCTCCTCAAGTGAAGGTGAAAAGAAAGTCCTCAGATGACATTGAAGTGACAGATTATAAGGTTAAGAATTAACGCCCTATATTAATCCCAGAGTCTGAAGTAGCTCGTCTCTCGATAGTTTTCCCTGCTCAACAGCATCATTTACCGTGTACATGGCCAGGTTATAGGTATCTACCTGATCTGCTGAAATAAGTGTTGGGTCAAGATGCTTTTGATTTTTGACCGCAGAGTATTTAACGGTCTTTTTCAAGAATTGGACTGCCTCTTCAAAGCTCATAAAGATCCTATATGGGGGTTATAATATTTTTTAGTCTAGATATTTCTTTAACAATTTTTATAATATTTTGTCTATTTTCTTCTACTTCCCAATAAGGTTCCTCTGACTTACTTTTTTGTAGGTTCTCAAGAATATCCCACATGAGATCTAAAATTTTAAGATTAAGGCTTGTGAGATCGCCTTTGGTTTTTTCATCTACTTCGTAAAAGTTTTCCTCAAAGACATCAATGAGATCTTCAGCATGATGAGTGATCTTTTCAATTAATGCCGCATTAATAAAACGAGAGGAACCTTTGATGGTGTGATACTCTCTTTTAACGGCATGAACATTTTCTCTCATAACCTTTTCTTGAGATCGATCCATTGGTAGTTTTTCCCAGTCTAGAATAAGTTTTTCAATCTCTAACCTCTTTTCGACATCAACCGTCAGCAAATAGTCATCGAGAATATCAATATCAATAGGCATGAAATTAACTTTAAACTCCTCCTCTTGAGTGTCTTCAAGAATCATATCCCTTGTTGAGATGGCGTCGATCTTTACTCCTGTGAACTCTTCCATCAGATCCACCATTTCTCTTGTTGTCGTGATCTTTTTTCCAACAAGAATTTGTCCAATGGTGAGTTTATAAAGAGACTTTTCTTCTTCAACTTTTTGTTGAATCTCAGGAGTCCAAAAATTGAGTTCTCTGGCCGTTCGCTCAAAATCAAATCCAAACTCTGAGAGCTTCTCAAAGGTTTTAAAAATTTTATAAATAGGAAGGAGCTTTCGATTTACGACAAGCTGAATCGTACTCGGTATTTTTAAATATTGCTGAATTTGAAGCTCGAGTATAATCTCTTTTTTAATGATCCCTTTATCCACCAAAAATTCCACGAATTTTGATTCATCAAGTTCCATAGTTTTATCCTTTAATTCACTAAACTTATCGGATAAAATTAGGGAAAATAAAATTTTTTGAGTTAATGACCTAGGTAGGCTTCTCTTACTCGAGGGTCCTCAAGAAGATCACTTGATTTTCCTTCAATGGTGAGTTCACCAGTCTCTAAAACATAGCCCCTATGAGCTATTTTAAGGGCCTGAAAGGCATTTTGTTCAACAAGAAGTATTGTCATGCCCTTTTTATTAATCTCAACAATTGCATTAAAAATATTTTGGACTAATATAGGAGCAATTCCCAAGGAAGGTTCATCGAGTAAAAGGAGAGTTGGCCTGGACATATAGGCCCTAGCAATCGCAAGCATTTGCTGTTCACCACCGGAAAGAGTACCGGCGAGCTGTTTTTCTCTTTCTTTAATTTTGGGAAAGAGTTGAATCATGTACTCAAGGTCTTCCTTGATTTGATCTCGATCTTTTCTAAGATAGGCGCCCATTTCAAGGTTTTCTTTAACCGTGAGATCTGGAAAAACCATTCGTCCCTCAGGAGATTGGGCAATTCCTTTTCCTACAATTTTATGAGCAGCTAAGTTTTGAATTTCATACCCGTCAAAAAGTATTTTTCCTGAACTCGTGGGAATGATTCCAGATATAGCTTGAAGAGTTGAAGTCTTCCCAGCACCATTGGCCCCTAGGATGGTGACGATTTCACCAGTGTTGACTTGGATATGGAGGCCTTTAAGCGCGTGAATTCGATCATAATGGAGATGAATATCTTGAAGTTCTAATAAGGCGCTACTCATGTTGCCTCCTGTCCGAGATAGGCTTCGATTACTTTTGGATCATTTTGGACCTCAGAGGGACCGCCATGACTGATAAGTTCCCCGTAATCGACAACATAAATTCTTTCACAAACATCCATCACGAGTTTCATATCATGTTCAATTAAAAGAATAGCAATTTTAAAATGATCTCGAACCCACTTGATGAGACTTGAAAGCTCTTTGGTTTCATTAGGGTTCATTCCTGCTGCAGGTTCATCGAGAAGTAAAACCTTAGGTTTCGTTGCCAATGCACGAGCAATTTCAAGTCTTCTCTGTTCTCCATAAGGAAGATTTTTTGAGAGTTTATAGGCGCTATCCTCAAGTTTGAAGATTTTGAGAAGATCTATTGCTTCGCTTTTAATTCTTTCCTCTTCCTCTCGATACCTTTTTGTCTTTAAGATATTAGAAAATAGTCCATAATGAGTATGGCTGTGGGAAGCGATTCGAATATTATCAAGCACGCTGAGATTCTTGAAAAGCCTAATATTTTGAAAGGTTCTAGCAATTCCGGATTGAGTGATTTCTGCAGGATATTTTCCTAAAATACTTTGTCCATTTAAATGAACATCACCTTCAGTTGGTTTATAGATTCCAGTAATCATATTAAAGATCGTAGTCTTTCCTGCACCATTCGGACCAATCACACCGACGAGATCTGTTTTATCTAGATTGATATTCATTTTATTAACGGCCACAAGACCGCCAAAACGCATGGTAAGGTCTTTTGTTTGAAGGATCATCTCGGCTCCTTCAGAAAAGGTAAATTGAATTCTCTTTTTCCCATGATTCCGCCTGGTTTAAGGAGCATCAAGGAGATGAGAAGAAGAGAATAAATAACCATTCTCCAGTTGGCAATGGTCTCACCCATGAGTCTTAGTAGCTCTGGGAGTAGGGTAAGAATAATGGCCCCAATGATTGAACCAGAAATAGAACCAAGTCCGCCTAAAATTACCATTAGAAGAATGATAACACTCCAAATAAATGTGAAGCCATTAGGATGGAGAAATTGTTGAGAGTGAGCAAATAAAGCTCCGGCAATACCAGCAAAACCTGCGCCTATAATAAATGCCAAGGACTTATACTTAAAAGTAAAAATACCCATACTTTCAGCAGCAATTTCATCTTCTCGAATACTAATGATAGCGCGTCCATGAGTTCCACGAACTAAGTTCGCACAAAAAACAATTGTAATAGCGACCCATAGGTAGACCCAACCAAGGTTGGACCATTTTGGTATGTTTGTAAATCCTCTTGGACCACCAACGACATCAAGATTAATGATGAGAATTCTAATAATTTCGCTAAAACCGAGAGTCGCTATAGCGAGGTAATCACCACGTAGCCGCAAACAAGGTACCCCAATCATGATGCCTGCAACCGCCGCTGTTACAAATCCAATTCCACAACCAATAAAGAGATTGATAAAATCTGGTACAGGAAGAGGATAGTAAACACCGTAAAATGCACTCGAATAGGCCCCCACTGCCCAAAAACCAGCATGCCCTAGCGAAAACTGCCCACACTGACCGTTGATAAGATTGAGGCTTACAGAGAGAATGATGAAGATCCCTGCAGAGAGGGCCAAATGAGCAAAATATTCCATGAAGATAACCATAACCTGCTAAAGGTCATAAATAAATTAATTATTTTTTGTTTTGTGCAACAATAAATTTATCGTGGGTCGACGTTTTAATGATAAAATATAAAGGCGGTACTCATCAGGATTTATTTACAATGAAATACTCCATAATTTTTATTTCCTTTCTCTTTTTTTGCACCTCTTCATTTGCCACGTCTCCTGTTGAAAATACCCTTAGCACGGGAATTGAAACGCATGTGAAGAAAGAAAAAAAACTCACCGGTCTTAAAGAGCGCGTGTTGTTTTGCAGTGTATATAAAATTCTTGATCAAAATGATTCGCCTAAAGGAGCCGTTATTTCGGCAGGTAACGAAAATTTGGAATACTTTTCTACCGAGGTTATTCACTTGGGCGTTTTGTTTGGACGAAAAGATCGTGAAGTAAAAATGCAATTTGGTAATGAGGGAGAATTCATTTATGTCGACTTCGAAAGAGGTGCAAGAAATGCTTCGCGTGTGAGTATTAAAAATTACACAAAAGATATTAAAAAAACACTTTATGACACTAAGATCAAATATTCAAAATATTTCAAAATGGCCGACTTAGAAAAAGGAAATAAACTGATTTTACCAGTTAGGGTTTTTTCTGAAGACGAACGCTATCTCACATGTAAACTTCATGGTTCTGGGAATTAATTATGAAACGATGGTCTTTAATTATTTTATTTTCATTAAGCTTACCTGTCCTTCATGCAAATGATGCTGGTGTTCGGGTTTTAAAAACTTGCTCTCGGTTAGGAATGAGTGATTTTATTCTAAAAAAGCTTCTCGAAAATGATAAACCCAATCTTGAGCTTATTGAAAAAAGATATGGAAGAAAGGCCATTCACTGGTGCGTACTTAAGGGAAGATATGATTCAGTTAAAATTATTTTAGAAAACTCTAAACTTGAAATTAATCCTCAAGATAATGATGGAAAAACACCTCTTCACTATGCTTCTGAAAATAATGATCAAAAAATGGTGGAATTACTACTTCAATATGGCGCAGACCCCTCTGTTCGAGATGAAAAAAGTAAGTTGCCGCTCGATTATACTAATGATGCCAATTTAAAAAAACTCCTAGGTTCCAACTCTAAAAGTAAAATTGCTTTTGAAAAAGTTAAAAAAATTAGATCAATCATAGAACAATTCCAAAGAGAGCCTGATAATCCTCTTTATGCCGAAAAGAAGATTAGAGAGATTGCAACTATCCTTGGAAAAAAAGAGATCATTGATAAAGATAAAATTCGTCGAACTCAAACAAAATTCAAAGCGGCAGCCAAAATGATTGGACTTCACAACCAAATTAAAGAACGTATACGAAGGAAAAAGCTCGAAGCACTTAGCGAGGATTCGAATACCTCCCTTGTATCTGGTATAACTACCAATAATACTGAAGACACAAACGGTAGAGGTAATGATGTTCTAGATCGAATGAGCGCCATTGCTTCTTTATTTGGAAAAGATATAAATCCGAATCATAAGAACGGTGATGAATTGGCCGAAGAAACTTTAGAGGTCGTTGAGGACCTTGTAGATATTGATGAGGGTATTGAAGAAAGTAAAGTTACCAAAAAGTTCTCTCATATGAAAGCAAAAGTTTTAACAGGTCTACTTGGAAACTATAAAAATGCTAAGAAAAAGTTAGATGAACTTGAGAGAAAAGAAGAAGAGGAGCGTAAGAGGGCCGAAAAAGAAGATGAAATTGACTGGAATTCTTTGGAAGTAGAAGTTGATGAAGAATATAAAAAAGAAATTTTACCCAACGATCAGTATAATGATGAGTTTGATGATGTTAGAGATGCCTCACGAATAGATATTGCTCTTAGAGATGCCCTTTTTAAAAACTGGGAAAAGAATGGTGTTTCTTTTAGAAAGAAATTTAAAAAGAGATATTTCTTTTGTGGAGTTTTTAATGTTCTTAATACCAATGATAAACCAGCGCAAGGTGTCTTTGTAAGTACAGACTCGCAAGGTACAATAGTAGAGCATTATGGATATGCCTTTGAAATTTTAGGCAACGTGAGAAATAGAAATCGAAATAATATTCAACTAAGTTATGATAACCGACATGGCCATGTTTATCTAGATATGAATAGACCTATAACCGGTGCCTCTAGCGTAACGGTTAAAAGTTATCGAAGTGATCAAAAAGAAGTTCCTGATCGACTCAATTTTAAAGTATTTCAATATTTTAAAATGAAAGACCTTGAGAAAGGAAAAGAGGTCTATGTTCCTTTTATGCCAAAAGAGGGATTGGATCGATGGCTTGCCTGTCAGCTTAAAGGTTAATTACATAGGATCTTTGTCGCTGACCTCACCACACTTAGAACCTTTAGGTCCGCAAACTTGATGCCCTCTTAATTCCCAGTGCTTTGAGCTAATAATATCTTTAGCGCCCCTGGCGAGAGGATTTCCACTCCATTGTACTACGAGGTGACTATCTCCTCCGGCCCTTCTTCCGATATCAACAAAGGCCTGGAGGATAAATTGGTTTTTTGTAAAATATTCTCCAAAGTTTTGAAAGGCCTTGGTGTAATCCATTAGATTCTTTTTAAGTTGTTTAGCATCGGTTTTTTCTTTAGGAAGGTTTTGATACATTTTAAATAAAGCCTTTTGCGCCTTCGTTATGTACTCTTTTGTATTCTTCAGAATTCTCTTTTTACATTGTTCAAGAGATTGGATCTTCCAGCAATAACGATTGATTTTATTTTTAATTCGATTATCACTTTTTTTGTTTTCTAACTGCCCAAAAAGCTTATTTATCTCAATTTCAGCAAGTTTAGGTATAACAAGCTCTGGATTACCTTTTTTTGCCCAATCTAACCAAACGGCAACGCTTTTTTGGCTAATGAGAAGATCTCCTGTAAGTTGAAGAAATTTCGCTTTATCGTTGTATGGTTTTAGGATGGATAGAAAGCTTTCTCTATGTCCATAATATTCACTCATTTCTTCCATTTCTTCCCACCACTGCTCCCGATCCCAGTTTTCTTTATGGTATTCGAATTTTACTT
>CBDUBC010000122.1:0-7178 GCA_965365285.1 uncultured bacterium
TAGCCTAGCTATATATCGTTAAATGCTCTTGTTTACACGGCCCACAAGGCCATTGTCGATAAAAAATCGAATTTCTTCTTCAGCCTTTTGAAGGTTGACCTGACGATAGGCACTTTCTACATTTGCGTTGATAGGAAAAGAAACTTGTTTGAACGGAAATCGATCAAATAGAGAGCCAAAAACATTGTCGTCCCAATCGAGTTTTAAAATAATATCAAGGGAAGGGAGCTGAGCGACCTCTTGCTCAAAGTAGTCTTGAAACCAATCCAGTTCATTATTTGCTTTAAGTTCTTCGAAATAAGAAAATGGAAAAACAAGTCCCTTTAAATAAAGAGAGCTTAACAAGGGTCTTAAATAAGTCGTGTTTTCAATCTGTTTATAAAAAGGAGTTTGAAAACTCTCCATAAATTCCACTTCTTCCTGTCCAGAAAATTCAAGAAAGACCTCTTTTTTTTCCTCCTGAGGATTTTGAAGGGTTTCCTTTAGATCTCTCAAAAGCTTTTCAATGACAAAGTCTTTTTCATCAGAAAATTGAAGATAGTAGTTTTGAAAAGGTCTTTGATACTCAATCAAAATATCATTGAGACAATGTTGTTGAATAAATTGGAAGGAAAGAGGACGACAATCAAAAAGAAAATCTTCTATTCCAAGATTACTTAAATGATTGAACGTCGTATGATCGTAAACTCCGTCTATTCTAATTTTTGGTGACATAGCAACCTCAAAGGAGCAAAAAATATTTGAGGTTTTAGGGTTCCGACACTTTCCGGATGAAATTGATAACTCAACCCATTCGAAAAACGGCCCATGAGCAATTCTGCTCCTTCTACAAACTGATCGGGATTAGCTTGATCTATTTTAATAATGAGGGAATTATAGCGCTGAGTAGTCATTTTTTTCCCCCAATCCTTAGAATCAAAACAGTTCCACTCGGGTAGGGTAAATTGATATTGACCTCCATGAGAAGGATTCTCTGACCGAGTAAGGCGGTACCCCTTTAGCTGCCAAATAATTTGATGACCTAAACAAATCCCCATCAGAAATTTAGTTTGATCCTGAAGAAGCTTTTGAGTAAGCTCGATTATTTTAGGGTAGTCCTCCGGCTTTCCGGGCCCGGGTCCAAGGATGATAATAGGGTGCTTTGGATAAGACTTGAGTTGGTCGTGACCCATCACCTCAGATTTAATTCCCATGGAAAGTAAGGTGCTCGCAATATTGTAAGTAAAAGAGTCATAAAAATCGATAATCAGAATTGAAGGAATCATTAGGAACCTGAGAGACTCGTAAAAGAATTATCATTGAAATTAATAAGAATATTAAAGGAAAAGACCTTTTCAACTCGTGATTTACTATACTGTGTATCAAGCATCCAACAATTATTTCTTGGTTTATAAATGAGTCCAAAGGTCGATTCCGAGCTAAGCTTTCTTTCCCAGTCATAGCGATAGTCTGCTCGCAACTCAAGAACCTCTAGAGGTCTAAGGGTTGAGTTTACCGATACCGTTTTATTCACAGGCGTCGTAAAAGAATCATAATTAGCCGAAAGCCCCAGAGTAAGAAAATCAAAATTACGAGCGAGATTAAGATTTAAAATATGCCCATTTTCGGCGTAGAAATAATACTCACTAAAACTAAAACTATAATGACCAGCACTCACTCCCCCATTGAGATAAAGTCTAGTGAGCCGGTCTTCAAGGTCCACTTCTTCTCTTCCAAGCTGATACCCTTGGGAAAAGTTAAAGTAAGCAACTTCTGAATAATTAAATTGGTCACGAAGATATTTAGAGTCCTCAAGGGCCGAGACATTTCGCGGAGTTTTTTTAATTAGACTATTATTCCATTGAAGCTCAACCGTATTTTTTAAAGGAAGTCTTGTCTTAGAAGTCAGGTGACCAAAAGTATTATCTTGATCGCGAAGGGCATCAACATAGTCAAAAAGCCCATTTTCAATTTTAATTTGATCTCCAAAATCTCGATTTCCTCGAATAGATTGATCAGTAACGAGGTAATGTTTTAATTTTAAGGTCGTATTGTGACGATAAGCATTTCGAACTTTTTTCACATTTTTTGAAGCATAGCTTGGATCAAAATTATCCAAATTATTAATCATATTTGACTCTGGAGTCGGCTTATTTTTATCCTTGAGATTTTTTTGGACGACTTGGTCAGATTTAACCTCTTCTTGGTAAGCAAGGCCAAAGTTTTTAAAAAGGCTAAAACTAACTTCTGATTCGTGTACTATCCCTCGTTTGGTGAAGGTTTTCTCCTCTTCATTGGGAAAATGATAGGTCTGTAAATCCATATAGGTTTTCGTACGAAGAAGAAGCGGTCCTATATTACCTAGATTCCAATGAACTTCAGGCCTAATATTCACCCTCCTCGCATTTCGAATATACTCCCCTTCAAAAGACTCAGGTTGTTTAAAAATAGAATAATCAGCATCTAAATTAAAAACGACTTTTTGAAGAGGAAAAAAAGAGGTTTGAATGAGCGGAAGGCTCATCAACGAAAATTTTGTTTTAGGAAGAATTTGCACAAGAGAGTTATCAAATCCTTTAGCATCTTCGGCAAGAATGTTTTTATTATAAAAGGCTTGTGAGGAAATAAGAGTATAAGGAGTGCGCCAATCAAAAAATGCGGTTCTAAGAAACTCACTACCTTCTAAATACTCATCTGTATAAAAAGTGTAATCGCGAACAATATCGAGATCTCTAGAGTCATTGATATAGATATAAGTATTAAGAGAGTTACCAAAAATATTATGGGCCTCAAAAAGTGAAAAATGCCTTGAGAAGTGGTGCCCGCTGGTCTCATCATCATTTTTTCCGGGTAGATAAACGCGATCGGAGGATTGAAGCGAATTGATTTCAAACCACTTTTTATGTCCAAGCATTTGACGATACTCGAATTCATTTCCAAGGCCTCTCCTTCCAAAAAGAGAGGGTGATAAGGTCATGTCATTATGATCGCTAATCGCCCAAAACCAAGGTTGTTTAAATCGAAATCCATCCTCGAGATCAAAACCAAAACTAGGAAAAAGAAGTCCCGTTTCTCGATTCTTTTTTATAGGAAAAACAATATAAGGAAAATAAAAAAAGACAACACCTTTAGATTTAAAATAGGCATTATTGATTCGAACATAATCCCCTAAGGTGATATGAATTTTTCTTCCAAAAATAGACCAAGACTCCGGACAATCGAGACAGGTTGAATATTCAGCGTCTGTTGCCATAATATTATTTTTATCAAGACGAACAATTTTTTTTCCTAAAACGGTATAGTTCTCTCCTTTAATCCTAGCGTTTAAAATTGTGAGTGCCTGAGTCTTAAAATTGAAACTCATCTCTGTCCCATAGACTGTCATCTCTGGGCCTACATAGCGTACATTTCCCGTGACCTGGATTTGACCTGTTTCAAAGGAGACTGATGCCCGTTGTCCATAAAGTGCCTTATCAAAATGAGTGATAATGACGTTACCAATCGCCTCGAAGGATTTATCTCTGGTTCTTCGAAAGGCTTTATCAGAAAGGACCTGTATTTGATCCCCAATATTAAATTTGAATTGATCTTCTTTGGCCTCTAAGGAAGGACTTAAGCTCACCAATAAAATAATAAGAACCAAGAACAAGAAGGCGTTCAGATCTCTCATGATCCTTAAAATAGTTCTTAAAATCTTGTATTTTATCCATCCTGACGTTGCCAAGACTTGGGTGCTCCTTTAATTCATTCCATTCAAAGGCCTTTGGATGGTCGAAGCTTGTTAATACAAGCGTAGAATAAAGCCAAGGCTTAGTCTCAAGGCACTTAATGCACGCGACCACATCATCCATCGGTCTCTTAGAAAACGAGAGCAATATCGTATCATATTTTTTTCGATCCACTTGATAATTTTTCGATAAAAGCTCAAGGACTTTTCGAAAACCATCCAAGTTATGGGCACCAATGAATTCAATTTGCTTTGCTCCAAGGCTCCACTTTTCTCTTCTCGCATTAAAACTCTGGGGAATGGATTTAAGCAGATAGGGATCTATTGAGTTAAGGGGTTTTGATAAGTAAGTTTGAAAAATGGCAAGAGCTGTCATTCTGTTGCATGTAGAAAATGAGTCTTCTTTTGAGAGAAGACCAATTTCAAACAAATCCTCTTGGGGAATTTTCCTCTCTTGGCAATACTGTACTGTAAGAGATCTGAGATATTTTAAACCTAGACTTGTAATAAGTTTTTTATGAGCTCTCGAAATTCCTAATTTTTCAAATAAAATTTTTGAGAATCGGTTTCCTAAAATAGCCTGATGATCCCTAGAGATGGAAGTCACGGCCGATATATCGGCATCAAAAAAATTAACGGCATCTAATCGCCCACCAAGCCCTACTTCTAAAATAATCACATCAGGTTGATTTTGTTCGCAGAGTTCACAGAAAACGAGAAAGAGAAATTCATAATAGCTTAACGGAAGTTTACCAAGCCTTTGCATTGTCGATGAGAGTTTTTCCTCTGACACCTCTTTGGAGTTAAAACGAAAACGTTCTGAGAGTCGCTCTATGTGAGGCGAAGTCCAAAGGGCCGTCTTTACACCATAATTTTTAAGTAAATTTTCGAGAACAAGGCAGGTCTCCCCTTTTCCATTGGTCCCTGCCACCGTAATAATTTTTTTGGAGGAAAAAGATTTTTTAAATTTCTCAAAGTAGAGGTACAGACGCTCAAGCCCTAAATGAGCATTCTCATTTCCGTAATGCTCAAGCATCCAATTTTCTAAACTCATGTCAGACTGATTTCTTTCTCAACCTCTTCAAAAGCTTTTGGTTTAAACATATTAATGAAGAATTCAATCTCATCTTTAAGGCTATGACGATGCACAATTCGATCAATAAAACCATGCTCAAGAAGAAATTCTGAACGCTGAAAGCCCTCTGGAAGAACCTGGCGAATCGATTGCTCAATCACTCTTGGTCCAGCAAAACCAATAAGGGCCTTAGGCTCAGCAATATTCAAATCCCCTTGCATTGCGAAGCTAGCTGCTACCCCACCTGTGGTTGGGTCTGTAAGAACTGAAATATAGGGAATCGAAGCATTTTTAAGTCTTTGTCTTGAGGAACTGGCCTTGGCCATTTGCATGAGAGATAGAATACCTTCTTGCATTCTTGCTCCACCAGATCCACTAACGACGATGGCTGGAATTTTCTTTTCAAAGGCCTTATCAAAAACCATAGTCACCTTTTCACCAGTGACGACTCCCATGGATCCGCCCATAAAACTAAAGTCCATGATGCCAATGGCAACTTCTTGTCCATTGATGGTTCCAGTACCTGCGAAGGTACCATCATTGAGACCACTTTTGGCGTAGGCAGTTTCCAGTCTTTCTTTATATGATTTTTTATCATTAAACTTAAGAGGGTCGGTTGACTTGATTTCTTCTCCCATCGGGACAAAAGAGTTTTCATCTAAAAGTAAAGAGATTCGATCTGGACCATTTAGTCTAAAGTGATGATCACAATAAGGACAAACATTAAATTGTTCTTCAAGTTTTGAATTTTGAAGGATTTCTCCGCAGTTGGTGCACTTTTTCCACAAACCCGTTGGAGTATTTGAGGACTGTTTTTTTGAGCTTTTGAGCTTAGGGCTTTTTACGGAATCAAAAAAACTCATTTTACTCTCCCTCTATTCGACTTCTTAAGTCAGTTTTATTTAGCTTCTTACTTATATAAAATTGCTATAAAATAGAACATAAATATTTAAGATTAAAAACCGTAGGATACCTATATTTGTGAAAAAATTACTCTATTCCACCCTAATTCTATTTATTACGCTAAGCAACATAGAAGCAGCTAAAAATGACCAAATTAAGGTCAATAATAGTATTCACCTGGTCACAGTTGACTGGACCCCTTTTTATGGCTCACAAATGCTCCGCAATGGCCCTATCTCAGAAATAGCAAGAAAGGCCTTTCTTAAAGCAGGATATGATTACCAGATTAGCTTTCTTCCATGGAATAGGGCGCTCTTTATAGCGACCAACGGTACTACCTATCATGGGCTTCTAGGAGCTTGGTATTCAGAAGAACGCGCCAAGGACTTCTATTACTCGGAGCCTATTTATCCATCAGGCTTATTTTTCATAACCAAGAAAGGAAAGAAGTATGATTTTTCTAGCTTTGAAAAAATGAGTGGGCTTAAAGTAGGCGTTATAGATGGATATTCATATTACCCGGAATTTAATAACGCCAAAGGTTTAGTTAAAGTCAAATTACCCAAACCAGAACTGTGCCTTAATATGCTTCTCCTTGATAGGATCGACTTTTGTATCGACTCTAAATTGGTCACTCTTGATCTGATCAATAAAAAGTTGCCTGGCAAACTCAAAGAATTTGAAATCCACGAACCTGCGGCCAATAAACAACCACTCTTTATCACGCTTTCAAAAAGGACCGAGAACGCTAAAAAAATTATCGCAAAATTTAATAAGGCCCTCCAAAAGATGAAGCAGGATGGAACGATAAAGAGGATCCTAAAGTCTCATGGGTTTTAAATCGTGAAACTTCTTAAATTAATCCTATGTTGACATTGATTTTACTCTCTTCCTGTAAAAATGAAGAGGAGAAATAATTACATCATACTGATTTTAAAAAGTTTAAAATAAAGTTACGACTGTTGATTGGCCACCTTATCTTTCAAGAGATCAAGATAACTTTGGTCCTATAGTTGAAATAATAGAACCTTCACGAGAACTCTCAATAGGTATGATTTCTTCTAGTCACACAAAGATTTATAAACCTCTTTCCCGTCTCTTCCTGTAATTTCGGCCAAAAGTTTCGCCAGTTTTTTTGTGCTCTTTTTTCCCTCAAGATAATCCAGAGCGGCCTTTTTCAGATGTTCTGCTCCTCCACTTTCCGGGGGATTTTCATTATAAATCAAAATTACAAACTCACCTTTTTCCATGATTTGATCTTTGATATTGTTAAACTCGTCTCCTTTAAATCTATAAACAGATTCGTAGGTTTTAGTCATCTCTCGACATACACAAAAAGAGAAATCTTTGAAAATTTTGGTCAGGTCTTCAAGAGTCGCCAGTACTCTTTTTGGAGATTCAAAAAAGATATGAGTTCCTTTTTGGGAGTTTATCCTCGCTGCAAAATCTTTTTTCTTTTTAGTGTCTCTAGCCAGAAATCCATAAAAATGAAAA
>CBDUBC010000123.1:0-7075 GCA_965365285.1 uncultured bacterium
ATGATTTTTTCATAAAAGGAAAAAGTTATGCCACAGTATTTAATGTTCCTGATTGTTATTGGAAATTAGTCCTTGTTAAACCATATGAAAACTATATTTCAACGGCCATTGAAATTCGAAACTATTTGATCAAAGTCCTCGCTCTTATTGTTTTTATTTCTTTTTTATTGGCCATATTTTATCAAATAACTTTTTTTACGAGGCCCATGAATCAGATCACTCATAAAATCCACGGTATTGTTGAAAAACTCTCTGTTGAAAGTAAAAAGCTAGCTGATCTTGATGATATTGAAATTGAAGGGAATTATAAAGGCGAACTCAAATCTATTGCCAATTCTTTTAATGAACTCACCTCAACAATTCAAAACGTGGATCTGAAATTTAAAAGGAGATCGGAAAACTTACTACGAGTTTATCTTGAATTGGGAAGTAAGAAGAAAAAAGAAGAGGCCGTTCAAATTGCCATTGTCTATCTCATAACTGAGCTACGTAAATACAAAGTAAAACACATCTCTGCCGTCTTTTTTGATGGAGATCAATACCTCCGGGCAAGATATTCCGTTTCCCCTGATGGTGTTGTTCTAAAAGTCGGTGAAAAAATAATCGATCGAAGGGCGGCTTTAGTTAATTTTAAATTAGCGAAGCGTTTTACCATCAGCGAGGAAAAAAATAAGCTCTTTCTTCCTATTTCGATTCAGGGTGTTCCAATTGGACGAATGGTCTTGTATTGTAGCCATAAACCAAAAAAGATTGATATTGATGATTACTTTTATATGGAATCCATTCGAGAGGCGCTCTCATTAAGTCTTTCTAATATCACCTTTTTAAGCAATATGAAAGAACTTGTAGAGGATAAAACCAAAGAGCTTAAAAAAGTTCAAAAGCAAATTTTAGAAGCTGCTCATGAGGCAGGGAAGGCGGAAATTGCTGTTGGAATTCTTCATAATATAGGAAACTCAGTGACTCCAGCGCTTACCAATGTAAGCATCATAAAAGATCAAATTTCTGGGAATGGAGTTTTTAAACGCTTTAAAATGTTAAATGAACTTATATCCGAAAAAGAAGATCTTATTGAATTCATGACGGAAGACTCAAAAGGCCAAAAAATTCCGTCTTTTTTAAAACAACAACTACCAGAGCTTACTAGAGAAATTGAGGTCGTAGAAAGAGATCTCCAGGAACTTCAGGATTCGCTTAATCAAATTCGAGATATTATTCGTTCTCAAAATGCAATCGCTAAAAAAGATAATTTTGTTACTCAAGTTGAAATCGTGGAAATGCTAGAAAAAGCTGTGCATACTTTTGAAAATGAATTTAAAAAATATGGTGTTAGTCTTGAGTTTGAGGGAGAAAAAATTCCAACCATTAGCTCCAATCAGGGTAAGATTATGCAAATATTTAATAATCTTGTTCTTAATGCTAAAGATGCCTCTCTTCAGTACAGGGAAAATTTAAATAATAAAATCATATGTAAGGCAAGAAGGGTAGATGATCAAATTCTCATTTCTGTTACTGACTTTGGCATTGGTATAGAAAAAGAGAATATCAGAAATCTTTTTGCTTTCGGATTTACTACCAAAGAATCAGGACATGGCTTCGGACTTCATAGCTCCTTCAACCTTGCCAAAGAGCTTGGAGGAAGTTTAACGGTGGAAAGTGCAGGTTTTAAACGAGGTGCTACTTTTACACTAACTCTACCCATAAAAAATGCTGATGAGGGATCCTCTGCCGCCTAAACGGGAAAGTTTTTGATATCCCTTTCATCTACATCGATATAATTTTGCATAATTTTAAGGAATTTTAGAAAGTATTCATCAAACTCTTTCTCACTTCCCCAATGAGATTTACTAGGTATACCGATACGTCTACGGATAAGGTCCTCAAATGTCTTTGGATACTCGTTTCGTAGTATTTTATCGAGAATATCAAGATTTAGTCTTTTTTGAATATAGATTGATTTTTGAAATGGGTAAATCTCGGAGTGCTGTCTAAGTTTTGCCTCTGTTTTATTTTTGTTGTAGGTTCCACCTGATTTTAAAACTATACTTCGAGCAGTATCCTGAACCATCGTTCTAAAGGTTGTATACTTTCCACCAATGATGACAGAGACATTGGAGAAAGGACGATACTCTTTGTGCATCCTTGCCGTCTTATTCATATCTTTACTGCCTTCATCTCGAACTAGAGGGCGAATGCCAGCAAAAGTTGAGAGGACATCACTTCTTTCCACCTTTTCTCCTGGAAAATAATGATTAATGGTATCAATCAGATAATCCACCTCTTCTTTTGAACTTTGAATATCGAAAAAGCTTTCTTCTGTTTTTACCTCCGTTGTTCCAATGAGAATTCCACTTCTTCGAGGAATGGTAAAAATGATCCTTTTATCTGGGGTAGTAAGAACCATGGGAGCATCGATATCAAGGGCCTCTCTTTTTAGCCAGATATGACTTCCCTTTGAAGGAAGGAGTTTTTCAGTCCATTTAAGCTTTGGAAAAGAGCCTAATAGTTTATCTGTAAAGGGACCTGTAGCAAAAACAACATTATCGGCCGTGACAGTCTTAAGCTCAGAGGGGTTCATCTCATTTTTAAGTACGACCTTGCATGGATGACCAGGTTCAATATTGATGAGAGAGACATAATTGATGGCCTGTGAGTTTTTTTCAAATAGAGCATCATATAGGACCTCTAAGGTAAGCTTCACGTCATCTACGACCACATCATGATAAACTCCTACTCCAGTGAGACCTTCTTTTTTTAATGTTGGAAAATGCTTTTGAACCTGTTTGGGAGTAAGAATTTTATGAGGCGTATTTAGAAAATTAGAGAGATAATCATAAAGGGCTAAACCAATACGAATCATCCATAAAGGTCGAGGCGAGTCTTTATAAACAGGAAAGTAAAAGGACTTTTCATAGCAAAGGTGAGGAGCTAAATTAAGCCATAGATTCTTTTCATGAAGGGCCTCCATAACAAGAGCAAAATCAAAGTTCTCTAAATAGCGGATTCCACCGTGAAGCATTTTTGAGCTACTTTGACTCGTTTGACTACTAAAATCTTTCTTATCTATGAGAAGACAATCAACACCATGAAGGGCAAGATCTCTTAAAAGTCCCGCTCCTACAATACCTCCGCCCACAATGAGGGTATTATAGTGATTTTTAATTTTATGAAATTCTTTGTTCATGATTTGATTGATCTTCGGTTGCCCAAACAAGGTTTCCAGTACAAGTTATATGGTATTTAGCTTCCGTTGAGGCCATGGGATTAAGTTGAAATTGAATTCCGATAATGGCATTTCCTCTCATTTCAGAGGCCTTGAGCTTGAGTTCCTCTATCAGATCTTGGTAGAGACTCGAAAGGCCTCTTGAAAATTGATAAGAGTCATCAATAAAATTTGAAACATCCATATCGGCACGATCCGGATGAGTGCTTTGATAGTTCTCAAGCTCCTTTTCCGAAACTGATTTGTTAACAACCAGAATAGAGATGTAACGATTTACTTTATGACCTTCAAGCTCTGGCAGTGTAGAGCTTAAGATTTCATCTGGAGGAATTAGAGAGTTGGAGAGGTCCTTCTCAATATGCTTATTCTGATGAATATTATGTTTATGGACGAGACCCCTCTCGTTGTGGGAGTAGGCATCAGTGGGATGAATTTCCTGGGAAAGACCTATTTTAATATCTAAGTCATACCTTTTAAATTTTACTCCCAGTATGATGGCAACGTACTCACTAAGTTGAGAGATTAAAACTTGACCACTCTCAAGTCCTTTTAAATATTCCCCTTCAGTCTCCGCTGTTGCTATACCATGCTCTTTCAGGATGGAGAGAATCTCCTTAGCATCTTCTTTGTACTTAAGACCTTGAAGAATAATAGAATAGGGCGGGTTTCCATTTCCAGATGCCAATCCGTAAGACATCTTTTCACCAAACTCTTTTACATCTTCAAAGTTTTCTGGGGCTTTTGGAGCTGATTTAGGTGGCTCCATTATTGGCGGAGGTGGTTCAGGCGCTGCTTCTTCTTGCTTGGGAGGTATTGGTGCAGAAGGTGCCGCAGGCACCTCCAATTCATCTGTTTCGGAGTCCTCTTCCATCAAAGAAAACTCACCCTCTTCCTCTTCTGATTCCTCTATCGTTTCCGGTTCTTCCGTTGGTTCTTCTACAGGAGCTTGCTCAAAGGAGTCCTCACTATTTTCTTCAAAGGAGGCTTCTTCATTTTGATTATTGTTAAAGTCATCAGAGAAGTTATCCGAAAAACTATCTTCTTGATCTCCAAAGCTATCATCTGAGGAAAAAGAGTCATCCTCTCCAAATCCTTCACCTGAAAAATTATCGTCGTCACTGCCAAAGGAGTCCTCTGAAGAGAAGTTGTCACTACTTCCAAAAGCATCTTCTTCTGAGCTTTCAAAGGAGTCAGTGTTTTCTTCGATTTCGCCAAAAGGATCTTCTTCAGTAGAGTCATCGACGGAAAAATCAGAGGAAGTACCCTCTTCTTCACTATCTGGTAAAGGAACTTTAAATTCGTTGAACTCTTGAGGTGTTTCAGGAGGAGCTTCTTCACCATCTCCACCACCGTGTTCAAGAAGTGCATCCACTTCAGGATCGAGTTCATGGAGAAACTCACCTAATTCGGTTAAACTCGTAAGGTCGTACTTATCTTCTTTATCATCACCCATTGAACTCATTATAACGCGGGAATGCGTTTTCTAAAAAACAATTTCAATGGACTAAAACACTCTATTAAGCTCCATGACAGTGCTTAAACTTTTTTCCAGAACCACATGGGCAAGGCTCATTTCGCCCAACCTTTTGCGAGCTTCTTCGCACAGGGGCCTGACTTCCTTGCTCATTTCTTTTTTGTGCTTCCTTATGGGCCGCAAGCTGCATCTCTAGCTCTTGTTGTTGCTTTCGCTTAAGCTCTTCAATTTCTTCAGGAGTATAAAGCTCAACCAAGTAGATGTTTTCTACAATGGCCTTTTTCACATTATGTCTCATACTTTCAAAAAGAGAAAAAGATTCTCTTTTATACTCATTAAGAGGATCTTTTTGAGCATAGGCCCTGAGATTAATACCTTCTTTCATATGGTCCATAGAAAGAAGATGATCTTTCCAAAACTGATCAAAAATAGAGAGTAAAATTTCTCGAAGAGCGGCCTTAACTGTTTCTTGCTCATATTTAGAAAATTTCTCTTCAAGAATTTCTTTAGCCTTGGTGCTCATATACTCTTCAATCACACCATCAAATTTTCGGTTACACTCATCAACTGTGAGTTCTTTTTTAGTATTAAAGGTTGCCTGAAAGCCTTTATTGATATCTTCCCAACTCCAGTTCTCTAATGGAACCTTTCTCTCAGGTCGATTAGCATCGACAATAAAATCGACGACGTCTTCAACCATCTCCTCAACGAAGCCGTAGTTATCTTTATCAGAGAGAATATCTCTTCGTATTCGATAGATGACCTTTCTTTGATCATTCATGACATTATCAAAATCAAGAAGGTGTTTTCTAATTTCAAAGTTGTGAGTCTCAACTTTCTTTTGGGCCTTAGCGATCGCATTGGTGATCATTTTATGCTCGATCGGCTCATCATCTTCCATCCCAAGAGTACCCATGAATTTCTTGATTCTGTCAGAACCAAAAATCCTCATGAGGTCATCTTCTAGAGAAAGAAAGAATTTCGATCGTCCAGGGTCCCCTTGTCTACCCGACCTTCCTCGAAGCTGATTATCAATTCTTCGAGATTCGTGTCTTTCTGTACCAAGGATAAAGAGTCCACCAAGTGATTTTGTTTCATCGGTGAGTTTAATATCGGTCCCCCGACCGGCCATATTGGTGGCAATGGTTACAGCACCTTTTTGACCAGCGGCTGCAATAATATTCGCTTCACGCTGATGTTGTTTAGCGTTGAGGACTTCATGCGGAATTTTTGCTTTCGTAAGAACTTGAGAGAGCATTTCACTATCTTCAATGGCGATAGTCCCTACAAGAACGGGTTGTCCTTTTTGGTGAAGCTCTTTAATGAGTTTTACAATCGCATTGTGCTTCTCTTTTTTCCCCTTATAAATAACATCCGCCTCATCCACTCTCGCAATAGGAAGATTTGTTGGAATAACCGTTACTCCTAGCTTATAGATTTTTTGAAATTCTTCAGCTTCGGTATCCGCAGTACCGGTCATACCACTTAATTTTGAATAGAGTTTAAAGTAGTTTTGGAAAGTGATCGACGCAAGGGTTTGGTTTTCCTTTTTGATCTTCACGCCTTCTTTTGCTTCAACTGCTTGGTGAAGACCATCACTCCATCGTGATCCATCTTTAAGTCGTCCAGTAAATTCATCAACGATGATGACTCTGTCATCTTTGACTACGTAGTCTTTATCTCGAACAAAAAGCTGATGGGCCTTAAGAGCTTGATTAAGATGGTGGAGAAGCTCTGTATTTTGAACATTAAAGAGATCCTCAATCCCTACGATTTCCTGAATTTTGGAAATCCCTTCATCAGTAAAAATAGCTGATCTAGATTTTTCATCAACTGTAAAATGTTTCTCTTTTTCAAGTTGAGGAATAACTGTATTCACTTTAGCGTAAAGAGAAATATCTCCTTCACTTGGACCAGAAATGAGAAGAGGTGTTCTGGCTTCATCAATGAGAATAGAGTCCACTTCATCAACAATACAATAGTGATGATCCCTTTGAACGTAGTCCTCAAGACTGAATTTCATATTGTCTCGAAGATAATCAAAAGCAAATTCATTATTAGTCCCGTAGGTAATGTCAGACTGATAGGCTGCTTGTCGGTCTTCATCTGTCATATCGGAAAGAATACATCCAACAGAGAGGCCTAAGAAATTATAGAGTTTACCCATCCACTCTGCATCCCGGGAAGCAAGGTAGTCGTTAACCGTAACGAGATGGGCCCCTTTACCTTCAAGCGCATGAAGATACATTGGGAGAGTGGCGGTTAAGGTTTTCCCTTCCCCAGTTTTCATCTCCGCAATTTTTCCATCAAATAAAACCGCACCACCAATAAGCTGAACATCAAAATGCCTCATGCCAAGGGATCTAACAGAGGCTTCT